>CAYZGM010000014.1:0-30823 GCA_964478015.1 uncultured Planctomycetia bacterium
TCGCTCCAAAATCATCTCGGCCAGTGTGCCCATTAGTTAGTGAAAGGTCAGTAAGCCTCGTGTCCCAAGGCATTACGCTATCGGTTGTCCTGCCTGCCTACAACGAAGAAAAGCTTATTTACGACACTCTGCGAAGAATATCGGCCTACCTTGATCTGAAAGGGAGCGCCTGGGAGGTTCTGGTTGTCGATGATGGCTCCAAGGACCGGACTCAGGATGTTGTTTTGAAATATATCCAAGAACATGCCGGGCAAGCCGTACGCATTCTGAGGTTCGATCCGAACCATGGGAAAGGATTCGCCGCGCGGCAGGGAATGCTGGCGGCGAAAGGCCGCTATGTGCTATTGACGGACGCGGATCTCTCGGCGCCTATCAAAGAATCGGACAAACTCATTGCGGCGATTGAACGCGGGTGCGATGTCGCGATCGGTTCCCGTGGCGTGCATGCGCCGGGCTGCGATGTGCGGCAGAGTTTCAAAAGACGCCTGTCCGGGCGGGTCTTCAATTTTTTTGTGCAGGCCTTGGCGCTGCCGGGCATTCAAGATTCTCAGTGCGGTTTCAAGTGCTTTTCGAGTGCGGCCACCAAAAAAATTTTTTCAGAGCAAAAACTGGATGGTTTTGCTTTCGATGTCGAAGCGTTGTATCTGGCCCGCCGGTTCGGCTACAGGATCGCGGAGGTGCCGATCATGTGGAGCGAGGGACGGGACAGCAAAATAAACCTCTTCTGTGACCCCATCCTCATGCTCAAAGACCTCCTTAAGATTAAAACTCTCCACAATTAACTCGCGTTTTGTTGGGTAAATGTCAAATGTCCCACCTCGCGCCGTCTCCCGAGGCATTATCCTCCCGGGGACGCACTATTTTCCCCTCCGAGGAAAATAGTGCTCGGTTGGCACGGTTCGCTCGTCCGTCCTCGCCTCGTCCGAGGGATCGGCGAGGCTCGGCGGACACCATGGCCGCTACCCGTGCCAAACGCCCCTGTCGGACAACGCCTCGGGAGCCGGCGCGAAACTTAACACTTACGGGTCAGCGTAAGTAGCACCGCATCATCTTCTTGGACGCGGTAGGGGCCGCCAAGAAGAGGATTCGGTGCTGAGGCGGAGGTAGAGAAGATAATGTTATCTCTCTTTGAGGGTAAGATCTTGGCAGCTGGCGTGAAAGAAAATTAATTCGCGAGCCTATCTCGGGTCTCGAAGAAGAGAGCCGGATGTGTTAAAATCCGTCGGGTGAAGAGGTTTGTTTTATCTATCCTGATGATCTTTTGGGCTTCTGAAGTTATGGCCGTTGACAAGACTCATTCGAACCGTCTCATCCGAGAAAAAAGTCCCTACCTTTTGCAGCATGCGCACAACCCCGTGGATTGGTTCGCCTGGGGCAAGGAAGCATTCGATAAAGCCAAACGAGAAGACAAGCCCATCTTCCTTTCCATCGGTTATTCCACCTGCCATTGGTGCCACGTGATGGAGGAGGAGTCGTTCGAGAGCGGCGAGACGGCAAAGGTCTTGAATGAAAACTTTATTGCGATCAAGGTTGATCGTGAGGAAAGACCGGACATCGACAGCGTTTACATGAGTTACGTGATGGCGTCCACAGGCTCCGGCGGGTGGCCGATGAGTGTTTTTCTGACCCCGGATCAAAAGCCTTTCTATGGCGGCACCTATTTCCCGCCGGAGGACCGGTGGGGGATGCCGGGTTTCAAAACGCTCCTGAATTCTATTGCGGCTTCCTGGAAAGATCAGAGAAAGGAAATCAACGATTCTGCGGAATCCTCAGTCCAATTTCTTTCCAGAGGTGCGTCCGGCGGGTTTTCAACGAACAAACTTACGGGCGCAACCTTGGACGAGGCTTTCCGCCGATGCAAAGCGGGTTACGATGAAAGCGAGGGCGGGTTCGGGGGTGCTCCAAAATTTCCGAGGAGCCATACACTTTCAATGCTGCTTCGGTATTGGCTGAGAACTCAGGATGCATCTAGCCTCCGGATGGTGGAGGGCACGCTGAATGCCATGGCTTCCGGCGGCATCTACGATCAGCTGGGAGGTGGGTTTCACCGTTATTCGACCGATGCCCGTTGGCGCGTTCCACATTTCGAGAAAATGCTCTACGACCAGGCGTTTTTGGCGGCTGCCTATTTGGAAGCGGCGCAGGCGACCGGAAGTCCGGAATATGCCCGCGTTGCGCGGGAAACTTTGGATTATGTGTTGCGCGAGATGACGTCCCCAGAGGGGGGTTTTTACTCGGCCCAAGATGCGGACAGTGAAGACCCGCAAAAACCGGGTTTAAAACGCGAGGGCGCTTTTTATGTCTGGACCAAAAAGGAAATCGAGCAGATCCTTGGCCCCGATGCCGAGGTTTTTTGCGCGCATTACGGAATAAAGGATGAGGGCAATGCCATCACTGATCCTCACGGAGAATTCAAGAATCAGAATGTGCTGTATCGGTCTCAGACACTGCATGGCCTCGGCGCTGAGAACAACCCGCCGGGTAGCTTGGCATCTGCCCGGCAGAAACTTTTTGAATTTCGGTCCAAACGGCCTCGGCCTTATTTGGACGACAAGATATTGACGGATTGGAACGGTCTTATGATCACCGCTCTGGCGAGGGGCTCGGTCATTCTGAATGAGGGGCGTTATCGCAGGGCAGCCGAAAAAGCAGCCCTTTTCATAGACCAAAAGATGCGAGACCGGAATGGCCGGCTTCTGCACAGGTACCGTGACGCCGACGCGGCGATTCCTGCCAATCTAAGTGACCATGCTTATTTGATCGAGGCATTCGTCCGTCTTTACGAAGCCTCTTTTGACCCGATTTGGCTTCAAAAGGCGGCATCCTTGGCGGACACGATGATCGATTTTTTTTGGGACCGGCAGGGCGGCGGTTTTTATCTCAGCGCCAAGGACGCGGAAGTGTTGATTTCAAGGCCGAAAGAGGTTTATGATGGGGCCTTTGCCTCGGGGAATTCTGCGGCGGCGCTGGTGCTTTCGTATTTGGGGCGGTACACTGGGTCGGCCCGGTACGAAACGATGGCGCGGAAAACCCTGGAAACATTTTCAGGGGTGGTAACTGCGGACCCCTCGAATTATCCGGCGATGCTGATGGCGCTGGATCTGGTTTTAGGGCCGAGCCGGGAAGTGGTGGTGGCCGCACAACAGCGCGATGAGAGTGCGGAAAAATTTTTAAGGGAAGCCCGGAGATCTTTTTTTCCGAATCAGGTGCTGTTGCTGCATTTGGCCGGGCAGGAAACAGGATTGGGCAGTTTTGTTTCTGACAAGATGCCGCTGTCGGGCAGGACGGCCGCTTATGTGTGTCGCGATCATGCGTGTCAGCTCCCGGTGACGGAGTTGGATGCGTTCAAAAAAATACTGAATGAGATTGTTCAAAAATAAAAGGGCCTCGAAGTGATGGATAGAACCAAGACCGTAAGTTCGCTCAAAGAAGTTCTAAGGCTTGGCCAAAGTGTTTGGTACGACGGTTTGATTTCACGTTCAGAATTTGAGCGAATGATTCGCGAGGATGGATTGCGCGGAGCCACGACCAACCCCGTTATTTTTGAGAAAGCCCTGGCCAGCGGATCCTATGATGCCCAGATCCATCGCCTCGGGCGCGAGGGAAAGCCCGATGAAGAGATCTACAAAACGCTTGCCGTGGCGGCTGTGCAGGAAGTGGCGGATGTTTTCGGGGATGTTTACCTGCAGACCAAGGGCCAGGATGGTTTTATTTCTATTGAGGTGAGCCCGCTTTTAGCCTATGACACGGCGGGCACAGTCCGAGAGGCCCAAGAACTCTATGCGCGCATAGGCCGGAAAAATGTGATGATCAAGATCCCTGCCACGGCCCAAGGCATTCCCGCAATCCAAGAAGTCATTTCCAAGGGGATTCCCGTCAACGTGACGCTTATTTTCGCGGTGGAACGTCATCGCGAGGTCATGGAAGCCTACCTTTCGGGTTTGGACCACCGCGTGGACGCAGGGTTGCCGGTGAATGAAGCGGCATCCGTTGCGAGTTTTTTTGTCAGCCGCGTGGATAGCGCCGTGGATAAGCGTTTGGAGCAAATGATCCGCAGCTCGAATGACCGTTCGCTGAAGGAGCTCTATCGAAGTCTCCTTGGAAAGTCGGCAATTGCCAATTCTAAAATAGCCTATGCGGCATTCGAGGAAGTATTCACCGGGGAGCGTTTTCGTTCCTTAAAGAAGAACGGGGCGCAGTCTCAAAGACCGCTTTGGGCTTCGACCGGGACAAAGAATCCCGACTATTCGGACGTTCTTTACGTGGAGATGCTGATTGGGCCGAACACGGTGAACACGATCCCGCCGCCGACCTTGGATGCATTTCGAGATCACGGTTGCGCAGAGCTGACCTTGACGGAGAGTCTTCAAGAGTCCGAGAAAATACTGGAGAAACTGGCTTTTGCAGGGATTGCGCTCACCGAGGTTACCGCCGAACTTGAAAAAACGGGTGTGGAACTATTTGGCGAGGCCTATCGGAAAATTATTCAGAGGATTGGAGATAAAAGAAAATGAAGCACTTCTATGCGCTTCCGAGCGCGCAGTGGGGAGCTTACCAAGAGACGCTGGATGGATGGTTTGAGAAAAGCGAAAAATTGAAGCTCATTCCGCGGCTTTGGCAGAGGGACGCGCTTCTTTGGAGCAAAAATCCCGCCTCGCAAAAAGAGATCAAGTCGCGCCTTGGCTGGCTTTCCGTTCCTCGAATGATGAAAGCGCATGTGAACAAGCTTCAAGCGTTCCAGGGGGAAGTGAACGAAGCGGGTTTCAAGCACGCGGTCCTTTTGGGAATGGGCGGTTCAAGTTTGGCTCCGGAGGTTTTACAAAATGTGCTGGGAAACTCGGCGGGTTTTCCCGAGCTTCTCATTCTTGACAGCACGGATCCGGGCCGCGTGAAAGATGTGGAAGCGCGGCTGGACCTGACAAAAACACTTTTTATTGTTTCCAGTAAATCTGGCGGCACGATAGAATTGGTTTCTTTCTTCAAATATTTTTATGACCGCGTGAAGTCCGTCAGACCTGACAACCCGGGAGGTGTTTTCATTGCGATCACGGATCCCGGTACGGCATTGGAAGCGCTGGCCAAAGAGCATCAATTTTGGAAGACTTTCCTGGCGCCGGAGGATGTGGGCGGCCGTTTTTCGGCGCTGACGGTGTTCGGGATGGTTCCCGCCTGCGTCATGGGGGCCGACGTGGCTAAAATTTTAAATGGGGCGGAGCGCATGATGGTGGAATGCTCCATGGAAGTTCCTCTTGAGGAAAATGCCGCCATGGCACTGGGTCTGGGCATGGCGGTTCTCGCGGAGGAGGGCCGCGATAAATTGACGCTTCTGACTTCGGGGTTAATGGTTTCTTTCGGGGATTGGGCGGAGCAGCTCATTGCAGAAAGCACGGGCAAGGACGGTTCAGGGATTTTGCCGGTGGTGCGCGAAGGGCTGCAGCCCTCAGAAAGTTACGGGACGGATCGTTTTTTTGTGGACCTTGCACTGGAAACGGAGCCCAAAACGAACGCTTCGGGCATTCAGTCTCTGGTGCTTGCGGGGCATCCGGTGCTATCCCTCTCCCTGAAGACGCCTTACGATCTTGGGGCTGAGTTCTTCCGCTGGGAGATGGCGACAGCCATCGCTTGCGCGCTTCTCAAGGTGAACGCATTCGATCAGCCCGATGTGCAGGCGGCCAAAGAATCAGCAAAAAAATTTCTGGAGCATTCAAAATCCGGCGGCCAGGCACAGGTGCTGGCTTCGGACATGACGCTCGAAACTTTTTGGGAGAATGCGGAACCCGGGGATTATGTCGCGATTCTGGCATTTTTACCGGACCGTGAAAGTACTCGGCAGCGGCTTCTAAAATTGCGCGACACCATCCGGCAACGTACGAAACTTGCTTCAACCCTGGGGTTTGGTCCGCGCTACCTGCACTCGACTGGGCAGCTTCATAAAGGGGGGCCGTCCAAGGCTATTTTCATTTTGATCACATCGCCACCCTCAGAGGATTTGCCGGTGCCGGGAGAGAATTATTCATTTGCCGAGCTGGAGCTGGCCCAGTCGATGGGAGAGCTTGAGGCCCTGCAGAACAAGGCGCGCTGGGTGATCCATCTGCGATTGTCCGAATTGTCCGAACCTGCATTGGACGAGACGTGCTCGCGTATTGAGAGCGCGATCCAGACGCCGGTGGCAGACGCATGAGATTTATTCTGACCCAGATCCCCGGCGTTGTTTTGATCGAGCCCGATGTTTACGAAGATGCACGGGGCTTTTTCTTTGAAAGCTACCGGAAAGATATTTTTCAAAAACAGGGAATATCTGTAGATTTTGTTCAGGACAATCACAGCGCCTCTGCTAAGAGCGTTCTGCGCGGGTTGCATTATCAGATGGCTCCAAAAGAACAGGCGAAGCTCGTGCATGTGGTGCGTGGCGAAGTGTTCGACGTGGCTGTGGATATCCGGCCGGGATCCAAAACGTTCGGCCGTCATGTAAGCCAGGTCCTGAGCGCCGAGAATAGGAAGATGCTTTTTATCCCGCCCGGATTTGCACACGGGTACCTGACGCTTTCAGATAGGGCGGAGTTTCTCTACAAGGTGTCCGAGCCTTATTCACCGTCGCATGAGCGCGGCATTCGGTGGAATGACCCCGCCCTTGGCATCGCTTGGCCGAAGCTTGATTGCCCCTACCTATTTTCGGACAAGGACAAAAAACTTCCGTGTTTAAAAGAAAGTAGTTTTTAGCGTACAGCGTACAGAAAGACAAGAGCTGGCATACGGCACCCTGTCCCCTGTACGCTAGTCTCTAGAAAGGTATCTAAACTTGAAATTCATTGATTCTTCCACAGCTTTTGAAGAAGCCCGCCGAGCGATCGAAGCCTCTGCCTGGGCCGCGGTGGACACCGAAGCAGACAGTCTCCATCACTATTCCGAAAAACTCTCTCTTTTACAAATAAGTATTGAGGGTGAGGATTTTGTGATCGACCCTTTTTCTGCGATTCCTCTCGGAGATTTTTTGCTGAGCCTTTCAGAAAAGGACCTCATCTTTCACGCAGCGGACTCGGATGTGCGGCTTTTGAAGAAAGCCTACCGATTTTCTCCGCGCAGGGTGTTTGACACGATGATTGCGGCGCAGCTGCTGGGCTACGACAAGATAGGCCTTCAAAGTCTCGTAGAAAGGCATTGCGGTGTGAAGCTCTCCAAGACCGAACAAAAAGCGGATTGGTCTGAGCGGCCGCTCGAGGAAAAACTTATCCGATACGCGGCGAATGACACGCATTACCTCAAATTTATTTCGGATGCCATGCGGGAGGAGCTCCGAGTTTTGGGGCGCCCGGATTGGCATCGGCAGCAATGCGAAAAGCTTTTAGCGACTCTGGAAGCGTTGCCAGGGTCCGGCGGGAAGATGGAAGAGGATGAGCGGGCCATGGCATGGCAGATCAAAGGGGCCAGGAATCTCAAGGGCACAGGACTGACTTTTCTCAAGGCGTTGTGGCAATGGCGCGAAACGCTTGCCCAGGACAAGGACAAGCCGCCGTTCAAAATCTTAAATTCGGAATATTTGGTTCAGTTAGCTCAGTGGGCCCAGGCGAATCCTGGTATGGATGTGGGCGAATGGAAAGAGGCGCCTCGGAATGTCCGGAACGAGCATCGCGCCGCGTTGAATGCGATTCTGGCGCGGGCGACAAGCCTGCCGCAGGCGATTCTGGAGGTCTCAGCTAAAACGAGACCGAAAGTCCGGTGGACGGACAAGGAAACAAAGATTTTAGGCGACCTCAAGACTGCGCGTGACAAGCACGCGGCAGAACTTGCGATCCTGCCGAGCTTGATCGCGACGAATTTTGTTCTGGAGACCCTTGCGACCCAAAAACCAAAAGATAGACAGATGCTGGCGGCGACGGAGACGATGCTTCCCTGGCAAATGGACGTGACAGGGGAAGATTTCTTAAAAGTATTGCAGGGGCCCAACGTTCTCTAACTTATTTTCCGCCAAGCCAGCCTTTGTTTTCCTGTTTCTTAGGGGTGTCGATAAGCTGGCCGTCCTCCATGTCCTTGGCGATGGCATAGCCTCCGACCGCGCCGCCGGCGATCAGCGCCGCCGCGCAGCCGGAAAGAACAGGTGCGGAAAGGATAATCAAGGCAAACAACCAAGCGGTGAAAGAGGGGGACCGTCTCTGTGTCATGGTTTCAATCTAGCACATCCGGGATTGGCAATTCAATAAAAGAAACGCTTTTGGTATACTTACGCAATGAGCTCTATTGACTTAAGGCACGTGGCCCGCCTTGCAAGGCTCCACCTTTCTGCGGAGGAATTAATCTTCCTGGAGACGCAGGTCGGCCAGATCCTTTCATTCGTCGAAAAACTGAAAGAAATCAAAGGTTTGGAAGATGTTCCCCCTACGAGCCACCCGTTTTCACTATCGGATGTTTTCCGCGAGGACCAGGTCAAGCCTTCCCTTGCGATCGAAGAATTCTTGAAGAGGTCGCCTCAGTCCAAGGGGCGGTTCTTTCAAGTTCCCAAGATCATCGAGAATAAAACTTGAGTTCAGACCTCTCTCGGCTTACCCTTTCTCAGCTTTCGGAGCGCTACCGTGCGAACGGTTGTTCTCAAAAGGAAGTACTCGAGTCTCTGGAAAAAAATATCGGACTGCGCGACCAGGACTCTCGTCGAATCCATGCGTATGTGCCGGACAGACCGCGCGGTCCCATTCATCGAAAAGCGGACAAAACCTCACCGCTATGGGGAGTGCCCATCGCCATCAAAGACAATATTTGTATCGAGGGACTCGAGGTGACCTGCGCCTCCAAGATTCTGAAGAGTTTTGTATCCCCCTATCATGCGACGGTGATCGAAAAACTTCTGGACGCGGGGGCTGTGATCTACGGGCAAACCAACATGGATGAATTTGCTTTTGGATCCAGTTGTGAGACGTCCTGCTATGGCCCGACCCGGAACCCGCGGGATCCGGAGCGTGTTCCGGGAGGCTCCTCAGGAGGTTCGGCTGCCGCAGTGGCAGACCATACGGCGTTTGCGGCCTTGGGCTCGGACACGGGAGGCTCCATCCGTCAACCGGCTGCGTTTTGCGGGGTGGTCGGAATTAAGCCAACCTATGGACGCGTTTCACGTTATGGTTTGGTGGCTTTCGCTTCGAGTCTTGACCAGATTGGACCTCTTACGAAAGATGTTCGTGACGCGGCCCTGATTTTAGGTGTCATTGCTGGGCATGATCCGAAAGATTCCACATCCGCGGACATTCCCGTGCCGGATTACACCGAATCTCTTGGAAAATCTATCCGAGGGATGAAGATCGGAAAACCGAAAGAATATTTTTCTTCCGGGCTCCACCAAGGTCTCCAAAAAAGAATGGACGAATCTCTCGGGGTGCTTCGTTCGCTCGGCGCCGAGATCGTGGACGTGTCCTTGCCGCACACCCAATATTCCGTGAACGTGTATTACATTGTTGCGCCCTCTGAGGCTAGCTCCAACCTTGCGCGATTCGACGGCGTGCGCTTCGGCCACCGTGCTGATTCGGCCAGTTCGCTTCTGGAGATGTTTGAGAAGTCGCGCGGCGAGGGTTTTGGGGCCGAGGCCAAGCGCCGCATTATTCTTGGAACTTACAGTCTTTCAAGCGGTTACTACGACGCCTATTATTTAAAGGCGATGAAGGTGCGGACGAAGATCAAGCAGGATTTTGACGAGGTTTTTAAAAAAGTGGACGCCATTTTGACACCCACCGCTCCGACGGGGGCGTTCAAGCTGGGCGAGAAATCCAAGGACCCGTTGGAAATGTATCTGTCCGATATTTATACCATCTCCGCGAATCTTGCAGGTGTTCCCGCGATCTCCATTCCTGGCGGGGTGGTGGATGGGAATCTCCCGGTCGGGTTGCAATTTATCGGCAAACCTTTTGGCGAGGGAACGTTATTTCAGTTGGCGCATGCTTTCGAGCAGACAACGGATTATCATAGGAAACTCGGCAATGTACGGGAAGAGCTCTGAGTTCGCCGCGGTAAGCAGGCTGCCCGGCTTCGAAAAAGTGTTGACTCAATGTCTTATTTAACAACGATCGGTCTTGAGGTCCATGTACAGCTGGCCTCCAAGACGAAAATATTTTGCGGCTGCGCGGTTGAGTTTGGGAGCGCTCCAAATAAGAATGTTTGCCCAGTCTGCCTCGGACTTCCGGGCTCGCTTCCTGTTTTGAACCGCGAGGTGTTCCGTTTGGGCCTTAGGGCCGTGCTGGCCTTGGGGGGTGAGCCCTCGGCGCTCGTCAAATTTGACCGTAAGAATTATTTTTACCCGGATCTTCCAAAGGGATATCAGATCTCACAATTTGACCATCCGCTCGGCCGCGGAGGCGCCATCGAGATTCTGACCGCGGGGAACATAAAAAAAATTCGTTTGAATCGTCTTCACTTGGAGGAAGACGCCGGCAAGCTTCTTCATGATCAATTGCCGGATTCGAGCGTGGTGGATTTGAACCGTGCCGGAACGCCACTGGCGGAAATTGTGAGTGAGCCGGATCTGGAAAGTGCGGAGGAGGCCTATGAGTATTTGACATCTCTCAAGGCTATTCTGAGGGCTGTCGGGGTCTCCGAATGCGACATGGAAAAAGGCCAGCTTCGTTGTGACGCGAATGTGTCCGTCCGGAAAAATAGTTCGGATGCCCTTGGTAAGAGGGTTGAGATCAAGAACCTCAACTCATTCAAAGCGGTTAAAGCGGCCATCCAGCATGAGGTGGTCCGGCAGTCGGCTGCTCTTGAAGAAGGCGAGCTGTTGACCCAAGAGACCAGGCTCTGGGACGACGCTCGCCAAAAAACATTTGTGATGCGCTCGAAAGAAGAGGCGCATGATTACCGTTATTTTCCCGAGCCGGATCTTGTGCCTTTTTTTATTAAAAAAGAAGAGATGGAGGCCTGCCGGGCGGCCCTGCCGGAACTTCCCAAAGCGAAAGTGGAGCGCTTCATGACTCTCTACGGTCTTTCGGCATACGATGCAGGGATCCTGAATTTAGAAAAAGAAGAGGCAGATTTTTTTGAGGCTTGCGTGAAACATTACCCAAAACCCAAGACGATCGCCAATTGGATGACGGGTCCGGTGGCGGCGTATCTTAACGCCAACTCAATGGAGTTTGGACAGTTGGGCCTGAAAGAGGAGTGGTTGATCGGCATGGCCGAATTTGTGGAGACCGGCGCCATCAGTTTTCAGGCAGCCAAGGAAAAACTTTTTCCGGAAGTCGTCGAACAAAAAAAGCATCCGCGAGACGTGATGAGAGAAAAGGGGCTCGAACAGGTTTCCGATGACAGACAGCTTGAGGAATGGATCGCTCAGGCTATTTCCACCAACCCCAAGGTGGTGGCTGATTTTAAAACCGGAAAAGATTCAGCGGCGATGTTCCTCGTGGGGCAGGTGATGAAGAAAAGCCAGGGGAAAGCCAACCCCATCAAGGTAAGAGAGCTGATGGCGAAAAAACTTACCGAAGTTTAAGCATGAAAAAAAATAAGTTTTTGATAGTCCTCGCAATTATTTTTGTCCTGACGGTCGCTTTTTTTACGGCGAAATGGATGAGCGAGACTGGAAAAAAAATAATTGCGCGCCCGCCGGTTGAAAGAGCGTTAAAAAAAGCCCCAAAAATGGCGCCACGTCCAGCCGGGGCAAAAATGGCCGTCATTCTCGACGATTGGGGGTTGAACACCGCCCGGTTGGAGGAGGCCATTGCGATTGGTCAGCCGCTGACGCTTTCCATCTTGCCCCACCTGAAGTATAGCAGGGACATCGCCAAGGTGGCCAAGGCTCACGGCTTGGGTGTCATGTTGCACATGCCCATGCAACCCAAAGGCAGCCACCAGCCCATGGAACCGCATACGCTCCTGATCACCATGTCGGAGGACGAGATCGTGACGTATCTTGAGGAGGCGCTTGCCAGTGTGCCTGAAGCAGAGGGCGCGAACAATCATCAGGGGTCCGCAGCCACCAGTGACCTGCGCGTGATGCGACTTGTGTTGTCTCGTCTCAAGGAGAAAGGGTTATTTTTTGTGGACAGCCGCGTGATCGCCTCCTCCGTTGGTTCAAAGGTGGCTAAGGAAGTAGGCATCCGTTTCGAAAGGCGCGATGTATTTATTGACAATCAGCCCGTCGTGGATGCGGTCGTGGAGCAGTTGAGGGAAGGACAGCGCATCGCTTTGACTCATGGACGGGCGGTCGTGATCGGGCATGACAAGAAAGCAACCTTGGAAGCGATCCGGCGAATGGTGCCGGAACTCAAAAGGAACGGTGTTCACCTGGTGTTGGTCCGAGATTTGGTGAAATGAACGCCTGGTTTTCTTCATGATTGTTCTTGGCATCGAAACTTCTTGCGACGAAACGTCCGTGGCTGTCGTGAAAGATGGGAAGAAGATTCTTTCGAACGTGGTGGTCTCCAGCCTCAAAGAACACAAAAAATACGGAGGCGTGGTTCCTGAGATCGCATCGCGTTCGCATTTGGAGTCTATTCTGCCGTGTGTCAAGGCGGCGCTGAAAGGCGCCCGCGGCAGTGTTGGAGCCCATGGCCGCCTGCCTGCCGGCAGGCGGCTGTCCCTGCATAAAATTGATTTAATCGCCGTAACCAAAGGCCCTGGGCTCATGGGCTCCATTCTGGTGGGGCTGGCTTCGGCGAAAGCGCTGGCATTCTCCCTCAACAAGCCCTTGATTGGCGTGGATCATGTGCTCGCGCATGTGTACTCGGCTTTTCTTCACGAGCCAAAACTGCGCTTTCCTTTTTTGGGCCTGGTTGTTTCCGGCGGACACACCGTGCTATTAAAGGTGGAAAATCGGGGGCATGCCGAAGTCCTGGGGCGGACGCTGGATGATGCGGCGGGTGAAGCTTTCGACAAAGTTGCAAAAATTCTCGGTTTGGGGTACCCTGGGGGTCCAGAGGTAGATCGATTGGGACGGGACCAGGACCCAAAGCAGTTCTTCTTCAGCCGGCCATTTCTTTCACAGGATTCTTTAGATTTCAGCTTCAGCGGAATCAAAACAGCTGTCTATTATCAGGTGGAGAAGTTAAAAAAGACCGCGCCGCTTAGCTTGCGGACCAAAAAAAGGATCTGCGCGGGTTTCCAGGAGGCGGTCTGCGAAGTTCTGACTCAAAAAAGCATTCGCGCGGCAAAAAAATATAATTTGAAGACGGTGGTTGTGGGTGGGGGTGTAAGCGCAAACTCGCGTTTACGCCAGATGCTTGTGAAAGAGACTCGAAAAGAGGGTTTGGATGTGATATTCCCGCCGATGGCCCTGTGCCAGGACAATGCCGCGATGATTGCCTGTCTTGGATATGCGATGCACAAGTCCGGCCAGCGGGATACGCTGGATCTGGCGGGATATCCTGATTTTAAAGATGCAGCGTTTACTAGCGCGCAACGTACAGGAGATACGCGACAGGCAAGGATAGGGAAAAAACCGCCGCGGCTCTTTTAAGCCGTTTTTCCTACCGCGTGTCGCCTGGGCGCTAACCGCTAGAAAGTGGAATTTTGGGTCAATAAAAATGGAAATTAAAAAAGAAGATCTCAAAGAATTCCTCATGGAGGATTATTTGAGTCCGAAAGAGGCAGCGGAGTTTCTCGAGATCAGCGAAGAGGAGCTTCGCGGGCTTGTCGAAAAACATCAGGTTCCCACCCATCAGGTGGCCGGTGCTTTTTTGCGTCTCAAGAAAAAAGAGGTGGAAGACCTCAAAATCAAGTGGCGCATCGAGCGCGAACTCTTCCCGAAGCCTCAAAAGTTTTTCGTGCATCAAAGCGCCGTCGCACTCCCCAGTTTTTTCGACAAGATGCGGGACTTCTGGTACTTCAATGATTTTTATATTTTGTGTTCTATCTTGATCGTGCTTCTCTTGTATTTGATCCTCTCTACCTAGTAACAATTACCGTTGAATCGATGAATCGTTAAACCAAAAAAGATAATGACCCTATATTTCTCGACTCAACAACTCAACAACTCAACGACTCAACGACTCTTTTTATCCTGATGAAATTCATTCTTTTGGACGGAAATTCTTTTTGCTATCGCGCTTTTTACGCCATCCGCGAGCTGCGCAGTTCCAAGGGTGAGCCCACGAACGCGATCTACGGTTTTATCACCATGCTCGAGAAGATCTTAAAGGAGGTGAGCCCGGACGGCGTGGCTGTGACGTTCGATATGAAAGGGCCCACATTCCGTCATGCGCGGTACGATCAGTATAAAATTCAACGGGCGCCCATGCCGGATGACCTGATCACGCAAATGCCGCTTATCAAAGAAGTCGTTGAGGCGATGAACATCCCTATTTTTCAGAAAGAGGGTTACGAGGCGGATGATGTGATCGCGACTCTCTGCCGTGAACTCAAGGCTAAAGGGCATGACGTTTTTATCGTCACGGGCGACAAGGACATGCTGCAGCTTGTGGACAAACGGGTGAAAGTGCTTAATCCCCAGAAAGACAATTTTATCTACGACGAATCCGAGGTAAAAAAACGTTTTGGGGTGGGTCCGGCAAAGGTCGTGGAAATCATGGCGCTTATGGGGGACGCCTCTGACAATATTCCGGGCGTGCCCGGGATCGGTGAAAAGACGGCGGTGAAGCTGATCGTGGAGTTTGGTTCTCTGGAGGGCATCTTAAAGAACATCGGGCGAATCAAGGCTGCCAAGCTCAAAGAGAGTCTCACGGCCTACAAGGATCAGGCGTACCTTTCCAGGGAGCTGGCCACGATCAAGGATGACGTCCCGTTAAAAGTGAACCTGGAGACGCTGGAGCGTCGCGGCCCGGACGCCGCGAAGCTCAGCGAGCTCTACCGCCGGTTCGAGTTCAGGACTCTTTTGAAGAATGCTCCGGACGCAGGGGACAGGAACGCGGACGATCCCAAACTAGCGTATCGCCTGATTGAGACTGAAAAAGGCTTCGGAGAGCTGAAAAAACGATTGGCCAAGGAAAAGGCCTGGGCGTTTGATTTTGAGACGACGGATGTGAATCCCCTTCTCGCGGAGCCCGTTGGGATCTCTTTTTCTTTCGAGGAAAAAGAGGCATTTTTTATTTCGTTCGGGGATTCGCTTAAGGCAAAAGAGTGTTTGATCGCGCTGAAAAGCCTGTTTGAGGACCCGAACATTCGTAAAATCGGCCAGAACTTGAAATACGAGATCCTGGTTCTGAAGAACTTTGGCATTGAGCTGCAGGGCGTTTGGTTCGACACCATGGTGGCTTCCTATTGCCTCAACCCCGCGAAGCCCAATCACAACCTGGACGATATCGCCATGGAACAGTTGGGGGTGCGCATCACCTCTATTGAAGAATTGATCGGAAAGGGGAAAGGGCAGATCAAGATGGATGCGGTGGATCTGGAGAAACTTTACCGTTATGGCTGCCAGGACAGCGATGTCACGCTTCGTCTGTCCAAGGTGCTCAGAAAGAAACTTGAAGAGAAAGAGTTGACCGAACTTTTCGAGAAGATGGAAATGCCGCTCGTGCAGGTGCTCTCCGGCATGGAATGGGCTGGGGTAGCCATTGACCGGGAGCTTCTGGCGGGTCTCTCGGGTGAGATGGAAAAGGAGTTGGCATCTCTGACCAAGCACATCCATAAGGAGGCTGGACAGGAATTCAACATCAACTCCCCAAAACAGCTCGGTGAGATTTTATTTGAAAAGTTAGGCCTTCCTATGGTAAAAAAGACCAAGACTGGCGCATCGACGGACGTGGGCGTTTTGGTCGAGCTTTCCGAATTTCATTCTCTTCCCAAGGAAATCTTAAAATTCAGAGAACTTTCGAAGCTGAAGTCGACCTACGTGGATGCCCTGCCGCTTTTGGTGAATCCAAAAACGGGTCGGGTGCACACCTCATTCAACCAGACGGTGACGGCTACCGGAAGGCTCTCTTCCAGCGACCCGAACGTGCAGAACATTCCGGTGCGCTCGGAGGAGGGGCGGAAGATTCGAAGGGCTTTTGTGGCCGGGTCCGCAAAGTCGGTTTTGGTATCGGCCGATTATTCTCAGATCGAACTGCGTGTTCTGGCGCATCTGTCCGCCGATGAAAATCTGGTACGCGCTTTTCGTGAGGGCGCGGATATCCACCGGTACACGGCAAGCCTTATCTTTGACACGGATCTGGAATCGGTGACGCCCGAACAGCGCAGTTCCGCGAAGACGGTGAACTTCGGCGTCCTGTACGGGATGGGTGCTTTCAGCCTTGCCAGGAGTTTGGGGATAAAGAACGATGCAGCGAAGGATTTTATTAAGGCCTATTTCGACCGTTATCCCAAGGTTAAGAAGTATTTGGACAGCACGATCGAAAAAGCAAGGAAAGACGGATTTGTTGCGACTTATTTCAAACGTCGGCGGTACATCCCCGAGATCCACTCCAGGGACCCGCGGATGAAAAGTTTTGCCGAACGCACCGCGATCAACGCGCCTATTCAGGGAACGGCCAGCGATATCATCAAGATCGCCATGAACTCAATTGCCGAAAAACTTCGGGAAAAACATTTTAAGAGCCAGATGATCTTGCAGGTGCACGACGAACTGTTGCTCGAGGGCCCAAAAACAGAATTGGAGAATCTGGTCGAGCTTGTTCGAAACCAGATGCAGAGTGCCGTGGAATTTTGCGTGCCGATGGATGTGTCAGTAAAGGCAGGGCCAAATTGGCTGGATATGAAAGAGATCAAGGCATAACGGAAAGGGTAAGCGGGAAGTGGGAAGTGGTAAGCAGGGACGAACCAAAAAAAATCTAAAAGTTTTGTTCTGCGCGTCTGAGGTCGAGCCGTTCGAGAAAACGGGCGGTCTTGCGGATGTGGCGGGGTCGCTTCCAAAGGCGCTTGGAGCGCTAGGCGCCGAGGTCTTGATCCTCATGCCGAAGTATAGGAATGTTGCCTGGCCAGAAAAAAAGATCTCGCAGAATGTCCGGATTCGCTTTATTGCCCAAGAGGAATACTTCAACCGGGCGGGTCTGTACGGCAACGACCGGGGAGATTACCAGGACAATCTCCAGCGATTTTCTTTCTTTTGTCATGCGGCCCTAGACCTGGCGAAGTCGGACGGGTTTCGGCCGGATCTTGTGCACGCGCACGATTGGCAGACGGCTCTTTTGCCTGTTCTTTTAAAAACAACCTTTGCCGATGATCCTTTCTTTGCCGGCACAAAATCGATTCTCACCGTTCACAACATGGCCTACCAGGGCCATTTTCCTCACAGGCAGTTCGGTAGTCTGGGGTTGGATCCGTTGCTTTACTCGATCGATGGATTCGAGTTCTTTGGAAAGATCAATCTTTTGAAAGCGGGACTTTTGTACGCAGATGCCGTGACGACGGTGAGCCCGACTTATGCGAAAGAGGTGCAGACGAAAGAATACGGATTTGGGCTGGAGGGGGTTGCCAAAAAACGCGCCAAGGATTTTGTCGGCATTCTGAATGGTTTGGATACAACGTGCTGGGACCCGGCCACGGACAAGCGCCTTCCGGCCTTGTATTCGTCCGCAAAGATGAGCGGCAAGCGTCAATGCAAGACCGAACTCCAGAAATATTGCGGTTTTGAGGAGGATGCGAATATTCCGCTTTTTGTGATGGTGACCCGGTTGGCGGAGCAAAAGGGATTGGATGTATTTTCTGAGGCCGCCGACAAATTTTTATCGGGACGGGTGCAATTTGTGCTGCTGGGCGAGGGGGATGATGTGTATCACACCTTATTCCGAAATATCGGGAACCGCTACCCCAAAACGAGCCGCATGTTTCTCGATTTTGACGCGGTGAAAGCGCATGGGGTTTATGCCGCCGCCGATTTTTATCTAATGCCATCTTATTTCGAGCCCTGCGGTTTGGGACAAATGATCAGCATGCGTTATGGGTCGCTTCCAATTGCCAGGCGGGTCGGGGGGCTGGTCGATACCATCGTGGACCTGGATGAAAACCCCAAAACCGGCAATGGATTTTTATTCACGGAAAAAAGCCCAGAGAAACTATTGAAAGCGATCGAACGGGCCAAGAAATTATTCGCGGACAAGAAAAAACTATCTATTGTGCGGAAGAGGGCTATGGGGATTGATTTTTCTTGGGATAGAAGTGCCAGGGAGTACATGAGCCTTTACCGAAGAGTGACAAAAACATGATCATCGTCGGTCTGACGGGGAATCTGGCTTCTGGAAAGACAGAAGCGGCAAAATATTTCAAAAAAAGCGGTGCTCAGGTGGTGGATGCGGATGAGATTGCCCGGAAGCTTACGCGGAAAGGAAAGCCTCTTTTGAAAGCGATCCTGAAAGTCTTCGGAAAAGAATTTGCGGACAAGCGCGGGCAGCTGGACAGGAAGAAACTCGCCCTGCACGTGTTTTCGCATCCGAAAGATCTCAAGAAGCTGATGGTGATTGTGCATCCGGGGGTGATTGTTGAGGCCTTCAAGGTGGTCGAGAAGACGCGTGCAAAAAAGGGGCTTCTTATTTTGGACGCGCCGCTTCTTTTTGAGACCAAAATGGAGAAATTAGCTGATTTCACGGCGGTGGTGAAAGCCAGCGAAGCTAACATGCTCTCTCGTGCCTCGCGCCGTGGCATCCCCAGCGCGTTGGCGAGGAAAATCCTTGCGGCACAGTGGCCCGCGGCGAAAAAAGCGCGCCTGGCTGATTTTGTGATTGATAACAATGGGACGCTTCAGGAGCTTGAGCAGCAGGTCAAAGGCGTGATGGAAAAGATTTTTAAAGTACAGAGGGATCGTGAGAGCGTGTACGCTCTAAGAAAAATTCAGACAACTCAATAAGGAGACGAACATCGATGGATATTGATCTGGCGAAGTTGAAAAAGATGAAAATGATGGAGCTGAACGAAATCGCGCACAAAATGAAAGTGAACGGCGTCAGCGGCCTGAAAAAACAGGATCTTATTTTCAAGATTCTTCAGGCACAGCCCGAAAAAGACGGCGTGATGACCGGGGAGGGCGTCCTCGAGATTCTGCAGGACGGTTTCGGTTTTTTACGTTCGCCCAACTACAATTACCTGCCCTGCCCGGATGATATCTATGTGTCGCCGTCGCAGATCCGAAAATTCAATCTTCGCACGGGAGACACGGTGCGAGGACAGATTCGGCCCCCGAAGGAGGGTGAGCGTTATTTCGCCATGCTGATGGTGGAAAAGGTGAATCTCGAGTCGCCGGAAGAGGGGCGCGAAAAAATTCTTTTCGACAATCTAACACCTATTTACCCAAATCAGAAATGGCTTTTGGAAAATCAACCCGGTGAGGTTTCCACGCGCATTCTTGATTTGCTGGCGCCTATCGGGATGGGTCAACGAGGCCTCATTGTGGCGCCGCCGTATAGCGGCAAGACCGTGCTTCTGCAGAAGATTGCAAATTCCATCACCACCAATCATCCCGATGCCGTGATGATCGTGCTCCTCATCGATGAGCGTCCCGAAGAGGTCACGGACATGCAGCGGCTTGTAAAAGGAGAGGTCATTAGTTCGACCTTTGATGAACCGGCGGAACGTCACGTGCAGGTGGCCGAGATGGTGATTGAGAAAGCAAAACGTCTCGTGGAATGCAAAAAAGACGTGGTCATTCTTCTCGACTCGATTACACGTTTGGCCAGAGCGTACAACACCACGGTGCCGCATTCCGGAAAGATCCTATCCGGCGGCGTCGACTCGAATGCGCTTCATAAGCCAAAACGTTTTTTTGGCGCGGCGCGCTCAATCGAAGAGGGTGGAAGCCTTACGATCATCGCAACTGCCCTGGTGGATACGGGTAGCCGCATGGATGAGGTGATCTTCGAGGAATTCAAGGGAACCGGCAACATGGAGGTGCAGCTCGACCGCAATCTCTTCCAACGCCGTATCTATCCTGCCATCGACATCAAGCGGTCCAATACACGCCGCGAGGAACTTCTCGTGGATAAGGAAGATCTGGCGAAGATCTGGTTGCTTCGCAAGGTGCTGAATGAACTCAACAGCACCGAAGCAATGGAGCTTTTGATCGAGAAGGTCTCCAAGACCAAGACCAATAAGGATTTTTTGAAGAGCATGAACAAGGTAAACGCGTAAGCGTTAAGTGGCAAGAAAATACAAACCGAATACAAAGATGTTGAGCACTCTCAGCGGCAAGTAATTCGTAACGCTTACCGCTTGACGCTTGACTCTACACGGAGCAAACATGAAAGAAAAGATCCACCCCAAATACATTGACTCCACGATCACCTGCAATTGCGGGAACGTGATTCATACGCGATCCACAAAGCAGAGCATTCGCGTGGAAATCTGTGCAAACTGCCACCCATTTTTCACCGGGAAGCAGAAATTCATCGACAGCGCAGGCCGCGTGGAGAAATTCCAGAAGCGCTACGCTAAAAAAGGATAAGCGGTAAGCGTCAAGCGTTCAGAGACCAGAGTCTTTCTGCACGCTGTGCGCTGTACGCTGATCATGCGTTTTCTAAGGAAAGTCCAAGAAAAAGTCCGCCGTTACGCCGAGGTCGAGAAGCTCCTCCAGGATCCATCGGTCACGCAGGACCAGACACGCCTGCGTGAGCTTGGCAAAGAAATGCGACTCCTCGAAAAAGTGGTCCTGCTCTACCGCGAATTCTCAAAGAACGAGGAAGAGCTTCTTCACACACGAGAAATGCTGGCGAGTCCCAACCATTCCTCCGATTTCATGGACATGGCCAAGGAGGAGCTTCCGAAGTTGGAAGCCAAACAAACCCGGCTCGCCGGTCTGATCGAGGGTTGTCTTGTTCAGGACGATCCGTCATTTTCCAAAAACGTGATCCTTGAGATCCGGGCGGGGACAGGCGGTCTCGAGGCGGGACTTTTTGCATCGGAACTTTTTCGCATGTACACGCGTTTTGCCCAGATGAACGGTTTTAAAGTAGAGCTTCTTGCCAGTTCTCCCAACGACGCGGGAGGTTTGAAAGAAATTGTCGCCGGGATCACCGGCGAGGGCGTCTACGGGAAGTTCCGTTTTGAAAGCGGAACCCACCGGGTTCAGCGCGTTCCCGCGACAGAAGCGCAGGGCAGGATTCACACCTCTGCTGTCACGGTTGCCATTCTTCCCGAAGCCGAGGAGGTGGAGGTGGACATCAAGCCGGAGGAAATCCGTATCGATGTTTTTCGTTCGGGGGGTCCGGGCGGACAAAGTGTCAACACCACGGACTCCGCGGTACGGATCACGCATTTGCCGTCAGGTCTGACGGTGAGCTGCCAGGATGAGAAATCCCAGCTCAAAAATAAACAAAAGGCCCTCAAGATTCTGCGGGCCCGTCTTTTCGATAAGATCACGTCTGAGCGCAACGCAGAAATGGCCAAACGCCGCAAAGATCAGGTGGGTTCCGGTGACCGCAGCGAGAAGATACGTACGTACAATTTTCCGGATTGCCGCGTCACGGACCATCGCGTAGGACTTACGATCCATAACCTTGAGGAAGTCATGGCCGGCGGGCTCGCTCCGTTTATCGAGGCGCTGATGGAAGCGGATATCGAGAGGAAACTGTCGTGAAAAAAGAAGCTCCGACCTCGGTTGTCGCAAATCTCGCTTTTTTACATCGGATGGAGTCACGGCTCAGGCTGGCAGGTGTGTTGTCGCCGCGCGCAGAAGCCCAGCAGATGATCTCTCACTATGGCCGTTTAGAAAGGCTTCCATTTTTTACAGGGCAAAAGCTTTTGTCCAAGAGCGCCAAGGCGGCGATCAACCGTGTCTTGAAAAAAAGACGCCTCGGCATGCCCTTGGCCTATTTGACGGGGGAAGCTTTTTTTTGGGGACATGCTTTCCATGTGAAGCCGGGCGTCCTCATCCCGAGGCCGGAAACGGAACGCCTCGTCGAGGAATCTCTCAAGGTGTTGGACGAGCATTTCAAAGGCAAACGGCCTGAGGTTCTGGACCTGGGCACCGGCTCCGGCTGCATTGCCGTTAGTTTGACTTTGGAGAGGGCGCACTGTAGAATGACCGCGCTCGATACCAGTCAGGCAGCGCTCAAGATTGCCCGCAACAACATTCGGCGTCATGGTTTAAGCCAAAAAATAAGATTGGTTCATAGCCGTTTTTTTGAGTCTTTCGGAACGAAGAGCGCTCTTTGGGATATGATTATTTCCAATCCTCCCTATGTGCCGTCGAAAAATATCCCGGCCCTGTCGAGAGAAGTGAGGAATGAACCCGCGCTTGCTTTGGACGGCGGCAGGTCCGGTCTTGACGCTCTGGAAGTTATTCTGACTCAGGCACCCAGGTTTCTTAAGCCCGGCGGTTATCTCCTCATGGAAATAGGGGAAAGACAATCCGGAAAATTGGCCAAAAAATTGAAGCAGCAGGCGGAATACGAAGAGTTTCGATTCGAAAAAGATTTGAATGGAATTAAGAGGATTTTAGTTGCAAGAAAAGGTTCTAGGGATTAGGGAGGATGGTTGACCTATTCCTTATTCGCTAGAGAGATAAAATATTTTTATGGATAAACTCGTTATCGAAGGTGGCAAGCGCTTAGAGGGCACCGTCGAGGTCAGCGGCGCAAAGAATGCGGCGCTTCCCATTCTTGCGGCGTCTTTTCTTTCTAGGGAAAGGTCCGTCATTAAAAATGTTCCGCAGGTGGCGGACATTTACACCATGGTTAAGATCATGAAATCCATGGGCGCCAAGGTGAATCATGCGGCCGACACGGTGGAGATCGATTCCGCCAACGTGAAGAATCCGGTATTAACCTACAAACTGGTTAGTACGATGCGTGGTTCCATCTGTTTTTTAGGGCCGCTCTTGGCGCGTTTCGGCAAGGCGGAGATTTCTTTTCCGGGCGGCTGTGTTATCGGGCCTCGTCCCATTGACCTGCATCTGAAAGGTGTCAAGTCCCTGGGCGCCGACGTCACGCTTGAGCATGGGTATGTGGTGGCCAAGGCCAAGCAGTTGAAAGGGCGCCGCATTTTTCTAGGCGGCGCTTTTGGTTCCAGCGTTCTGGGCACGGCGAATGTCATGATGGCCGCGACGCTGGCAAAAGGCCGCACGGTCATTGACAACGCCGCCTGCGAGCCGGAAGTGGTCGACTTGGGGAATTTTTTAAAAAAAATGGGCGCCAAAATCGAGGGGCTCGGCTCTCCGTCCATTGAGGTAGAGGGCGTGAAGAAACTCCACGGCGCGACTTATTCGGTGATTCCGGACCGCATCGAGGCAGGAACCTACGTCATTGCTTCGGCAATGACCCGGGGAGACGTGACCTTGAAAAACACGAATCTCAACACGCTAGGCGCCATGCTCGACAAGCTGCGAGATGCGGGGGTGCATATCCTGGAAAAGAACGGGCATGTGCGCGTTCGTCGCGAACGTGTGCTGCGTCCGGTGTCGGTGACGACCCTGCCGTATCCCGGTTTTCCAACGGATCTGCAGGCGCAGATGATGGCCTTGATGTGCATTGTTCCGGGGATCAGCGTGATTACGGAAAAAATTTATCCGGACCGCTTCATGCATGTGTCGGAGCTCAACCGCATGGGCGCCAATATTATGCTGGAGGGCAATAGCGCCATTGTTTCCGGAAATAAAAAACTTTCGGGTGCGCCGGTAATGGCGTCGGATCTGCGTGCTTCCGCGGCTTTGGTTTTGGCGGGACTCGTGGCTGAGGGCTCCACCGATGTGACGCGCGTGTATCATTTGGATAGAGGGTACGAGAATTTGGTGGGTAAATTGCAGCAATTGGGAGCGAAGATCAGGCGGGAGAAGGATTTAAAATAACGTTGTAGTCGGTAGTGGTAGTAAGGATTCGGCATGTTAGACGGGCCTAATTTTGACTTCCGAATCCCGGCTACTCAATAGAGGGGTTATCCATGGCAGTTGTGATTCGGCTTAAAACCGTAGGGACGAAGAAAAAGATCAAGCATCGCATCGTGGTCACGGATTCGAAGTTTCCGCGCGATGGGCGTTTTCTTGAAGAAGTCGGGATTTGGGATCCATCCAAGGAGCCCCCGATCATGAAAATCAAAGCCGACCGCGTTGAGCATTGGATCAAGAACGGCGCTAAGCCCTCGGACACGGTCCGGACGATCTTGAATAAGATCAAGAAAGCGAAATAACCCGTCGTTGGAATTCGGTAGACGGAAGTAGGCATCTTTAATATGCTGAATCCCGACTTCCGGCTACCGACTACCCGCTTATGAAAATCCACATCCTTACGCTGTTTCCGGGAATGTTCGACTCTTTTCTGTCGCATTCCATTTTAAAGCGCGCTCAGGAAAAGGGGCTGGTCGAGGTTCATGCCGTGGATCTGCGCACCTACACGCGTGACCGGCATAAGACCTGCGATGACAGGCCATTTGGCGGCGGGCCGGGGATGGTCCTGAAGCCTGAACCTATTTTTGAGGCCTGCGAGGATCTGTTTGGGTCGCCCAAAAAGAAGCGCGGTTTGCGTTTCATTCATCTGACACCCTCCGGGCGTCGTTTTGATCAGGCGATGGCCAAGGAGTTGGCTAAGGAAAAGCACCTGGTATTTCTTTGCGGGCATTATGAGGGGGTGGACGAGCGCGTGGTGGGCAAGTGGGCTACGGATGAGCTGTCCATTGGGGACTATGTCCTCACCCAGGGCGAGCTTCCGGCCATGGTGATCGTGGATGCGGTGACCCGGTTGCTGCCGGGAGTGCTTGGTTGTGAGGAATCGAAGGTATTTGAATCTTTTGCGGGGAATCTGTTAGAATACCCCCAGTACACCCGCCCTGCCGTTTACCGGGGTTTGAAAGTTCCCGAGGTGCTGTTGTCGGGGGACCACCAAAAAATCGCCAAATGGCGACAAGAACAGGCCTATGCGAGGACGAAGAAGCGTAGGCCGGATTTACTGAGAAAATGCAAGAAGCGTTGAGTTGTTGAGTTGTTTAGTCGTTGAGTCGTGCTGGATCGACTCAACATCTCAACAACTAAACAGCTCAACCGATGTTTTTGAGGAGTCAAAGAATGCATCCCATGATCAAGGCCATTGAGGCCGAGCAGACAAAAAAAGAAGTTCCCGTGTTCGGTATCGGGGACACCATCCGAGTTTCCGTCAAGGTGGAAGAGGGTGACAAGACCCGCAGCCAGCTATTTGAAGGCGTTGTGATCCGCAAAAGAGGATCGGGCATCAGCCGGAGTTTCACGGTACGCCGGGTCTCTTTTGGTGAAGGGGTCGAGAGGAATTTTCCGGTCCATTCACCCACCGTGCAGAAAATCGAGTTGGTCCGTAAGGGCAAGGTGCGTCGCGCCAAACTTTATTACTTGAGAAAATCAACGGGTAAAAAATCACGCATTGAGGAAAACCGACGAGAAGAAGCACAGCAAACTGCTTCTGTTTGACCAAGGTTTCCTAAGTCAAGGTTTCACATCCCTGACGGGAGTCGATGAGGCAGGCCGCGGTCCCTGGGCGGGTCCGGTGGTCGCCTCAGCAGTCATCGTCAGGGATTTTTCATTTGAAAACATTATCGATGACTCGAAGAAAATGACGTCCCGTTCGCGTGATCGGGCCTACGAGGAGATCCTGACAAAATGCTCCGTGGGCATTGGAATGGTGGATTCGGACACCATCGACGAGATCAATATTCTTGAGGCGACATTGTGCGCCATGCAGGAAGCTCTGAAGAGTCTGGGGCAGACGCCTGACTGTGTGCTGGTGGACGGGAACAGAACCCCCAAAACCTCTTACAGGGTCACGCCGGTGATCGACGGTGATGCGAAGTCTTTCTCCATTGCCTGCGCCTCTATCGTGGCGAAAGTATCACGCGATCGAATGATGGCATATTTTGATGAGGTTTACCCCGAATACGGATTTAGCCGGCATAAAGGCTATGGAACGCCGGAACATGCGGCTGCGCTAAAAAAACACGGACCGTGTCGGATTCACCGGAAGAGTTTTGAACCCATAAAAAAAGTAATGAACATATCAGCTGGGAGCTCGGGGCTGGGAGCGCGGAGCAAGATTTCTCCGACCTCCGACCTCCAGCCTCCGAGCTGAGGCATATTTTTTTGGACAAAAAATGGACACACTCTTAATCATCGATTTTGGTTCACAGTACAACCAACTCATCGCACGCCGCGTGCGTGAGTCCAAGGTGTTCTGTGAGATTGTTCCCCCAACCATCTCTATCGATAAGATTCTTTCGAAGAACGTGAAAGGCATCATTCTCTCGGGGGGGCCCGCGAGTGTTTATCAACGGAATGCCCCTAAGCTTAATCCTGAGTTCCTCGAACTTGGTGTGCCGGTTTTAGGCATCTGCTATGGCATGCAGGCCGTTTCCCATCTTTTGGGAGGCGAAGTTCGCAGGGCCAGGCACCGTGAATATGGAAGAGCCGAGGTCAGCCAGTTCGACGGGGGAGGAGCCCTTTTCCGCGGAACGCCAAGGCGATGGATTTCTTGGATGAGCCACGGGGATTATGTGAAACGGCCGCCGAAAGGTTTTGTCCGCACCGCCTACACGAAAAATACCCACTTGGCAGCTTTTGAGAACTCCCGGAAGAAAATCTACGGCGTGCAGTTCCATCCGGAAGTGATGCACAGCCAATACGGCATGAACGTGATCCAGAATTTCCTTTTCGGCGTCTGCCAATTCAAAAAATCCTGGACCATGGAGAATTTTATCCGCGAAACCATCTTAAAGGTGCGCGATGAGGTAAAAAATGACCGCGTGATTTTGGGTTTGTCGGGCGGCGTCGATTCCTCCGTTGCGGCCGCGCTTCTTTCCCGTGCGATCGGCGCCAAGCTTACCTGCATTTTCGTGAACAACGGCTTGCTCAGAAAAAATGAGGAAGAGGAAGTGCGCCGCGTATTCTCCGCCAGAGGCGGACCCGCCTCGGGCGGGAAAGGCCGCTACCGTCTAAATTTGCGGATCGTGAAAGCGGACCGGATTTTTCTAAAAAAATTGAAAGGGGTCACGGATCCTGAACGGAAAAGAAAGATCATCGGCCATGAATTTATTTATGCATTTGACCGAGAAGCGAAAAAGATCAAGGGCGCCAAGTATCTCGCGCAAGGCACGCTTTATCCCGACGTGATCGAAAGTCGCTCGACGTTTGGCGGCCCAAGCCAGGTGATCAAGTCGCATCACAATGTGGGCGGGCTTCCGGAAAAAATGCAGATGAAGCTCATCGAACCCCTGCGCGAACTCTTCAAGGATGAAGTGCGTCAGTTGGGACTGAAACTGGGATTGCCGCCGACCCTCATCGGCCGGCACCCTTTCCCGGGACCTGGCCTGGCGGTACGAGTTTTGGGTGATATCACCGAGGAGCGGCTACGTATTTTACGCGAGGCGGACGTTCGCTATATCGAAGAGATCCGCAGAGCGGGGCTTTATGACAAGATCTGGCAGGCGTTTTGCGTCCTCCTTCCCGTGAAAACCGTGGGAGTCATGGGGGATGAGAGAACGTACGACAATGTGATCGCGCTGCGCGCTGTGACTTCCGTGGATGGGATGACCGCCGACTGGTTTGAGTTTCCCAGGGAGGTGCTAGGTCGGATCTCCAACCGGATTATCAATGAGGTCAAAGGGGTTAACCGCGTCGTTTACGACGTAAGTTCGAAACCGCCCGCGACGATCGAATGGGAATAGCGCTCGGGCGCTCGCTCGGGCGCAATCCCTTATTTATCCAACAAAAGCTCCAAACTGGAGTATAATGCGGCGATGACGACACCCCCCTCGCAAGGCCCCCAAGCGACTTTTTACGGATTAGGCATTGCTCCCAACATCCTGGATATGTTGGAGCGGTTGCGCTTTAAGATCCCCACGCCCATTCAGCAGCGAGCGATCCCGGCGGCGTTGGAGGGCAAGGACGTTCTTGGCATCGCGCAAACGGGCACCGGCAAGACCCTTGCATTTGGGATTCCGATCGTTCAGCGAATGGCCCAGTTGGGCGGCCGTGCGCTAATTCTGGTTCCTACGAGGGAGCTGGCGTTGCAGGTTGATGAGACCATGCAGAAAGTCGCGCAGCCTTTTCATTTGAAGACAGCCGTCATGATCGGCGGGGCCTCGATGGATCTTCAGATCCAAATCTTAAGACGCGGCGCACGCATTCTTATCGCAACTCCCGGGCGGCTGATGGATCATCTGAACCGCCGCACGCTGGATCTGAAAGATGTCCACGGTCTTGTTCTGGATGAGGCCGACCGCATGCTCGACATGGGTTTTGCCCCGCAAATAGAAAAGATCATCAAGCTCGTTCCGAAAGACAGGCAAACCCTTCTCTTCTCGGCGACGATGCCGTCGGAGATCCTGCACATTGCCACCGCGTATATGAAACTGCCGCTTAGAATCGAGATCGCGCCCCAAGGGACGGTGGCCGACAAAGTGGTGCAGGAGCTTTTCATTGTGAAGGCCGAATCCAAGCGGGTGCTTCTCGATAAGATTTTGAAGCAGTACCACGGGAGTGTTCTTCTTTTCACGCGCACGAAAGCGGGCGCGCGCAAGGTCAGCCGAAACGTGAAAGACATGAGACATTCATCCGCTGAAATCCATTCCAACCGATCTCTCAACCAGCGCCGCGAGGCTCTGGAGGGTTTTCGATCCGGCAAGTACCGGGTTCTGGTTGCCACGGATATCGCCTCGCGCGGCATTGATGTGAAAGGCATAGAACTTGTTATTAATTACGATTTGCCCGACGACTTGGAGAATTATATTCACCGTATCGGCCGTACAGGACGCGCGGGCTTGGAGGGGAGGGCGATTACCTTTGCAACCCCCGACCAAGGCGGAGATGTGAAAGGCATTGAGCGGCTCATGCGCTTGACGTTGCCTGTGTCCTCGCATCCCGAGATTCCCAGCGAACGTTTTTCCTCGTATGCGCCCTCGTCCAAATCCAGACCCGGACAGAGGCCTTATGGCGGGGGGCAGCGTTCTCACGGTCCCAGCAGGTCCCATGGAGATTTTAGCCGCCGCCCGCGTCGCTAACCAAGTTTCACCGTCTAACCAAGTTTCACCTCTTATGAGAAATTTCAGGTTCGAAAAAAAACAACCGGCAAGATCGCATGGGCGGCCTTTAAGGTCCAATTATCAAAGGCCCGTTATGCCCCCTCCGCGAAAACAGGATGAGGCTGAGAGTCGGTTTTACGCCGGTACCGCTGTGGACCCATCGCCCCGTATACGATTGGAAGCCGGCAGCTCCGAGCTTACGATGCGCGCGATGGATTTGATATGCCCGATCGGCATGGGTCAGCGCGGCCTCATCGTGGCACCTCCCGGTTCCGGCAAGACCACATTCCTTAGACACATTTGCCAAGCTGTGGCCAAGGGCCATCCCTCCATCAAACTTTATTCCCTTCTTATCAATGAAAGGCCAGAGGAAGTCACAGATTTCAAGCGCACGGTCTCTGCCGAGGTGCGTTCTTCCTCCGCGGATGAAACTTATGAGCACCATATTCAAGTCGCGGATGATTTGATGAGGCAGGCGTTCCGTGAGGCGGGCTCGGGGGCGAATGTCATGATTGTCATCGATTCCCTGACGCGCCTTTCGCGCGTGCACAATGCCGAGAGAAAATCGAGCGGACGCACACTTTCCGGCGGGGTGGATGCCCGGGCGCTTGAGATTCCCCGGCGCATCTTCGGGGCAGCCAGAAAAATAGAGAACGGCGGCTCGCTCACGATTCTTGCAACCATTCTCGTTCAAACGGGCAGCCGCATGGACGATGTCATTTTTGAGGAATTTAAAGGAACGGGAAATATGGAGATTTTCCTTTCGAGGGAGATCTCCAGCCGACGGATTTATCCGGCCATCGACATTCCCAAAAGCGGGACCCGCAAAGAGGAACTTTTGATGGAGCCCGGCGAATTGGAAAAAGTCCAAAAAATGCGCCGGGCGCTTCTGGAACTCGGCTCCGTCGACGCCGCACGTACCCTCGTCGAACAACTCCAAAAATACCCGACCAACAAAGATCTCTTAGCCGCGCTTCGATAAAATTGGTCGCTGGTTTCCCAGAACATTTTCCACGCCTCCGGCGCCGGACCCTCTTGTTACCCGCACGGGGCGTGTGTTTTTCTCTAAGCCTTGGGAGCCTCGGCAGTGCTGCGACAACTTCCGCCACAGATCGTCGGCGGATCCGTCCACGCTGTATGGCGGACGCGCTAGGCCGCGCTCAGACAGTCGCATCACTGCCGCTTCCCGGTCGGCTTAGAGAAAAACACACAAGCGGCCCCTACCGCGTTCAACAAGAGGATCCGGCGCCTATCTATCTGATGCTGTGTTGGACAAATAATTCGGTAAGCCTTGGATGTATACCGATCCAGGTGTACGGCGTAACGCCTCTATCCGGCATGGAACCCGATCTGGCGTTTTGGTCGCTCCTGCACAGCCATGAGCCGTCGGATCGCGTCAAAGATGTTGTGGATGTCCACGTCATGTTTCTCGATCTTGCTTTCCAATTCTTTCAGTTTTTGGGCAAGCTCCTTATTTGTTGAAAGTATTTCTCTGATCTTAACGAATGCTCTCATGATCGCGATGTTGACTCGAATAGCTTTCTTGCTTCGCAGAACGCTTGAAAGCATTGAGACACCTTGTTCCGTGAATGCGTATGAAGTATATTTTGAATATCGCCCACGCCCCGAAGCGTTACGCGTCGCTCCTGCGTCTAAGGTCACAAATTGGGACCTTAGAGAGCGTTCTTCTTCGATGGACAGAGTGAACATGAAATCCGCAGGAAATCGGCTTTTGTTTCTTTTTACCGCTTGGACAAGGGCTTTTGGCTTGACTCCATAAAGCATTGCTAAGCGATGGCTGAGCATTACCCTCTGACTGCGAACGACAAATATGTATTTTTCGACCATGATAGGCCCTCCTCACTATAATAGACGGCAAACCCCCAAGTTTTCGTTCAAAAATGTTAAATTATTTATTCCCCTAACTGCGGATATCCGTTTAGCTGGAGTCAATCCCATTCTTAGTTGAAACTCCTGAAAAACTCCCTGTCATTTCAAG
>CAYZGM010000015.1:0-30380 GCA_964478015.1 uncultured Planctomycetia bacterium
TCCCAGACTCTCCGTGATTTGCAATTGGGAACTTATCTGCTGCGTTGACTGCGAAGAAAAACCGCTCAACGTATCTTTCGATACGCCTCGTGGTTTTTCTTCTTGTCGCCTTGCAGATAAGCCCCCAATCGCAAATCACCGATTAAGACTGGGGATTCGAAGAGAGCACGTCGCCGCCAGTGGCGGAAAAGCGCCGTTATGTCGGCGCGTCAGACGTGCGTTCGCCACAGTTCGCCGGCGAATCCGTCCACAAAGCATTGTCCGCGAACTGTGGACGAATCCGCCGATGCTTTGTGGCGGAAGTGCCCGACCCGTAGCACGGCAAACGAAGTGACGCGCGGAGGGCGGCGAATCCTCCTCTCTCCGCCAGTTTTCTCTCTGAAGAAGAGAGGTCTGGCAACGTGACAAGCCCAAGGTAGTTAACGCTGCCTTGGGCTTTTTGTTTCGCTTAAAAACTCAAGGACTTGCGTCATATTTCGTGATGTTGGCGTGGGTTTGAATCAAAGCGAGATAGATTCATGTGTTTTACGGCTTGCCAATTCTTCAATTTCCTTCCCAAAACCTATCTCACCATCTCTGATTTTGATCATGCTGATTCAGGTGTATTGAACGGTAAGAATGGTGCAGATCTGGCGCTAAATTTGGCGTGATTATTGACCGTTCAGGAGCATCCTAAATGGTAGCACCCTTAAAATCGAACACATTACAAATATGGCTGACAAGCACGCCAGAATAATGTCGCTTCAGCCTCTAATTCAGAGCGGCATGCTGCAGTTCTCCAAAAAAGACGTTGCGTTGCTAGAACAACTTCGAACATACCCACGCGGTCATGATGACGGCTTGGACGCGCTCGAAATGGCAGTTCGAATGGCCCTGACAGATACCCGTGGGGAGTGGAGGGCGGTCATTGTTTAATTAAATACGAATTGTATCTATTCAAAACAAATAATTGTAATATTTCAGTACATGTGATACTCTTTGGTTGTCATGAGCACAGAGCAAAAGAAAGAATTTAGTCAAAAATTAGGCCAACGAATAAAGGCGTTACGAGAGTCCTTTGGTTTTTCACAAGAGGACCTTGCTGATCGCGTAGGGCTTCATCGGGTTGCTTTAACACAAATTGAGAATGCCCGGCGAGAAGTAAGCGCACAAGAGCTCGTTGCGCTTTCAGACGCGTTTAATCTCTCGACCGATGTCATGCTTGATCTTCGAAAAGAAATTGAGGTCATTCTTAAAGGGAAGGAAACACCCAAAAAGTCCGAGTCGCAAAACATGAGAATCAGTGTTCCGCAGTCAAAAATCGATAAATTTAAAGAAGTCCTTCTTTATATTTTGAACCAGGTGGGCTCGAAACCAAACGTGGGAGAGACGGTTCTGTATAAACTCCTTTATTTCATTGATTTTAATTTTTATGAAAAGTACGAAGACCAACTTATCGGTGCGACGTACATTAAAAATAAATTTGGTCCGACTCCTGTTGAATTTGCAAAGATTGTCAAAAAAATGGCCGATGCTGGGGAGATAACCGTTGTGAAGGCGTCTCGCGCAGGTTTTGATCAAAGAAAATATCTTCCCAATCGCGAGCCCGATCTTTCCACGCTTAAAGCTCATGAAATCAAACTCATTGACGAAGTAATCGAGCGGCTCTCGAGTATGGGGGCTCGCCAGATCAGTGAATACTCTCACGGGGATATTCCTTGGATAACCACCGAAGAGCAGATGCCGATCGAATACGAATCGGTTTTCTACCGAACCCCCCAATACTCCGTGAGAGACTATGGCGATGCCGAGGGAAATATTTAGCGAAATCGGCGAATGCCAAGAATTCAAGAGAGACTTTAAGAAACTTCTGAAACGTTTCAAGTCTCTTGAAGAAGACTTCGAAACCTTCCAAAACATAGCTCTCAAGGCTTTCCACAAGCTTGACCAAGAAAATCTTGGTATTGTTCAAATTCCAGGTCTTGGGTTTGAATATCCACAAGTTTATAAAGCCACAAAGTTTGCCTGTAAATCCTTAAAAGGTCGAGGAGCCGCTAGTGGTATCCGTGTTATCTACGCCTATCTTCCAGACAAAGATAAGATTCACTTTATTGAGATCTACTTCAAGGCAGACCAGGAAAACGAGGATCGGGAAAGGATCAAGAATGCATTTAAAAGTGGAGCTTTGGAATGAAAGAGCGCTTTAGAATTCTGTCTATCGATGGCGGAGGTGTTAGGGGCATTTACTGATTACGTTAGAAATAACGGGGTGCCGCTCTTTTTTTCCCTACTGATAGTTTCTTGACCGGGCCTGATTCCCCCTAGACAGTTTGATTCTCTCTGCATCAGGCCGCTCTTACATCTTGCCGTTTATTTTAATATTATTATTGTTGACTAAGTATAGTTAAGTGTGTTAATCTATGCGTGCTAGTTATTATGAAAGACAGGAATCACTCAATTAACTAAGGGGAGGCGTCGGCCCATATCCAAACCGCTTGGAAAGATAGCGGTAACGTCCCGATAGAGAATAATGAGCGGGGCCGGCGAGATCCGCTCAATGTTGAGCCGGGTGAAGTGCGTTGAGGTTTTCAGGATCTGAAATTTTTTGAAAACAGGGGAGGGATATCGATGAAAAAATACGGGGCCTATTTCGTGATCGCGGTGGCGCTTATGATGCATGCCACGCCGGTGAGCGCTGATTCTTCCAGTGACATGCTGGCAATCGTCGATTCTTTGAAAAAAGAGATGAAAATGATGCAGCAAACCATCGATGAACAGGGCCGACGTATCCGGCAACTGGAGTCTCCCGCAGCTACAGGCGCCGCTTTAAGCGACAAAGAAGTGCAAAAAAACTTCAAAACGACTCTGGGCGAGGTTGCGCCGTGGCTCAAAGGCCTCAAACAGTCCGGAGATATCCGCCTTCGCATGGAAACCTTCGATTATTTTCATAAAAACAACGATGCCGGATCCACCGGAGCCGCCGCGGACCGGACGCGGAACCGCTTTCGTGTCCGCCTGCGCTGGGGAGTGGAAAAGGATTTTAGAGATGATTGGAAAGTGGGCTTCCGTCTCTCGACGGGAAACACCACGGATCCCACGACCGCCAACCAAACCCTCGGCAATTCAGGCTATTTTACGTTTAAATCTGTTCTTATCGACCGTGCCTACGCGTCGTATGAACCCTCTGCGCTTAAAGACGCCGGGGTTATTCAAGGCGTAAAGATTGCTGCCGGAAAAGTCGAAAATCCGTTCTTCCGGTATTCGACTCCGATCATATGGGATGGGGATATCTCGCCGGAGGGTCTCTATGAGCAAGCAAAGCTCCGACTTATCTCCGGTGAAAAAACAAAGGTCGAGCTTCAGACGACTCTCGGGCAGTTTATCGTCAACGAGAATACCAGCGTCGAGTCGGACGCCGGGCTCTACGGCTATCAGGGGGCGCTTTCGGTGACGACCTGGGCGCTGGGGACAGTCAAGCCTGTCAATTTTGCAACGGCGGTTTCGTTTTATGATTACCCCAACTGGTTCCAAACGGTTAAGAGCAACACGGCGTCCACGTCCTTTTTGCGCACAAACTCCATTGTGGCGGACAGTTTTCGTGTGCTTGATATTTATCCTGAAATAGGTTTTGAACTCTGGAACAGACCGTTCACGCTTTGGGGCGACTATGCGACCAATCTTGCCAATGTCGGCACCGATGATTTGGCTCAGTCGGGCGGAAACAACATCCACGATGCGGATGACGCCTGGGGGGCCGGTCTCAAGATAGGCAAGCTGGCGAAAAAGGGCAGCTGGGAGACCTCCTATGGCTACTATGAAATCGGAACCAATGCGGTGGTCGCGGCGTTTTCTGAAGCCGCCTTTGGAGGACCGGGCGGAGCCGGCGGCAGCAATCGCAAGGGCCATAAACTTGCCTTTGGGTATCAGGTGACGGATAACATGCTTCTGAATTTGACGGGCTTTGTCGTGCGCCCGCTCAATCCGTTCAATGGGAATGCGACGATTGGCATTCAGAATTCGACCAATGAAACCATCTTTCGTTCGCAGGTGGACTTGGTCTACAAATTTTAAAATATTTCAACCATAAAAAGGGAGGTTAGTTATATGAGAACCATCGCTCAAGCGGCGCTTTTCATGGGACTCGTTCTCACGCTTCAAGTTTCTGGCTTTGCGGCGGAGGGCGAGGCTAGGATTAAGTTTGCGGGTTGCAGCATCAGCACCGGAGCCTATATGAAAGACATGGGGAAAAGCTTCGAAGAAAGGAACGGTATTCCCGTGGAAGTCAAAGGTGGCGGTGTGCCTTTGGGGATAGCCGCCACGCTTTCGGGTAAAGTAGATCTGGGGGGCAGCTGCCGGCATCTTTTGAAAGGCGAAGAAGAAAAGGGAGCGGTTGCAACGATCGTCGGGTATGACATGCTCATGATCATTACTCATCCGGACAATCCCGCGGAAAGCATAAGCGCAGATCAGATCCGTGAGGTTTTTGCGGGAAAAATCACCAATTGGAAAGAGATCGGAGGCGCGGACCAGCCGATCGTGCTGGTGGGCCGCGAAACGGAAGATGCCGGAGTCGCGGTGATGTTCAAGGAACTGATTATGAAAGGCACTCCCATATCCGACAACCGTCTGGATTTGCTGAGCTCAAGTGAAATCGAAAAAGAAATCGAAGCCAATAGATTTGGCATTGGTGTTACGGGAATCAGCGCGCTCTTGCGCAAACTGAAAGTCCTCAAGGTAGACGGCGTGGCTCCCAACAAGGAAAACTTCCGAAATGGAAGCTATCCTTTTATCCGCCCGCTGTACCTGGTGACCAAGGGGCAACCCCAGGGTCTGGCCAAGCAATTTATCGATTTTACTTTAAGCCCGGACGGCCAGGCGGTGATGGCTAAGAACGCGGTTCCTATAGCCGATTTTCGGGGCCGCACTTCCGGAGAAAAGTAAAAACCCTTAAGTTAAACGATGAAGTTTCCTCTTCCGCAGCGCTTTGTCTCGAGACTTCTCTTAGTCATCTCGGGGACGGTGCTGGTTTCGGCCATGCTGATGGCGTGGGTGATCCAGGGCATGTTCGAAAAAAATCTTCTTCAAAGATTTGACGCGCGAAGCAAGGCAAACACCCTAATCGTCAGCGGTCTTTTAGAACGAACAATCGTTGACCTGGATCATTCCATCAGTTTCGTCATCCACGATCGTGGCTTTCGCGACAGCGTTTTTTATGCAGACGTAACAGCAGACGCCCAAAGGCTCTTAGACTATCTGAAAAATTCCAACGCCCGCCTCGGCGTGAGTGTTACCGAAGTCTTGGGACATCGCAGCGCAGTTTTAGCCTCAAGCAATACGGCTTTTTCCGCCTCAAAAAGCTGGGAAGAGATCAATATCGTGCGTCAGGCCTCCGAGGGACTGAAGCCCGCCCCCCGCATTTTACGAAGAGAGAATAGGTTTTTTATTTTCTACTCATCAAGGTTTGAGCTGGACAGAGACGACGTAGCTCCTTTCGTGTTGAATTCCTGGAAAGCGCTGGACAATGGTTGGGCATCCTCGATGTCGTTGCTGATCCAGATGGATGTGCTCCTCTTTGCGGACGGGAAGATTGCGGCATCCTCGAGTCCGTACATGGCCATCGGAAGTGCGTGGGAGAATCTTCCTGTGGACGGCGGGGACGGCATGGTCGAGCACCGGGGTGCGACACGGCACTATCGAATGTATGCCAGCACTCTTTCCACGCTGGGACATGAATCGTCGGGAATAATCTCTGCGGGAACCGACATGACGGGAATCCGGAGGGTTATTCTCAACGCTTCGCAGTTTCTTATGTTTCAAGTCGGCATGATGATTATCACGATGGTGGCTTTTCTTTCTTGGATCATCTCGCAAATCACTCGATCTCTAAGCAAACTGGTTTCCGTCACGCAAGTAATTGCAAGGGAGGGTCCTGAGAAATTTGAGAATGTAAAAATTAGCACAGCCGATTCCCAAGAAATCATCACGCTATCCAACTCCCTCAATCAAATGGCGAGCGCCCTCAAGGACAGGCTTTTCAAATTGTCGGAGGCTAATCGCAAGCTTGAAGAAGTTTCCAGCGACCAACAGACCATTTTAGCCAACATTACGGCGGCGTCGCCCTTCGCGGTGATGATGGTCAACCAAAAAGACAAAATCATTGTCTGGAACGAAGCTGCTCAATCGTTTTTTGGATGGACGGCCGATGAAGCGGTTAACCATAAAGAGTTTTCCGACGTGTTTGACAAAGAGAGTGTTTCGAAGGCCCTGCGTTTAGAAGCCGGTCTTTCTTCTCAAAAAGTGGTTCAAGGAGAGATCCTGGGTTTGACTAAGAGCGGAGTTTCTTTTCCCACGGAGATGACTCTTTCGGAAGTAAAAAGTCAGCAGGGAAATAATTTAGGGAGAGTCGTTATTTTTCGGGATCTGCGCGACATGCGTAAACTCGAACATGTTGTCCTCCAATCCGAAAAAATGGCAGCTATCGGCCAGCTAGCCGGCGGTCTCGCGCACGATCTGAACAACGGGCTGACGCCCGTGATCGGCTACATCGACGTATTACTGGCAGACGACAGTATGACCGAGTCGCAAAAGGCGATGCTCGCCGAGGGCAAGCAATCCGCCTACCGCTGCAAAGAAGTCGTCGACCGCTTGTTGTCTGTCAGCCGTCCTTCGGGCGCGGGAAAGGGAACCGTAGATCTTCGCCGCCTGCTGATGGAATACGAAAAACTTCTTCGGGCAGTGATCCCTTCCACGATATCGGTTAAAACTATCTGCGTCGACGGACTTCTTCCCATTTATGGAAACGAAGCGGAGATTTTGTCTGCTCTGACGAATATGGCGATAAATGCAAGGGATGCCATGGACGGCCTGAGCGGGGGAAAATTTACGGTGGAGGCCAACAACATCAATTTGGAAAAATTGGAAAAGCTGGGTCATCCGGAAGGAGCCTATGTTGTCCTGACTATTTCCGATACCGGGAAAGGGATCCCTCAGAGTCTTCTTCAAAAAATATTCGAACCTTTCTTTACAACCAAGACCAAGGATAAGGGCACAGGCCTTGGTCTTTCCATGGTCTTTAATACGGTCAAGGGTCACGGCGGTTGGATTGATGTTTCAAGCCAAGAAAGGCAGGGCACCGTTTTTAGGATCTATTTGCCGGCATATCGCGGGAATTCTGAGCAAAAGCCCGCCGCGACGACAGTACCAGTTCCCGGTCGCTCTCAGAATCTGACTCACCTTGAGGGAAAAACAGTTCTCTTCGCGGATGACGAAGATACGATACGTAGTCTGGGCTCGGCGTTCTTAAAAAGACTCGGGCATGATGTTCTTCTGGCCCAAGACGGTGAAGAGGCATTGAAGATCTATTCGGAACAGAAAACTAAAATTGCGCTCGTTATCATGGACATGACCATGCCTAAACTAACGGGGTTGGATCTCATCCAAGGGATTCTCAAGATCAATCCTCAAGCCAAGATCATCGCCTCCAGCGGATACACCTCTGAGGGGAACGAGAATGACGTCCTCCAGGCCGGCGCAGCGGGCTATCTTGCCAAACCTTATGTTTTGACCACGTTCTCAGAGATGATCCATAGAATATTGAATCAGTAGAAGAAACCCTCGCGACGCTGCAACCGCAGGAAATCAGCTCCAATTTTTTTAGATTCTTGTATGCGTCATAAAAATTTCATGATATCAAAAGAATCAAAAGAATTCTTTTAATTGATTTCTTGAATCAAAAACCGTAGGTTATAAGCGTTGATGCTGACCAAGAGGTATCTGGTCCAGGTTTGTGCCCGTAGCTCAATTGGATAGAGCGCTTCCCTCCGAAGGAAGAGGTTGCTGGTTCGACCCCAGTCGGGCACATTTTTTATCCACCAGCCCTTGGGGCCAAAGCCTTATACCACGCCATATATTGTATAAATTCTTAACAATCTCTATAATCCTTAGAATAAAAATATATTCTTCTTGACAAATAGTGTCTTTGTGCTAGACTGAAGACCATTTTCGACACTTAAAGTAAATACTTTAAGTGCGATAAGTGCCGCAGATATTTTAGGACATTTAAAAAGGACGGGTCCGATGGCAGGAAAAAATCAGCAGCTGGTCACCGCGAAAGATATTTCAAAAAAATTCAAGGTGGCCTATCCCACGATCAACCATTACACCAACCTGGGTTTCTTGGCGATCGTGAAACGCGCGGGCAACAAGCGTCTCTACAACGGCCGCGAGGTGAAGCGGCGTCTTTTGCTTATCACCAAAATGGTCAATGAGGGATACCCTCTTAGACTGATCCGCAGTAAGCTGATCGGAAAGAACGGAGGCTTAGGATGAGCTACTATCGCGTGCTTGGTTTTGACCGGGAGCCGTTTTCCACGAGTCCGGACCCTGAATTTTTTTATTCTTCGCGCGACCATGACCGAGCGCTGACCAATGTTTTGATCGAGTTGCGTCTCAAGAGGGGCTTGAGCGTTGTTCTCGGGGATGTCGGGACCGGCAAGACCACGCTTTCGAGGAAGCTGGTGCAGGATCTGAGGAAGCGGGAGGATTTTATCTTCCATATCATGCTGGTTCGCTCTTTCGAGAGCCGGAGCCTGTTCACGCATTCGCTTGTGAAAAACTTCGGCATCCCCTTACAGACTAGGGCTGAGCAGCCGACCCTGACGGATCTGAGGGAGGCCTTGGAGCGTTTCTTGTTTCAAAAGGGGGTCGTCGAAAACAAGACCGTGATCCTCATCATCGATGAGGCCCAGAAGCTGGATCCCATGTCCATGGAAGTGCTAAGGCTGCTTCTGAATTACGAGACCAATCAGTTCAAATTGCTGCAACTGGTTTTATTGGGCCAAACGGAGCTTTTGGCTTCCATTCAACAGATCCCGAATTTCATGGACCGGGTCAGTTTTAAAACGAAACTTGACCCTCTGGATTTCGAGGAAATGAAAGAGATGATTTTTTTTCGCATCGAACAGGCCGGCTACCGTTCAAAGGTAGATCTCTTCTTGGAGGACGCCTTGAATGAGATCTATCAATTTACGAAAGGGACCCCGCGTCAAGTGACGATGCTTTGTCATAAGGCGTTGAAAACAATGTTGATGAGGAATAAAGCGGTCGTCGATCGTGAGCTTATAACCGAAATAATGGAAGAAGAGGTACAATTCGGATGGCAGAGGACAAACAGGCTACTCCAGAACAGCAGCTTCTAAAGCTGATTGAGGGCCAGTCGAAAGCCGGAAAGTCCGGCAAGGCGGCTGCTGCTGCGACAAAGAGCGCGCCGCGGCGGTCGATTGCTAAGCTCCCGGGGATTCTCTTGGGTTTGCTTGCTTTTTGGAAGCGTAGTGCCAAGAAAAAATCTTATTCTAGACGCCTATCTTTCGGACTTGTCGAAGTCAACAAGATATTGGTGTTGATGACAGCGATCCTGGCTGTCTACGTGGTCTTTGATGCCGCGGCGTCCGCGCGCAGCCTCCAGAGGCCACCGAATTTTGCGCCGCCAAAGGACCTGCGTTCGATTTCCCCGCAGGAACCGGACGTGTCTCTTGAGGAGACTTCCTACTATTTGCAGAAAGTATCTTCCCGCGATATTTTTAAGGAGGGCAAGACGAATGAAGTGCCCAAAACCGAGGCGCCGATCCAAGTGGTCTCGGCGGAAACCGCAGCGGCAATCCAGAGCCTCGCTCTCGTCGGGATTTCCTGGTCCTCGAACCCGGACGCGATTATCGAGGACAAGGCTCATCAGAAGACCTACTTTGTAAAACGCGGCCAACTGGTGGGTGAAAATGTGAAAGTAGAGGCGATATTCAAGGATCATGTGGTTGTGACCTATGAGGATAAGGAATACGAACTGAGATGATGCCCGATGAAAAAAAACTCGCGTAAATATTTTATAGGCGCTTTCCTTATAATAGGGGCAGGCGTATTTATTCTCAAGCCTGGAGGAGTTTGGAGCGCCGAGGAGGAAGATACCGAGCCGCTGCAAGGGACTTTTACAGCGGTGCCTGCGGGCTCGTCTGAGGCGGTGCCAATGGATCAACAGCTTAAGCCAAGCTCGCTTGGTTTGGATGAACTGGTTTCGCTTGATTTGAGGAATATTGAAGCCGCGGACGCGCTTCGCTTTCTGGCGCAAAAAGGCGGGATGAACCTTGCCATTTCTAAGAATGTCAGCGGCCGCGTCCAACTTCTTTTGGACAGCGTTCCTATCCGAGATATCCTGGATATTATCCTCATTACAAACGCACTGGCTTATGAAAAGATTGGGGAGGTGTATTACATCATGACCGAAACCGAATATAAGGAGAGGTTCGGTCGAAAATTTTCCGACACGCGCCAGGTCAAGGTTTTCAAATTGCAGTACGCCGTGCCTGAGCAGGTCTTTTCTTTGTTTGATGTTCTCAAGAGCGAGATCGGGCGCCTTTTGGTGGATCCGGATTCGGGTACCGTGCTTGTCATGGACACGCTGCAGAATATCGAAAAAATGGAAGTCGCTCTTAAGTCCATGGAACAAAAAAAGACCGTGAAAGTTTACCCGCTGAAATATGGAAATGCCGCAGACGTGGAATCGCGCCTCAAGACAAGGCTCGATGCGAAAAAGGTGGGAAGCGCCGTCGCGGACGAGCGAACAAACAGCGTTATTGTGGACACGCTTCCCGAACGCATGGGCGAGATCGATGGGATCGTGGAATCACTCGACCAGAAAACACGTGAAGTGCTCGTGGACGCAAAGGTGATCAAGGTGACAATCTCGAATGGCCTGGCGGCTGAGATCAAGTGGGAGGGGCTTTACAAACAGATGGCGAAAACCTCCGAGCTTTTCGTGGGAAATGCGCCTTTCGCGGCCTTAGCCAGGACCGCAAAGAGCACTGCGTCCGATTTTGTCAGGATTCCGCCGACCACGACCCCCCCCACGACCGCAAAGAACGTCCTGACAGAAAATCTAGTTTTTGGTAGTATTGGCGAAGACACCTTTGAGGTATTGATGAATTTTCTGCGGACGATCGGCGAAACAAAGATCCTGTCGAATCCAAAGATTGCATGCGTTTCAGGTCAGGAGGCCAAAATATTGGTGGGTCAAAAGCAGGCTTATGTGACGACGACCACGACGACTTCTTCGGGCGGCGGCAGCACCGTGGCCGAAAACGTCACGTTCATCGATGTCGGTATTCAGCTCGCCGTGACGCCGGTCGTGAATGAGGATGGGTTTGTCACGATGAAAATCAAGCCGGAGGTTTCCAGCGTGGGGTCAAATTTGATCACACCATCTGGAAACACCATTCCCATTGTGGATACCTCGACGGCTGAGACGACGGTGATGGTCCGTGACGGGGTGTCCATCCTTATCGGAGGCCTCCGCCGCGACGAAAAGACCGAAAACAGGAAAAAGATCCCATTTCTCGGCGATATTCCATTTTTGGGAGCGCCTTTCAATTCTTTCACAAACAGCGTTTCGCATACAGAGCTCCTGATCTTGATCACGCCGCACATTGTTTACGGGACAGCGCTTGTCACCGGCGAGACCAAGGCCGTGGACCGATTGTTCAAATCCTACTCGGAGTATTCGACGAATCTGGACATGAAAAAAGTAGCTTTTCCGACGGGTGCGGATCTGGCGAAATTGAATACCCGGAAAGCGGATGCCGTGAAGAATGCTGCGGTGAGGACCTGATGGCGGACTTCGATCAACCATCGACACCTCCGTTTGCGAATATCCCGCCGCCCAGCCAGGGTCCGGCGAAAGAGGTTGAAAAACCCCGGCGCCCCTCGAGTGTTGCCAGAACTTTTCTCATGGGCGTCATTATTTTCGCCATCACGATTGCCGGCGCTTCTCTCGTCTATCTCCTGATCAAACAAGCGGGCAAATCCGATAAGCATTCCTCCAATCGTTCCTCCAAGGAATCGCAGAAGCTTGAGCAGGATTTTTCCGACCTTAAAAAGAAATACGGCGAGTTGGAAGCGGATCGCAATAATGTTCTCCTGCAAGCCAAGAACCTCCTCCAAGAAAAGGCCAAGTGGACCGAAGCGGAGGAACAGCTTGAAAACCTCAAGAAGACGAACAAGATTTTCATGCAGCAAAAAGAGGTCCTGCTTTCTGAGAACCAAAAGCTGAAAGCCGAGGTTACCTCGATCCTGCAGAATTTCGAGGGGCTTAAAGAGTCCTATCAGGATCTTCTGGCCAAGCAGGAGGCGGCGGACAAGGAGAATGCGAGTCTTCGCGATCTTCTTACCAAGCAGGTGCAGGCGACGCCTGAATACCAGCTTCTTGACAGGGAATCCAAGCGTCTCCGAGAGGAAAATGAAAAATTAGGACAGGTGATCACGTCGATGGAAGCGAAGCTTAAGCTGGCGCTCGACCGCATCAAGAAAGACCAGGTCCGCGAAATCAGCATGATACGGCAGATCCGCAGCCAGAAACAGATGCTTGATGCGATCCGCGCCCAGAACAAGGCCATTTCCAAAACCAACAAAGAATTGAATGAATTGATCAGCCAGGCTCCCGGGCGCATCAAGGATATGGCTGCACAAAACCAGGCACTCTTGCACGAAACCGCAGAAATGCATTATAATATGGCGGTTTTTTTCACGGAGAATAAGCAGACCACCCAGGCGGAGCGGGAGTACTTGAGAGCGTTGGAATTTGATCCGAATAACCTCAAAGTACATTACAATCTGGGGTATCTTTACGCCGAGGAAATGGACAAACACGACAAGGCCATGTTTCACCTGGAAAAATATTTGCAGTTGGCCCCCAATTCCAAGGAGTCGGAAGCGATACGCACCTACATTGCGACCCGGCAGGCGTGGGATAGCGGCGATAATGTTTTTGGCCGCGGGAAAAAAAAGTAACGAAGGTTTCACATGATTGACGCTAAGAATCTCAGCATGTTGTACGGCTCTACGCGGGCCGTGGACAGTGTTTCGTTCAAGATCGATGAAAAAGAGATCGTTGGGTTTTTAGGTCCCAACGGCGCCGGCAAAACGACGCTGATGCGCATCCTCACCACATTCATTTATCCTACGCAAGGCACCGCCGCGATCAACGGGATCGATATCTTAGAACACCCGATTGAGGCTCGCAGGCAAATCGGTTATCTTCCTGAAACACCGCCATTGTATGCGGACATGCGCGTTGATGAATTTTTGGCATTCGTCGGTCGCGCCCGCGGACTTCGCGGCAGGACGTACCGCGAACGCAAGGATTGGACCGTCGAGGCTTGCAGTTTAGCTCCGGTGTGGAAGCACAATGTCTCCGAACTTTCTCTGGGTTTCAGGCAGCGTGTGGGACTGGCCCAGGCATTGCTTCATGATCCCAAGGTTGTGATTCTTGACGAGCCCACCTCGGGGCTCGACCCCATCCAGATCATCGGCATTCGCCATTTGATCCAGCAACTCGCCAAGACCAAAACTATTTTATTTTCAACGCATATCCTGCAGGAAGCATCCGCCATTTCGAACCGTCTGTTGATCATGAATAACGGCAGGCTCGTGGCAAAAGGCACCATCGCCGAGCTCCGCGATCAGGCGGCCATGAAAGAGGCTTCGCTCGAAGAGGTCTTCTTGAGTATTTTCAAGAAATCCGGAAAAAAATCGGGGCTTGAAAACACATGAGTCACTTTTGGACAATATTCCGGCGTGAACTCGGTTCCTATTTCAACTCGGCAATAGCGGCGATATTTCTGATCGTGTTTGCTTTGTTTGCCAACGGACTCTTCATGCTGCAGTTTTTCCAGATCGGCAAGGCCGACATGCGCATGCTGTTCGGATCGTTGCCGTTCATCCTCAATATTTTCATTCCCGCGATTTCGATGCGGCTTTGGGCCGAGGATAGGAAAGGCAATACCTTTGAGCTTTTGCTTACGTTCCCGATGCAGCCCCACCAGCTGGTGCTGGGCAAGTTCCTGGCCAGTTTCGTGTTTTACCTGTTTGCCCTCGCAACCACGTTCACGATCCCGATAATGTTGTCTTTTATCGGCCATGCGGATCCAGGCATGATCCTCGGCGGCTATCTGGGCGCGGCGCTTACCGGAGCGCTTCTCTTGGCGATCGGCATTTTTATTTCCGGCCTCTGCAAGGATCAAATCGTGGCATTCATTCTGACTGTCATCATCACTTTTGCGGCGTTCATGACGGGAACGGATTTGTTCGCGACGACGGTGGATGCCTGGATCCCGGGTTTTGGCACGTTCCTCAAAAACAACGTCGGCATGGCCTCACACCTGGTCAGTTTCGGGAAAGGAGTGATCAGCCTGCGGGATGTCCTTTACTTTATTCTGGCGGTTTTTGTGTTCTTGTTCCTGAACGGTCTCTCGCTCGAGGGACGCTTTCGTCCGAAAGCAAAACTTGTTTTTTCCAGCGCGGTTACGGTTTGCCTGGTGTCCCTTGTTCTGCTTAATTGGCTGACGCACGATCTGTCGATGGGGCGTTTTGATCTGACGGAGGGGCAGCTGTACACCACTTCGGATGTTTCCAAAAAGATTCTCACCGGTCTCAAGGTTCCAGTGCAGGTGAAACTTTATATTTCCCCGGCAGAGAGCCTGCCGACGGTTTTGAAAACTCTCGAACGGGAAATCGCGGACAAACTCGAGGAGCTGAGAGTGATCTCTGATGGCAAATTCAAGTATCGGGTGGTTCATCTCGAGACCGGCGGCCAGGACGAAGAACTCAAAACAAAACTCAGGAATGAGGGCGTTATCCCGTTTCAGGTGGAATCTGTGCAGAAAGACGAGCTTGGTGTCAAACTGGTCTATTCCACACTTGTCATAGAGTACAAGGAAAAACCTCAGGAGATTCTGCCGCGCCTAATGCCGCAGGCGTTGGCGGATTTGGAGTACCAGCTCATGTCCCGTATTTTTAAGATGGCGCTGGAAGAAAAGCCGAAAGTGGCGGTTTTCGCGCCGGTGGAGGGCAAAGAGCTGCCAGAAGAGATACTCAGGCTTTTGGCGGAAAAGGGTCAGAAAAGCGACAAAGATTACAAAGATGATTTTAAAACGGCGGTTATTCTGATACGCAACAACGGTTACGATGTAAGTCGCATCACGCTCACGAAAGAAGACCCTATTCCGGACGGCGTAAAGACGCTGCTGATTCTCGCTCCCGGCGCGCTGACGGACCGCCAGCGTTACGAAATCAACCGTTTCCTTCACCAAGGCGGCACAGCGATTCTTGCGGCCCAGGGCTATGAGTACACCTATAGACATCAGCAGGCGGGGTTGGAGGCACTGCCGACGAAACGGAATCTGGACATCAATAAGTTGCTTGAAAAATGGGGTGTGAAGATTAATGAGGAAATCCTCATGGATGAAAGTTCGCAGGTGATTTCCCTGAGTTCCGGTCAGCAGATTGGTCCGTTTGCGATTCAAATGCCGGTCAAGTTCCCGAACCAAGTGGTGGTTCCCGAGTCTATGATCAACCGCTCTGCGGCTATCACAAAACGTATTCCGGCTATTTTTTATCTTTGGGGTTCAGCTCTCGATATGGCAGAAAATACGCTCAAAGCTTCCGGCCTTAAATCGACGGTGCTATTTACCTCGAGTCCCAGAAGCTGGATAATGCCCTATAGCGGGAGTAATCTGACCGCTGAGAATACAAAACCTCCCGCTGACCTATTTGCTGTCGGCGCAAAAGGAAAATACCCGCTGGCCGTTTTGCTGGAGGGCCAATTCTCAGACACATTTAGTACGGTGCCGCCCTGGAATCCCAGCGATACGGCGGAGTCTGGTACGGCTACGGAGACACCCGCCGGAGGCGTGTCCCCGCCTGCCGGCTGGCGGGCAGGCGTCGCAGGCGGAAAACCGGGGCGCTTGCTCGTCATCGGTTGTTCCCAGGCTTTCAACGAAGACCTTTTGCAGATTTCCGGGAATCTTAACTTATTTGCGAATGCCATTGACGGGCTCGTGCTCGGGGACGACCTCATCCAGATCCGGTCGAAAACAGCGTTCGTGCGTGACTTGAAAACCCTTTCGACCGCGGAAAAACTGTGGTATCGTTTCTTTACCGTGCTCTTAGTCCCGATCCTCCTATTTTTTGCATTTTTGATACGCCACTTTATTCGGCGAAAGGAAAAGGAATTCTACCTGTTGGCGTTTCGGTCAACGGAGACGGCATGAAGTTCAAAAAATTATTATTCCTAATAATTGTGCTGGCGCTTCTGGCAGGAGTAAGTTTTTTGAAGAAAACAAGTCTTGAAAAAAATCAGGCCGGCCGGCAGGCTTTACCCCAGGTTGATTTATTGACCGACAAGAATTTTTCGGCTGGTTTTGTGACGAAAATTGAAATTCAACGCGGCTTGCCTTCCGCCCTCCCGCCGGACGGGCAGGGACAGACCGGCGTTTTGGGCGGCGAACGGGTCGTATTTATTAAGGACGCATCCGGTCAATGGACCTTGGAAATTCCCCCCGGCGCTCCGCCCAGCGCCGAGATGATTCCCGCCAGAAAAGACAGCGTCGAGACGCTTCTAAAGTCCCTGGCAGGCCTGCGCGGAGAGGTTCGCGCGGATGACAAAGCTGTTTTAGGTGATTTCTCGTTGACGGATGAAAAGGCGTTTCATTTTCAACTTTTTGGTACGAGTAACAGCGAGCTTGGGCATGTGCTTGTGAGTCCTCTACGTCCGCGCGGCACGCAGAATTTTGTACGCGCGGGCGGTTCTCAAAAAGTGTTGGCCACGGACACGGACGTTCTGGCGCTGCTGGATATTTTTTCTCCGGATGAAAAGCTGAGTTCCCAGTTATACGCTGAGCCGAAACCTGCGCCTGCGGCTGAAACCCCAAAAGTCGAGCCGCCGCCGGCACCGGCAAAGCCAAACAGGTCATCTTTTATAAAACCGAAAAGCGGTTGAGGTGAAACTAAGGCGCGGGGTATTGTTCGCGGCGTTGATTCTTTCGGCCGTTGTCGCTTGGTATTCCGTTCGGATACTCGGGAAAAATCCGGCGGCCCTGTTCTTCGCGTCGCTGGCCCGCCACTTTATCCGGCGCAAGGAGAAAGAGTTTTACCTGGCGGCGTTCAGTTCCACAGGCCTTTAAGATGTCGCGGCGGACGCTTTTCTTTCTCTCTCTTCTTTTTGTTGCGCTCCTCGGGATATTGCTTTCAAGCCGTTTCTTGAATGGGCGGCCCTCCGGTCCGTTGCCGGATGCCAAAGCCGCGCACCCGGGCGCGTTCTTGAACTCTCGATGGGGGATGTCGGCCTCCCAGGTGCAGGAGGCCAACCGCTTGCCGCTTAGACCCTCCGTGTTCGGAAGCCGTTTTTACCGGGCCGCGCCCAGCGCGGAGAGCCGGGTTCGGACTTTCGAGGCGGGCGGCCAGAAGTTTCTGGGCCGGCCGGCGGTGGTCAACTACACTTTTTTGGATGATCGGCTGTTCACATTCCACGTGTTCACTTCGGGCAGCGACGCCGACGCCCTGGACGCGGACATGAGAGGGTATCTGATACGCGCTTTCGGGACGCGTTTCAATTCGGTGGACGATGAGAGCTCTCTCAAAATGGTATGGCACTTCAAAGACAAGCTGGTCAATTACTGGTTTTACGAGGAAGAGCTGGCCCTCTCCGTAAAATTCAAGGCAGGTTTCGGCGTGGTTTACAAGCCGATGGAACCGGCCGAACCGGCCGAACATTGAGTTTTAATCAAAAGTATGCTACATTAACCAAAGGTCGCTATCGGAGGAGACATGAGAAAAATTATATTGGCGTCGTTGCTTTTAGTGCTCTTGGGGTGCCCCCTTTACGCGGCTGAAAAATCCGCCGAAGCCCCTCCGGTCCGTGAGAGAACGGCCGCCGAACAGAAAAAACTCGACGAAATGAGAAAGCGTGTCGAGCAGAAGCAAACAGAGCTCAACGGCTCCCGCTGGGAACTGGCTTTAAGCTCGTTGGAGCCCAAGGCCAAGAGCGAAAAGGACGTGTATACTTTTCAGAACGGCCAATTCAGCAGCAAGAATCTTTCCAAGCGGGGTTTTACCGCCACCAATTATACCGTGACCGTGCCCTCGGAAGGCGTGGAATCGGCTGTCTGGGAAACCATGCAGACCGGCAAGGAAGGCGTCGTCTTTATCCGCGGCGAGTGGGAAAAGGAAAAGATGTGGGGGATCGTTACCGAACAGCTGGATGAGGGGAAAAAGATCGGCCATTACAGTTTTTCCACGACTGCCCACAAAGCCATTCCACCTACTTCGGAGCAAGAAAAAAAGGCGGCTGACAAAGGCGCCTCCACCTCGACTTTAGTTTCAAAAGAAGCCCCTGTGACCTCCAAAAAGAACCCCGTTATCTCGCCTTTTAGCCCCGGCACAACCGAAGAAGCCCCAACGACATAATCAACCGCCTCTTGACAAAGAAGTAAAAATTAGGTATCTTTTACTTGTAGTATTAGAGTCTTTGATAACTGTGTTAAAACGTGAATAAAGGCAAACCCCCGCCACTAGAACGTCGGCGGGTCCGTCCTCGATGTGAGGCGGATAGGGTAACCTGGGGGCGCAAAGCCGTGCGTGCGTTAGCACGCACGTCCGCCATGTTCTTTGGCGGACGTGCGAAGGTGTTAACGGACAGGCAGGTTGCCGCGAAAGTGAAGATCCAGGCACGGTTGGATTCCGCCACTAGAACATCGGCGGACCGTAGGGCCTGGTTTTTTTTGGTCTAAGAGAGAAAGTGCCAGGCACAAGGGATGAAAGTGGCTGACCCTTTGCCCCTACGCGCAGGAAGTAAAAGAAAAAATGCCCAGATTGCCCAGGATCGACATCGAAGGCGCGATCTACTACGTGACGTCGCGCGCGGTGCAAAACGAAGAGATCTTCAAAGACAAGGAAGATTATAAAATGTATCTGGACCTGGTGAACAAGTACAAAGCGCAGCATAAGTTCAAGCTGTTCTCCTATTGCCTGCTTCCGGACAGGCTCGAACTTCTCATCGAGACCGGCGACGACCTGCCTGGCCGGCAGGCAGGCGCCTCGATCTCCGAGATCATGCACGACCTCAATTCCCTTTATACGAAATACTTCAACGGCCGCTACCAGAAACGCGGCCATGTGTTCGAGTCCCGTTTCCGCTCGGTGTTCGTGGAAAAAGCGCATTATCTCGTCGCGATGACGCGGCACCTCCACCGCGCGAGCGCCCAGCATGAGAAGACCTCTTCCCTCCCGTTGAAAGAATATCCCTATTCCAGCTTCCATATATATCTCCAAGAGGCCGGCAAGGTCTCGCCGGTGGACGCCGCGCAGCCGGATCTTTCGCATGAAGTCAAAGAGGTAATGGAGTTCCTGCAGGCGAAGGACGACCCGTCCAAGTACGAAAAATACGTGCTCGAGCCGGATCCGAAAGAGATCGAGTTTTTGGAAAAGGGCCTGCGCCGCGGACAGGTGCTGGGTTCCGACGAATTCCACGAAGAAGTAAAGAAGAAGGTCCAGGAATATTCCGAGACGCAGAATGAAGGCACCGAGGCCCAAAAGCCAAGCCCTGTCCTCTTATATCTGATCGGCGGGTTGGTAGTCGTAGCAACAGCTTCGATCGTCTACCTCTACATTAGCAAGACGAATCTCGAGAATAAGTACGAGACGCTCGTGAACACGAAAGAGACGGAATTTCTCGAGAAGGCCAAGTTTGAGAACCAGAGCCCGCTCACACTCACGGAACTGGACGGCACGGAGTGGGAGATCGAGACCGTGCCCGCTTCTCCCGGAGGCGCGGTCAGCAAGGACCGCCTGCTTTTTGAGAGCGGCCGTTTCCAGTCGGAGGCGCTGGCCGAGAAAGGCTTTTACGCTTCGAATTATTTCTTAAGCCCTCAGGCCGCGCGCGTCGTGAAGTGGCAGACATCGCAGTCCAATCCTTCGGGGGATACGGCGATCTGGAGCGGCACCTGGCAGGGCGACGCCATGAAGGGCACGCTCACCGTGGTCAGCCGCGACCATGAGGAGACCTACACGTTTTTTAGCCTGCGCTGGAACTACCGCGATGAGCGGGAGCCGAAGGCGGAGCGGGGAGGGGTACGATGACCCCGCACGAGAGACACCGGCAGAATCTGCTTTGGACGATCCGCCAGTGGATGCGGATGGCGGGATTTTACGCGCTTTTACTTTCGTTCGGCGGCGTCTGTCTCGCGGCCGAGGTCAAGTCCTCCGAAGCCGTGCCCCTGGCCGTGAAGCCGGCAGCGCCGAAAGCCGTCGCGAAGACGACGCCCAAAGCGCCGGCGCAGGCGGAGAAGAAGAAAGACGAAAAGACGGTTGTCAAAACACTTAAGGGGACCGTGATGTTCATCCGCAGGGACCGGATGTCCGTTGAATTCTCCCAAAGCGGGGACGAGGGCGGCGAGGACCTGCTGCTTTCTCTCGATAAAAAACTCAAGCTCAAGAACGTCAAGGATTTTTCGAAGATCCGACCGGGCGACGAGGTCCGCGTCAAGTACGTTGAGACGTATCTCGAGCCGCAAAAGAAAGGTCAGCAGCCCATCATTTTAAGCATGGTGGGAAACGAGATCGAACTCTTAAGGAAAGCAAATTCCGAGGCGCTCTCTTCATGAAAAGGCAACGGCTCCTCTTAACGGGATTCTTTCTGGCGGGCATGGCCGGGACCCTTCTTTTTTCCCGAGACGCCGAGGCTTACCAAATAAAGAGGATCTTGCGTCCCGCCGCGGCCATCGCCATGCTCACGAATGAAGTCGTCTCCTTCGATTTTGACGACCCTAACGGCGACGGCAGCACGGCCGACTCCCTGATGGGCGGGGAGTTCTTTGATGTGAACAAGACTTTGGTCCTTGCCACCACCAGCTCGACGACAACCGCTGCGACCAATGTGCGTGTCATGGCGGTTCTCGATGATGATCACACGGTCAGCTTGGCAAGACAGGCTGCCACTACGGGCACGGTCGTCGAACTGATGGCCATCGAATTCGTGTCCGGCGTGACGGTGACATCGGGTATTACCGTATTTTCGGACACCACAACGGGCACATCCGGCAGAATCAAAACGATCACCATTCCGACCGTCGACCCGGCGAAGACGTTCGCGGTCGTTAGTTGGAAGGCTTACACCGGCACGAGCACCACCGTCGACAACGCGTATCTTTTCACGGCTTATTTTTCGGCCAACAATAAACTTAAAATCGAACGTTCGCGTGTCGTAAACAGTTATAGGGCCGATGTCTATTATCAAGCGGTCGGTTTCGACGAGGACGTGGATATCCAGAGCGGGGCGACGGCCATCGCCGGCGCCGCCTTGAGCGCCACCGTCAATTTAAACGGAGGAGCGGTGTGCAAAGATCCGGCAAACGTGGGAGGGCCGCTCGTCGCCTGCCACACGGTGGCGATCGACCGTTCCCTTTTATTCATGAGTTTCAGGGCGGGCGTTTCCACCGCGAGTACCGGTGAAGAAGGTTATTGGCCCGACGGTATTTTGACGGGAACCGGCAATACGGGTGACACCCTGACGTTTACCAGGGGGGCGAACACGAGCAGCTATTCAACGAACGTTGACTGGTTTTTGGTTCAATTTTTGGACAACTCTTATGCCCAAAAGGGCCGGATAGCCAATGACGCCACGCTCACACCGGCCGCCGGGGCACTCGGCGCTTTTACTCTAGGAAGAACCCTATCCGTGGTTTCCAGTTCGATTGTCGCTTCCGATACGAGTGCCCATCCTGCAACAATGGTGAGAGGTCAGCTGTCGGGAACCACCACTTTAACCTTGACCAGGGGTTCAGTGAACGGAAATCAAACAGGCACCGCAAAGAACGTCAACGTTTCTTGGGGGGCGCATGAGTTTCCTCCGGTCAAGGTCGTGCAGCCGGACGGCGGGGAAACTTTGACGGTGGGGACGCCTTACAGCATCCAATGGGAGATCGCGAATGAACTCAAGTCGGGCGGCGCTTGCCTCTCCCCCGTGGCGGGTTACCACGCCTTGACCCTCCAGGCCTATGTGGACGGCGGCTGGGAGAACATCGCGACCGGCGTCTGTCCCGCCGCGGCGGGCAACACGGGAAGCTACAGCTGGAGCCCTACGGCGACGCTGAACGGCAAGAACGTGATCGGGAATGCGGCCAAGGTCCGCGTTTATTCCCAAACATTGGGAGCGCCTCCGGCGCGCAGTTTTGACGACTCGAACGCCAATTTTAACATCATCGGCACGCTGGGCCTTACGGCGCCCGTCGGCTCGGAGGTCTGGCTGATCGGCGACACGACCCGGACCGTCACCTGGACCCGAAACGGGAATCTCGGCGACGTTAAGATCAACGTGTCCACCAACGGGACGACATGGAACGACGGCGCCGTGAGCCTTGGGAATTTCGGCGGATTGGTCGCAACCGTTTCCGCGGACGGGGCCGCGGCCAACAGCTACTTGTGGAATCCCATCCCGGACCTTCCCGGCACGACGATCAAGGTCCGCCTCACGCAAAGCACGACCAAAAACATCGCATCTTCCACCAACGCGTCTCCGATCGTGGTCACGAGCACCGCGCACGGGTTCTTGAACGGCGACTCCGTCACGATCAGCGGGCACCTCGTCAACACGAACGCCAATGGGACGTGGACGATTTCAGGCGTCACCGTCAACACGTTCGCGCTTACGGGTTCGACGGGGAACGGCGTGGGCGGGGCCACCGGCACGGCCGTACGGGGCGGCATCGGCGGGACATCCCCGCTCGTTTCGACCGGCGGCAATTTTGAGATAAGGCCGGGCGTCGTCGCGGGCGAGGCCACCGGCTACTCCACCCAGAAGCCCGTCGCGGGCGATCAATGGGGCGTTGGCCGGACGAACCGCGCCGAGTGGACGAAAAACGGCACGCTGGGCGGGCTGAAAATTTACGTCTCGTTCAACACGGGCGTGGATTGGTATTGCATCAAGAGCGACCACACGCTCCAAGCGAGCCCAGGCGCTTGCACGGCCGACACCACGTCCGGCACGTACGTGGGGAACGCCGGTTATTGGGATTGGAACACGCCGGCAACGACGACGCGCAGCACGACGTGCAAAATCAAGATAGAAAAAGGCGACAACAGCCAGGTCGTGGATACGGGCCCCGACAACGGGACCGGTGTCTTTTCCGTCATTTCCTCTCTGGATATGACGGCGCCGCTTGTCACGGACCCGGCGCTTCGCGTGAACAATCCCCGAAACATCAGCTGGACGGTCGGCGGCGGTCCGGTCGGGGCGTTGGATATTTTCTACACGACGAACTGGTCCGGATGCCAGAATATTTCGGCCCAAGACGCTATCGGTCCTCCGGCGGGCTGCTGGACCCTTATCCCGGGCGCCGCGAGCCTCCCTTCCGGCTCTTCGCCGTTTTCCTGGAGCGTGCCGGACATCATCGGCACGAATGTCGGTATTCGCGTCGAAGACACGACAAACCGCGCCTTGATTTATGACAAAGACGGCGCTTACACGGTGAAAGGACAACTCTTCAACGTTACGGTGGCAAACATAGGCGGCACGGTGCGCGTGGGCGCCACGCCTCTTATTTCTTGGTCCAAGAACGGCAGTGTCGGCAACGTCGACATTGCTCTCTCCTCCAACGGCGGTTCGAGTTACGCGCCTGCTTTCGCGACGAATGTGGCCGGCACTTCTTATAATTTGTGGACGGTCACTTCCGCCGACATGGGCGAGAACATGAAGATCAAGGTCTATCTACCCTCCGATGCCGACCCGACCACTGGTGTTGCCGGAGAAACGGCCGCGTTCAAGATTCGCGGCAACTTGACGGGCGCCAACCGCGACGCCGCTGATTACAATATCGGCAATGTCGTGAAAGTGAGTTGGACGACGACACCGGCTACTTGGGCCGACAGCGTGAATCTTTATTATTCCTCCAACGGCAGCACGTATGTCGGCTACCCTGCCACGCCGCTTGTGACCGTGCCTGCCACCGGAGATGCCGCTTGCGTACCGGCGCCGTGCTACAACTGGACGCTGACCTCCTCTTTGCCGGTGACCTCGACTTACAAGGTCAAAGTTGAACACACTGCTTACACTGACACGTTGTCGGAAACCCTCAATTTTGCCGTTCACGGCACGATCGCTATGAGTGGGGAAGCGGACACCGGCGGCGCGGGAGTGACATGGAAAATCGGAGATTTGAAAACCATCAGCTGGACTAAGTCCGGCACGATAGGAAATGTCACCTTAAAGTACACCCGGAACGGCGGCATAGACAATTATCTTTATTTGATCAAAACCATTGATGCCGACTTAAATGCCAGCTATACCTGGTGCGTGGGTTACGGCTCTCTCACGGGACCCACGGATAATTGCACCGTTTCCACACCGGGAGAAGACGCGCATCACCCGGATCTCGTGCTCGGCTCTTCCGACAGAAATACTCAAATCAAGATAAAGATCGAGTCCGCCACCGATTCACTCACGAAAGATATCACGACCACAAACTTCAATGTCCAGAAACAATATACCAACGTAGCGGTGCCAGCGCCGACGCTGTTCGTGGATGATATCACCCCTCTTAGCAACATTTCATGGACCACTAAAGGAGTTCTGGGCGCCGGCGTCAATGTGCTTTTGAATTATGATACGGCAGGCGGCTCGGGCGGCTTTCTCAGCCTCATCAACGCGGGCAACCCCCTGTCCGACAGCGGCGGCTACACCTTATGGACGGTTCCAGATGCGATCGGACCGACCGTGCGTGTGCGCGTCAAATCCGCGACTTTCCCGGCGGATGTTTTCGGAGACACCATTGATTTCAGGATCCGCGGTAAGATCGATACGCTTGTGCCTAGCGCGAGTGGACTGGTTTATGATTACAACACACCGATCACCATCAGCTGGTTTAACCACGGAACGCTGGGCGCGATGACGATCATGATGGCTTCCGATGGCACGAATTTTACGACAACGCTGAAAAGTCTTGCCACGACCACAAACAATGCTTTGAATTCCTGGACCTGGCAAACCGGTGAGGTTGGTTTTCCGCCGGCCGTGGGGTCGACCTATAAAATCAAAGTCGAACAAAACAGCGATGCCACCAACGTTTTTGCCACCTCCGCCAATAATTTCAAAGTGAAGGGCGTGCTCACATTAACCACGGCCAACAGCGATGGAATTTGGGGCCGGGTCGGTAATTCGCAAAACATCACTTGGACAAAAAGTCCTATCACGTTCTCGGATGGTACCTTGCAATTGTTTTATTCCACCACGGGGGCTACGAGTTGCGGGGATGCCTCGTGGGTATCGATCCCACCCAGTCCGAACATGACAGCGGGTTCTCCGGCCACATGGGCCTGGAACCCCATTCCCGACGCTGCGGCCAGTTCTACTTTTCGTTTAAAAATCCAGTCCTCGGGCGGATGCACGGATTCCTTTGATATTTCGGATGCGGCCAGCGCGTCCATCAAGGGACAGTTGACGAATCTTGTTCCCAGCGACGGCACTCAAACCTGGCTTATCGGCACGTCAAACAATATCAGTTGGACCAGCAATCCTTCCGCCCAGGGCGATGTATTGATTGAATACACGACAAACGGAACAGATTTTTCGCCCGTAACCGGTGTTTCGGCCACATCCACGGTCGGTTCTCAAACCTCGCCGTTTCCGTGGACAATCCCTCAAAATGTGATTTCAGGCGATTTGAGCAGCACCGTCAAAGTCCGGGTGAAGCTCATCAGCGACCCCAACAATATCAATGTGCTCTCGGCGAGTAATTTCACGATTAAGAAACGGTATATCAGTCTTGCGGTTCCGGCCCCCACAATCTATGTGGGCGATTCGGCGACGATTACCTGGGATACGCACGGCAATATCTCACCACCGGTCACCAACACAGCACTCTTGGCTTATGATACTGCAGCCCCCTGGGATTATCCCGGTCTCATCAACGGAGGCGTTGCGTTTGCGGACACTGAAAGCTTCCCTTGGACCGTGCCGGATGCGATCGGAACGACGACGCAAGTGCGCATTCAATCCCCCAATTTTCCAAGCGCCGTCCAAGCCGAGACAACCCCCTTCACGATTCGAGGCAAGATGCTTGTCACGCAGCCCACCGGGGCTTCCACACTCGTTGTCGGCAATATCTATCAGCTTGTGTTTGAGAAGCGAGGCACGCTCGGAAATGCCAAAATCAGATACAATCGGTCCGGCTGCGGGACTTCTATTGAAATCACACCGGTGGGCGGAACCACTAATGCTACTTTCTTTGATTGGACGGTGGCTGCCGCGGACGGATGTGGCAACAATGTGATTGACTCCAGCGGTTCCAAGAACAGCAGCTTTTTCCTGGTGGGCGCCACGCATGAAGGAAATGCCAGTTTAGAAGCGAGCCTCACCACCCCTAGCCTCCAAATCCGAGGGGATATTTATAAAACGGCTCCGAGTGATTTTGTGCCCAACGGGGGAGAGGTTTGGCAGGTTGGGGGTGCCCCCCAATTTATCAAGTGGAAGGCTTATGGGGATATCGGAAACGTAAGAATCCGGCTGAATAAATGCGCGGACAGCGCCGCGGAGTGCGGCGGCGCCGTTAACAATAACTACAGCATTGTCCTTTCCGGTCCCGGATCCGTGAGTAAAAATATCCTGTCTTCGACCGGTACGACGCCCATCGTGATAACCAGCACGGCCCATGGACTCTCGAACGGCACGTCCGTCACGATTAGCGGACATCTGGTCAACACGAATGCCAACGGAACTTGGGTTGTGGCGAGCGCCACGGCCAACACCTTTGCGCTGACGGGTTCGACAAGCGTTGTTGCGGGTGGCGCCACCGGTACGGCTGTTGTTGCCGCCGCCACTCATACAAGCGGTGAGTCCATCCAATACAATTTCATCGACGACAATTGCACGGGCGCCTGCTCGAGCGGCTACACAGGCGTTTGGGAATGGACCATCCCCGATCAGATTACGTCTCACGCCATGATCCGGGTGGAAAGCACGGTCACAGGCAATGATGCCACGGGCGGCGCCATGGCCACCTATCGTGTTTCGGAGGCCAATTTCCGTATTCGAGGCGCTTTGACCGTGACTTCGCCGGCCGTAACGCTTCTGAATGTTGGGGACGCTGTCAGTATCGACTGGAGTCCGACGGGTTCGATCGGGAACGTGAATATTGGCCTTCACTTTGACAATGACGTTTCCGGCAATCCTTATGCGAATTCGATTTCCATTGCTTCCAATACGGCCACGAAGCCTTTCCCCTATACAATTCCGGCCAGCGCGGCCGTGTCCTCCTACGCCGTGGTTCGAGTGACCTCCGTGATCGATTCTTTGGCCACAGGCGACTCCCCAGAATTTAAGATTTTTGTTCCGGTCACGGCACCCGTGAATGCTAACGAATGGGTGGTGGGCAGTGCCAACACGATTACTTGGACGCCGCCCACATTTAATACCCCCACATTTAAAGTTGAGCTGTCTACGGATGGCAGCAGCTGGCCCGGCACGGGGGATTATCTGATTTCGGCCGGCTCGGCATCGGCGGGCGGCAGTCTTTCCTGGACCATTCCCAGCACGACCAACCTGATGACAAACCAGGGACGGATACGCGTTTCGAAGGTTGGTGATGCGGGGGCATTCGCGATCTCAGGTGGTTTCTTCTACATCAAGGGTTCCATCACCAACGTTACGCCTGCGAACGCGATAGATCTTCCCATTGGACCCAATGTGCCGGTCAAGACCATCACGTGGAACTACACAGGAGCGCTGGCGAATGTGAATCTCTATTACGCCACAAACGGGAACGCAAGTCCGTGTCCCCCGACATGTCCGACATGGTTGGCTGTTGCCGGCGGCACCGGTATTTCGGTGGGAAGCGGCGGATCAGGTACTTTTAACTGGGATCCCATTCCGGATGCGCCGTCGCCCAATGTGAAAGTAAAGGTCGAAAGTGTTACCAACGCCAATTGGCTTCAAGTGTCTAACCAGTCTTCCGGCTTAAACAGCATTATCGGCAGTGTCACGGAAGTGACTGTTCTTGGCGGTGACCTGGAAGTTGGCCTTTCCAAGACGATTCAGTGGAAGCCGGGCGGCTCGATTCCTCTGTTTGGTGTCAAATACCGCGTGAACAACGGTGCCTGGAGCGCGGACCTGACTGGCGGCGGTGTTGCCGGCACACCCTCCGGACTTTACAAGCAGTGGACCTGGCCATCGGTGGCTAACAATATTTCCGATGACGTGGATTTCATGGTTTATGAAATCGCAAACGAAACCAAGGTGTTCGGTATTTCGCCCAAGACCCGCGAGGCAAGTACAAAGGGTTATATCCTCAAAGGCCGGTTAAGTTTGACCGCGCCCATTGGTTCGAACACTTGGACGTTGGGATCTTCAAACAACATTGGTTGGGACCAGTACGGCAGCATCGGAAATATCAAGATCGAATTTTCCGCCAATGGCGGCATCACCTGGCAAACCGTTGAGGCCGGTTACGTTCCTCCGGTTGGGGATGGCGCCAAAACTTACTCCTGGGCCGCGGGTATTGATAGTGTCGCCAATCGTCGCATTGCAGAAGCCATGCTTGTGAAGCTCAGCAACGTTGCCACCGATACGGATTTGCAACTGGCTTCTACTTCCGTCGGTTTTAGGGTGCGCGCGTCTATCACCAGTGTTACTTCTCCCGCGGCCGGTGCCATCTGGAATGTAGGGACGACCCAAACCATCACCTGGGCCGCCAATAGCGGACAAAAGTGGAATGTCAGTGTTTGGGAAGACCCCAAGGTCAAACTGGAATATAACGCAGACAGTGCAGGGCTTACTCCTGTTGCAGGTGCTGGAACTCTCAATTGCGTCAATGGCACGAATAATTTTTCATGGGTCAGCGTTGCCGATGAAAAAAGTGCGACCGGCGTTATCATGCGCGTCGCCTATTTGGACCACCTAACGGATAGGTTCTTGGACTCCGCCTCCTTTCAGATTCGACCCACGATCACGCCCAGCTTAGTTCCTAATCCTACTACTTCCAACCCTCTGGGCCTTGAAGCCGGAGTGAACTACCCCAACCTTGTACGCTGGACCAACACCGGCACCAAGATCACATCAGTCAAAATATTTTATTCAACCGATGGCACCACTTATCCCGCCGGCAATACGATCGGCAATACGTTAGGGGAGCCCGTTGCCTCCGGAGCCACGGGCATTACTTGGAATATCCCTTCGTCGGTCACCCTCACCAACACTGCCAAGATTAAGGTTGAAGACGCGGCTTCTTCTGTGGTCATGGGCGAATTTGGCCCCTTCAAATTAAGAGGCGGCCTGACGTTAACGGCCCCCAATAATGTCACCTGGTTTGCCAAATCCACCACCAATCAAATTGCCTGGAACTTCAACGGCACGATCGCCAGCGTGAAAGTTTACTACGACTCCAATAACGGCCTCGGCACGGATGGCATCCCCAGCGCCGATGACTATAACACCAACACCCCGATTGCCACGGTCGCGCAGGCCGGTTCCAGCGGCTCCACGACCTGGACCTGGAATCCGATGCCGGACACGGTCACGAACCTGGGCCGCGTCAAAATCACCGCCGCCACCGATGAGACCAACGTTTATGATTCCAAGCCTTTCAAGGTCGGCGCGCCCTTTGACATCACGCAGCCCGAGGCCGGCTATATCTGCTACGCGGAGGAGTCCTGCGCGATCAACTGGACGAACTCCGGTGTTCTCGGCGTCACGGATGTCAAACTGGAGGTTGCCAATGACAGCCCCACCTTAACTTGGGTTGAAATTGCATCGGGCTTTGTCAAACCCAATACAGGCACTTACAACTGGACTCCTGTCCCGAGCGCTCTGGCGGATCTGAACAATACCAATCGAATCCGCATCAGTCAAAAGACCCCGTCGAACGAAGTCGACACACGCAACTCCTCGGTGACGGACTTCTCGATTCTGGGCAAGCTTCCCGTGACAATCCCGGTCGCCGCCGGCACGGACTCCTGGGGGGTGAATACCACCCAGCGCATCAAATTCAAAAAACAGGGCGCCATTCAGTCGGTTGATCTTTATTATTCCTATGACGGCGCCGCGATCAACTACGCCAAAATCAACGGCGCAATCCCTGTCAATATTTCGGGAGCTCCGAATGACCTTGGCACCGGCGAGTATTGGTACGACTGGGCGATTCCCACAGCGACCACGCTCACGACCGGAAATGCCGGTCGCATCAAGGTCAAGGTTGTGACGCCCGCCACTCAAATATCTGTGGAGGGGATCTCCGGCGGTCTTCAAGTGAAGGGAACGGTTACTCTCGTCAGTCCGGATGCCACAGCGACGACGATGCTCGTGGGTGGTTCTCAGGTGATCGAGTGGACGCCGTTTGGGTCCATTGCTCTTTTTAAGGTGGAGTACCGATACGATGGAGGCTTCTGGACGGAAATCACGGCGGCCGGCGGTGTCGCTGGCACGCCTTCCGGCGCCAACAAAACCTCGACTTGGATCGGCATTCCCAACACGATCTCCAATGATGTGGATTTCCGGATTTCGGATTACAACAACGCGACCGTCAACGACACCTCCACGA
>CAYZGM010000016.1:0-28904 GCA_964478015.1 uncultured Planctomycetia bacterium
CTGGGTTGCCAATGGGTTAGAACTGGCTCCTCCCGTATGGTATAATCCTGCCTTATGTCTCTAAGCCAGGACGAAATCCTCAGGTATAGCCGCCACCTCATCATGCCGGAGGTGGGGGTGGAAGGGCAGGAGAAGCTTAAGGCCGCCAAGGTGCTTTTGATAGGCTCGGGCGGACTCGGGTCTCCGGCGGCGCTTTATTTGGCGGCGGCTGGCATTGGCACGATCGGCCTTGTGGATTTTGACCGGGTCGATTTCTCGAACCTCCAGCGGCAGATCATCCATTCTACGAAAAGTGTCGGACGCCCCAAGGTCGAATCCGCGAAGGAACGCCTCGCCGAGATCAATCCAAACGTCAAGGTCGTGACCTATGACGAGATGCTCACAAAAGACAACATCATGCGCATCTTGAAAGACTACGACATCTTGCTGGACGGCACCGACAATTTTCAGACACGGTATCTTGTGAACGATGCCTGTGTTTTCACGAAGAAGCCATTTGTCTACGGGAGCATCTTCCGCTTTGACGGCCAGGCCACCGTTTTTTATCCCGGTCGGGGTCCCTGCTATCGGTGCCTTTTCGCCGAACCACCGCCGCCGGGCATGGTTCCCAGCTGCGCGGAGGGGGGAGTGCTTGGAATTCTCCCTGGGGTGATCGGCGTGATTCAGGCAACGGAGGTCGTGAAGCTGATCATCGGAAAGGGCGAACCGCTCATTGGGCGTCTGATGCTCTATGATGCGCTCAAAATGACTTTTCGCGAGGTAAAATTTCGCCGCAATCCGAAATGCCCGGTTTGCGGGGACAATCCGTCCATCAAGGAGCTAATCGATTACGATGCATTCTGTGGTCTTGCACGAGGGCAGGAAGAAAAGTCAAACGGAGCAAAAATGATCCCTGAGATTAGCGCAAAAGAGCTGAAAGCGATGATGGACAAGAAAGAGAAGTTTATTTTGGTCGATGTGCGTGAGCCGAATGAATTCCAGATCAATCGCATCCCCGGCGCGAAACTTATTCCGCTCGGAAATATTCCCGAGCGCGTGCACGAGCTGGACAGCGCGGACAATATCGTGGTGAATTGCCATTTCGGCGGACGAAGCGCCAAGGCCGTGGAATTCTTGCAAAAGATGGGTTTCAAAAAAGTGAAGAACCTCGCCGGCGGAATCGATGCCTGGTCGCAGGATGTGGACCCGTCTTGTCCGAGATATTAAAGAAATAATGCCGATTACACAGATTACAAGCGTCATCCTGAGCGCCAACGGCGCGAAGGATCTAAACATAGATTCTTCAGGCTTCGCCCTCAGAATGACGGGCGGGCTTGAAATAAATCGGTGTAATCTGTTTTTAAATCTGCGTAATCTATGTATTTTTTGATTTTTTTATGAGCTCTTCCGAAGACACTCAGCGTAATCTCCTAAGACTCGAGGAAGTGGTGAAAGGCGCGAAGCGCCTAATTGTTCTCACCCACGACAATCCGGATCCGGATTCCGTTTCAAGCGCCGTCACGCTCGCGTACATCGTGAAATATAAGTTCAAGGTTCCGTCCGTCGTAAAATATGGGGGAATCGTGGGTCGCGCGGAGAACCGCGCCATGATCCGTGTTTTGGGCTTGAAACTGACGCCGTTCTCGGACAGTGATTTTAAATCAGGCAATGAGTTTGCGCTCGTCGACATGCAGCCCGGGACCGGTAATAACTCTTTTCCAAAAAATCGAAAACCTCTTATTATCATTGACCATCATCCACTCCGCGAAACGACGCGGGCCGATTTTATCGATATCCGCACGGATTATGGCGCCACAGCCACCATTCTTACGGAGTACTTGCTCGCAAGCAACCTGGAGGTCTCGGCCAAGCTTGCGACGGCACTGTCCTATGGCATCAGTTCCGAAACGCAGGACCTTGGCCGGGAGGCGCGCGAGGCGGATATTCAGGCGTATCTGGCGCTTTTCCCCAGGAGCAACAAAAAATTTCTAGCCAGTATCGTGCATCCGAGACTTCCGAGGGAATACTTCATCACCTTGTCTCGCGCATTGCATCACAGCCAGGTGTATCGAAACGCTGTTGCGACCACGCTCGGGGAGGTGCAGAACCCGGATTTTGTGCCTTTTATCGCGGATTTCATGCTGCGGGTTGAGCGCATCAACTGGGCGATCTGTGTAGGCCGCTTCAATGGTCGGCTGGTTATCTCGATACGCACGACGAATGTGAAAGGCCGGGCCGGTCATTTTCTGCGGCAATTGCTCGGCAAGCGAGGCACCGCCGGCGGGCACGGCATGATCGCGGGCGGCCAGATCCCCTGCGGCTCGATGGATCATGAGGCATGCACCAAACTTGAAGAAGAGTTGATCCAAAATTTTCTGAAGAAACTTGGCTACAGGGATATTGTCGATATGACGCCGCTTTTGGCGGACGAGTCGATCCATAGCTGACGCGATAGCAACATTCGCGGGTCCTGCCGCTTGGCAGCCCCTAAAATCCTTGCGTAACTTCGTTTCCGCCTGAGGCGCCTGCCCGCCAGCCGGCAGGCGGGGACCCGCCTCTGGCGGGCGCTGCGGATTTTGGGGCGCCCGCTGCCTGGCCGGCAGACAGGCGCCGCGCGTCACCCGCGGTGTTATAAACGGGAGTTTAAGCATGAATATTCGTTTGGATTTTACGGGGAAAATAGCCAAAACTGCACTGCGCGCCAAAGGCGTTTTCGATAAAAAAGAGAACGAGCCGTCGTTTAAAAATAAGATCATCTTCCTCGGCCTTGGAAAGAAGGAGAAATACACGCTCGAGAAACTGCGCCGGGCCGTCGCGAAAGCGCTCTCGCAGGCGAGATCCGTAGGGGCCGCGTCGCTTGCAATCGAGATGCAAACACTGTTGGGCACGTTCTCCGAAGCCGACGGCACACGTGCGGCCGTAGAGGGCGCACGGCTCTCCAGCTATCGTTTTGAGAAGTATAAATCCAAGCCCTCGCCAAAATCCACATTCACGAGCCTGACGTTGGCGTTTCGTAAGGGCGCGACGACTGGTTCCGTACGCAAGGCATGGCGCGAGGCGGAAATTACCTGTGATGCCGTGGTCTTTACGCGCGACCTCGCGAATGAACCAGCCAATGTCATGACGCCGCCGGCTTTGGCGGCGGCCGCGAAAGCAATGGCGAAGAAGAATAATTTGATCTGCCGCGTGCTGGGAAAAGACCAAATGAAAAAACTCGGGATGGGTGGGATTTTGGCTGTTTCTCAGGGGAGTAGTTTTCCGCCGCAGTTCATTATTCTGGAGAACAAGGTGTCGGCAAAGGGAAAAAAACCTATCGTGTTGGTGGGTAAAGGCATCACTTTCGACACCGGCGGTATTTCGATCAAGCCCTCCGGCGACATGGACAAGATGAAATTCGACATGTGCGGCGCGGCGGGCGTGATTGGAGCCATGAAGGCTGTGGCGAATCTTAAGCTCACGGTGAAAGTCATAGGGCTGACGCCTGTTTGTGAGAATATGCCCGGTTCCAAGGCGCAGAGACCCGGCGACATCATCCGTTGTTTGAATGGGAAAACCGTGGAAGTGCTGAATACGGATGCGGAGGGACGCCTTATTTTGGCGGATGCCCTTTCTTACGCAAAACAATTTTCACCTCGTGCGCTTATAGATATTGCGACCCTTACCGGCGCTTGCGCAGCCACATTTTCAGACCTGGCTTCAGCGGTGATGGGAACGGATCCTGAGCTTGTCGCCAAAATCAGGGAGGCTGGGGAGAGAACGGGTGAACGCTGCTGGGAACTTCCGCTTTGGGATGAGTACGGGGAATTGATCCGGGCCTCCTATGCGGACATCCAAAACATCTCGAAGAAAAATGCAGGCACGATCACGGCCGGCATGTTTTTGAAAGAATTTGCAGAGCACACGTCCTCCTGGGCTCACCTGGACGTTGCGGGCACCGCCTGGAATAATGGGAGTCCGAAGCCTCTGTCGCCCATCGGCGCCACCGGGGTGGGGGTGCGGTTATTCGTCGAATTGATCAAAAACCTCTAGAAATAAGCCCGCCTTTATTGCTACAATGACAAGTTGCATATTCAAATGTTAAAGAACACTAAGTTAACAAAAAAATATTTTTGCAAGACCCATCAAGCCCCTCTAACACCCGGGAAGCAAGGGCTTTACGATCCGGCTTTTGAGAAAGATAGTTGCGGCGTGGGTTTTGTCGTCGACATCAAGGGGCGCCGTTCCCACCAGATTGTCCAACAAGCCTTGACGGTTCTTCTTAACCTGCGTCATCGCGGCGCCTGCGGTTGTGAAGTCAACACCGGGGACGGGGCCGGCATCATCCTCCAAGTTCCCCACAATTTCTTAAAAGAAGCCTGCGAAGGTATTGGCGTGCAGCTGCCTTCCCCCAAGGAGTATGGGGTTGGGATGATCTACTTGTCTCCGAACGTCAAAGAACGCCGCGCCTGTGAAAAGATTTTTGAGACGATCGTGAAAGAGGAGGGCCAGACCTTTCTTGGCTGGCGCACTGTCCCCACGGACAATGGCTCCCTAGGACCCACCGCGAAAGCCTCTGAACCTTTTGTCCGGCAGATCTTCATTGGCCGCTCCGCCAAGATCCAGAACGACCTGGATTTTGAGCGCAAACTCTACATTATCCGCCGCCGCACCGAGAACATGATTCGCTACGGCGGGGTTAAAGGCGGCGCGTTTTTTTATGTCGCAAGCCTTTCTTACAAGACGATTGTGTACAAAGGCATGCTGATGTGCGAGCAAGCGGAGCTTTTTTACCCGGAATTGCAAGATCCGGCGGTCGATTCTTCTTTGGCCCTGGTTCATTCCCGTTTTTCGACCAATACTTTCCCCAGCTGGGAACGTTCCCACCCCTACCGGTACATCGCGCACAACGGTGAAATCAATACTTTGCGGGGCAATGTGAACTGGATGCATGCGCGTCAGTCCCTGTGCGCTCATGAAGTTTTTGGTGATGACATAAAAAAATTATTGCCCGTAATCTGTGAGGATGGGTCGGATTCGGCGATGTTCGACAATTGCCTGGAGTTTCTGGTCCTGGGGGGCAGGTCCTTGCCGCACGCGGTCATGATGATGATCCCCGAACCTTGGTCGAATCATGAATCCATGTCCCAGGAGAAAAAAGATTTCTACGAATATCATGCCAGTCTTATGGAGCCTTGGGACGGTCCGGCCTCTATTGCGTTCACCGATGGCGTGCAGATTGGCGCGGTCCTGGACCGCAACGGATTGCGTCCCTCCCGTTACTATGTCACCAAGGATGACCGTGTCATCATGGCCTCGGAGGTAGGTGTTCTTGATGTGCCGCCGGAAAACATTCTTCAAAAAGGCCGGTTGCAGCCGGGCCGCATGTTTCTCGTAGACACTGTCCAGGGCAGGATCGTTGCGGATGAAGAATTGAAGAAGAGCATTTCTTCCGAGAGACCTTACAGGATGTGGCTGAAAGAGAATCTCGTGACGCTGGAAGACCTGCCGGAAGCGCCTCATGTGCATGAGCCGGACCATGAGACCGTGCTGCGCCGGCAACAGGCATTTGGTTACACATTCGAAGACCTTCGTATTCTCATGGCACCGATGGGGCAGAGCGGGGTCGAGCCGGTGGGCTCCATGGGGACCGACACGCCGCTGGCTGTTCTCTCGAATAAACCGCAGCTTCTCTACAATTATTTCAAGCAGCTATTTGCGCAGGTGACGAATCCCCCGATTGATTGCATTCGTGAAGAGATCGTCACGTCCACCGAGACGACGATTGGCCCGGAGAGGAACCTGTTGAAACCGGAGCCCGCAAGTTGTCGTCAGATCAAATTGAAAAGCCCGATTCTGACAAACGAGGAGTTTGAGAAATTACGACATATTCAGGATCCAAATTTTAAGTCCATCTCGCTCCCGATACTCTTTGGGATCTCGGGAGGGGTTTCTGCCGGAAAAGCTCTGGAGGAATCGCTCGAAGCCCTGTACAAAAAGGCCAGCCAAGCGATCCGCGAGGGTGTGAATATCTTGATTCTTTCTGACCGCGGCATCGACAAAGACAATGCTGCCATCCCGGCGCTTTTGGCGGTGTCAGGGCTTCACCATCACTTGATCCGCGAGGGCACGCGCACTCGCGTGGGACTAATTCTCGAATCGGGCGAGCCACGCGAAGTGCACCATTTCTCGCTGCTGGTCGGTTATGGCGTGGGAGCGATCAACCCCTACTTGGCGTTCGAAACGCTGGATGATCTTCTGCGCCAGGGTATCTTGAAAGACATCGACCACAAGACCGCGGTCAAGAATTACGCCAAGGCCGTCGCCAAAGGCGTTGTGAAGACGATGTCCAAGATGGGTATCTCGACCATCCAGAGTTACAGGGGCGCGCAAATATTCGAGGCGATCGGATTGAATCAGGCGTTCATCGACCGGTATTTTACCTGGACCGCGACCCGGGTGGAGGGCATCGGTCTTGAGGTTGTGGCGGAGGAAGTGGTCTCCAGGCATCGCTATGCCTATCCCGACCGCGATGTGCGCGTTCACGCTCTGGACACGGGCGGCCAATATCAGTGGCGCCGCGACGGTGAGTACCATCTATTCAACCCGGAGACGGTTCATAAATTGCAATTGGCCGTTCGCACGAAAAATTTCAAAGTGTTCAAAGAATATTCCCAAGCGGTTGACGAACAGCTGAAGCACTGGTGCACCCTAAGAGGTCTTTTAGATTTTAAGCCGCCCGCCAAACCTGTTCCGATCGAGGAAGTAGAATCTGCCAAAGAGATCGTGAAGCGCTTTAAAACGGGCGCAATGTCTTACGGTTCCATTTCCAAGGAAGCGCATGAGAGTTTGGCCATTGCCATGAACCGTCTCGGGGGAAAATCGAACACGGGAGAGGGGGGGGAGGATCCTGCGCGCTACGAGAAACTAGCCAACGGAGATTCCAAAAATAGCGCCATCAAGCAGGTCGCCTCGGGCCGTTTCGGCGTGACGAGCCAATACCTCGTCAATGCCCGTGAACTTCAGATCAAAATGGCGCAGGGCGCCAAGCCCGGCGAGGGTGGGCAGCTGCCAGGCGCGAAAGTGTATCCCTGGATCGCGAAAGTACGCTTGTCGACGCCCGGTGTGGGGCTGATCTCACCGCCGCCGCATCATGACATCTATTCTATTGAGGATCTGGCCGAACTTATCCACGACTTGAAGAATGCAAACATGAACGCGCGTATCAGCGTAAAACTTGTGGCCGAGATGGGCGTGGGCACGATCGCAGCCGGAGTCGCGAAAGCGCATGCGGACGTGGTGCTAATCTCGGGGTATGACGGCGGCACGGGCGCCTCGCCCCTTTCCAGCATCAAACATGCGGGGATTCCGTGGGAACTGGGATTGGCCGAAACGCATCAGACGCTTGTTCTCAATAATCTCCGGAGCCGCATTGCGGTCGAAACGGACGGCCAGTTGAAGACGGGCCGTGATGTGGTGATCGCGGCGCTTCTTGGCGCCGAAGAGTTTGGGTTCGCGACAGCGCCCTTGGTGTCACTCGGCTGCATCATGATGCGCGTCTGTCATTTAAATACTTGCCCCGTGGGTGTTGCGACACAGGATCCGGAACTCCGAAAAAAATTCACGGGAGATCCCGAGCATGTGGTGAATTTCATGAATTTCATCGCCGAAGAGATGCGTGAGCATATGGCGAAACTAGGGTTCCGCACGGTGAACGAAATGATTGGACGGACGGACTGTCTTGAGCCTAAAAAGGCAGTCGAGCACTGGAAAGTGAAAGGCCTCGATTTTTCCAAGATCCTCTATCAGCCTCAGATGCCTGCCACGGTGGGACGTTACTGTCAGACGGGGCAAGATCACGGTCTCGACAAGGCGCTCGACAATCAGGTGTTGTTGGACCTATGCGAGAGTGCTCTTTCCGAGAAAAAGAAAGTGAAAGCCTCGCTGCCCATCCATAACGTGAACCGGGTGGTGGGCACCATTCTTGGCTCAGAGATCACGCGCCGTCACGGTCCGGATGGCTTGCCGGATGACACGATCCATCTTCATTTCACGGGTTCCGCGGGACAAAGTTTTGGGGCGTTTATTCCGAAAGGTCTGACGTTGGAACTGGAGGGCGATGCGAATGACTATGTGGGAAAGGGCCTTTCCGGCGGGCGCATCCTTGTTTATCCCCCGAAAAAGGCGACTTTTAAAGCGGAAGAAAACATGATTATCGGGAATGTCGCATTCTATGGAGCGACCGGCGGTGAGGGGTATGTTCGCGGCGTGGCGGGGGAACGTTTCTGCGTTCGGAATAGCGGCGCGGATACGGTGGTCGAAGCTCTGGGGGACCACGGCTGTGAGTACATGACTGGCGGCCGTGTGGTGGTGCTCGGTCCTACGGGTCGTAATTTTGCAGCCGGCATGTCCGGCGGCGTCGCTTATGTTTTGGACGTGCCCGCCAAAGGCGGGTCCGCCTCCGGCGGAAAAAATGATTTCGCATCGCGATGCAACAAACAAATGGTCAACTTGAGCAAATTGAGTGAGCCCGAAGAGATCCGCGACGTGCGTGCCATGGTTGAGCGCCATGCAAAATACACAGGTTCGAAATTGGCTCAGCAGATCTTGGTTCTTTGGGAGGACATGGTGCCAAAGTTTGTAAAAGTGATGCCCAAGGATTACCAGCGCGTGCTTGAGTCGATGGAAAGAGTGAAGAGTTCCGGCCTGAGCGGGGACGAAGCGATCATGAAAGCTTTCGAGGAGAATTCGAAAGACTTAGCGCGCGTCGGCGGCAATTGATGGGCAGCCCTACCGGATTTAAAGAGATCCAGCGCGAACTTCCGAAAGATCGAGACCCCCGCGAGCGAGTCCATGACTGGAACGAGTATCACGAGCACATGCCTGAATCCAAGCTCCGGGAACAGGGCGCTCGCTGCATGGATTGCGGAATTCCTTTTTGTCACACGGGGACGTTGCTTTCCGGCATGGCGCAGGGCTGTCCTGTCAACAACCTGATCCCGGAATGGAATGACCTTGTCTACCGAGGTCTTTGGCGTGAAGCGCTGGATCGTTTGCATAAGACGAATAATTTTCCTGAATTCACCGGCCGTGTTTGCCCCGCTCCCTGCGAGGGCTCCTGTGTTTTAGGTATCAATGAGACGCCGGTCACCATTAAAAATATCGAAGCGGCCATCATCGACAAAGGTTTCGGCGAAGGCTGGGTAAATGCTCAAACTCCGGAGACACGCACCGGAAAAAAAGTGGCGGTTGTCGGTTCAGGACCCGCGGGCCTATCGGTTGCGGCCCAACTGAATCGTGCGGGACATTTGGTCACGGTATTTGAGCGTGCCGATCGCATCGGCGGTCTTCTGATGTACGGCATCCCGAATCCCAAGCTCGATAAAAAGATCGTTCAACGCCGGGTGGATCTTCTCGCCCGGGAGGGCGTTAAATTTGTCCCGAACACGGAAGTCGGAAAAAATTATCCTGCGGAAAAACTTTTGAAAGAATTTGACGCAACGGCGCTCTGCGGAGGCGCCACAAAGCCGCGCGATCTTCCGATCGAGGGCCGGCCCTTGAAAGGCGTTCATTTTGCGATGGAATTTTTACAGGGCAACACAAAAAAGCTGCTGGATGGCCAGGGACCGGATATTTCCGCCAAGGCCAAGAACGTTGTGGTGATCGGCGGCGGGGACACCGGCACGGATTGCGTCGGCACCTCCATGCGTCATGGTTGCAAAAGCCTTGTTCAGCTGGAGATATTGCAGAAACCGCCGCTTGAGAGGGCGTCGGACAATCCCTGGCCTCAATGGCCCAAGGTTTACAAGATGGATTATGGCCAAGAGGAGGTTGCGGCTCTTTTCGGCAAGGATCCGAGGCAATATCTGGTGACGGCCAGTCGTTTTATTGGGGATGAATCAGGTCACGTGAAAGGCATTGCGATCGTCAGCGTCGAGTGGCAGAAAGATGACAAAGGGCGATTTATCCCGAAAGAGATTCCCGGGTCGGAAAAGATCCTCCCGACTGAATTGGTATTGTTGGCGATGGGTTTTTTGGGACCTGAGGATACGGTTTTGAAAGGGCTGGGCGTCGAGCAGGACGAGCGCTCGAACGCCAAAGCCGAGCTGGGTAGATTTGCAACGAATGTGAAAGGCGTTTTTGCGGCGGGGGACATGCGCCGCGGACAAAGCCTGGTGGTGTGGGCCATCCATGAGGGACGCGGATGTGCACGGGCTATCGATGAATACCTCATGGGCAAGAGCGACCTTCCCAGCTAAACTCAGAACGTTCACCGCAGATTGCATTCACAATAGGTAATGTTGCGGAAGTCGGGTCTGGGAGCTCGTCGCCCGCACGCCTGCAAGACGAGTTCCCAGATCCGACGTCACTTCTCGTATTTGCACCTCTTGTTGCTCCTCTAAACGGTTGACAGCTTTGAGAGTAACTGATATAAATTAGATTCTTTCGGAGGAACTATGGCAGACAAAGGGAATAAATATTCTGACAACGCCGCGGGTGGATTTTACGTGGATACCCAGTGCATCGACTGTGACCTGTGCCGTCAGACGGCGCCCAGCAATTTTGACCGCAATCAAAGCGGCGGTTATTCTTTCGTCAAGAAGCAGCCGGCAACGCCGGAGGAAGAGGCGCTTTGCAAGGAAGCCAAAGAGGGCTGCCCTGTCGAGGCCATCGGGAACGACGGCGCATGAAATTTGATGAAAAAGCCTTATCTGCTTCGTCACGCGCGTCGCATCCTTGTGCGGCGTACCTTTCGGGACGCCTCTCCGCCACAGAGCATTGGCGGACTCGTCTGACAAGATTCTGTGGACGGACTTCGCCGGCGTCTTGTGGCGAGCGCGTCCGCTAGCGCGTTCCTCGTATCTAAGGCTTTTTGACCAAATTTCAGGTTTAAAAAGTAATCGTAAAAAATCACGCAGCGATGGTGTGAAACCCGTCGCTTTTTTGTTATAATCACTCCTCATGAGTTCGAGCGCTCCCCATAATGTTGTGATCATAGGTTCCGGCCCTGCCGGATTCACGGCGGCGATCTATGCCGCCCGTGCAAATATGAAACCCTTTCTGATCGAGGGCCTCTTGAAAGGCGGCCAGCCCGGCGGACAGCTTATGATGACCACGGAGGTGGAAAATTATCCCGGTTTTCCTAAAGGGATCCTGGGTCCTGAGATGATGGTTCTTTTTCGCGAGCAGGCGGAGCGTTTCGGCACCGAATTCATTCGTGAGGACGTTACTGAAGTGGATTTCTCCAACCGTCCTTTCAAGCTTCGCGTGGGGGAGCGTGAGATTTTTGCGAAAGCACTGATCATCGCCACCGGCGCCTCCGCCAACTGGCTCAACATTCCCTCGGAAAAAGCGTTGCAAGGTTACGGCGTGTCCGCATGCGCCACCTGCGACGGGTTTTTCTTTAAAGGAAAAGAAGTTGTGGTGATCGGCGGGGGGGACTCCGCGCTCGAGGAGGCCAATTTTCTTACCAAATTCGCGACCAAGGTCACCATTATCCACCGGCGTGACAGTCTCCGCGCTTCCAAGATTATGCAGGACAGGGTAAAAAACAACCCCAAGGTTGATTTTATCTGGGATAGCGCCGTCGAAGCCATCCAAGATCCAGCACAAAAAAAGGTTAAAGGCGTTGTCCTCAGAAATCTAAAAACAGGTGCGCTTACTGAGAAAAAATGCGAAGGCGTGTTTGTTTCCATCGGGCATACACCGAACTCGGAAGTGTTCAAAGGAAAGCTTGAGCTGGACCCGAAAGGCTACATCCGAGTCCACGACGGGACGCAGACAAGCGTGCCGGGTGTTTTTGCCTGCGGCGATGTGCAGGACTTCAAGTACCGTCAGGCGATCACGGCCGCCGGTTCCGGATGCATGGCGGCGCTTGACGCGGAAAGGTTCCTGGAAGCCGGTCACGCGTGAAATCTCTCCGATTGAAGAAGCCAGGATTCTTCGGATTCTCATTCAAGAAAAAACCGGAGCCGCTCCCCAAAAGCCTCCTGCCAAAAGTACGATCTAAAGAGTTTCCGGGCAAGGAATCCGTCAAACTGGCCGCAGAATTGAAGCGCTATGAATGCCCCCAAATCACCTACCAGGGAGGCATTTTCCCCGTTTTTTTCAAAAAGGCGCACGCCTCGAATCTTTTTGACGTGGACGGAAACCGATACTTGGATCTTTCGAGCGCGTTTGCCGTGGCAGGTCTGGGTCATGGCCATCCGGCGGTCCTGAAAGCACTGCGTGAGCAGTCGCGGCACATGATGCACGGCTTTGGAGATGTGCATCCGAACGAGGTGAAAGTGGCGCTGGCCAAGAAGCTTTCTGAGATTACGCCCGGAAATCTCAATCAAAGTATTTTTTCATCCACCGGCTTCGAGGCCGTGGAATCCGCCTTAAAAACAGCGATGGTGCACACAAAAAAACCGGGCGTGATTGCATTCACGGGGGCTTATCACGGGCTGGGTTATGGAACACTCCCCGTCACGCATCGCGACGATTTCAAAAAACCTTTTTTAAAACAATTGGGATCTTTTTCGCACACGGCGCCATTCCCGGATATCCAGGCCCATGAAGCCAAGGCAGGCCAGGTTTCCATGAAAGCCGTCCAATCGCTTTTTAGGAAAGCCAAGAGATCGAAAGCGCCTGTCGGTGCCGTCCTTTTGGAACCTATCCAAGGGCGGGGCGGCATTGTTCCCGCGCCGGCTGATTTTTTGAAAGCGCTTCGAGCTTTTTGTGATACGGAAAAGATTCTTCTTATTGCGGATGAAGTATTTACCGGTTTTGGACGGGCCGGGAGCTTGTTCGCTGTCGATAAAAGCGGGGTTGTTCCTGATCTTCTGTGTCTCGGCAAAGGGATGGCGAACGGTTTTCCCATTTCGGTTTGCGTCGGCACAACCCGCGTGATGCATTCATGGGGCGCTTCGACCGGGGATTCCATTCATACGAGCACCTTTCTCGGAAATCCTCTGGGTTGTGCCGTAGCCTTGGCCGTGATCCGTGAAATCGAAGAAAAAAAACTTGTCGACCGTTCACGGCAAATGGGAGAAATTTTCCGTAAGGAACTTTGGAAATTAAAGGAAAAATACCCCATCATTAACGACATCCGCGGATCGGGTCTCATGATAGGCGTGGAGCTTTGCGAACGGCTTGCCGGCGCGAAAAAACCCGTTCCCGCGACAGAAAAAACGAGGAATTTTATCGCCGAGGCGTTGCGGCGAGGTTTGGTGCTCTTACCGGCAGGTCCTGCGCACAACGTGCTCACGATCACCCCGTGCCTTATTATCACGGAAAAGGAGATTCAGTACACCGTTCTCCACTTTGATAAAATTTTATCAAAGCTTTGAATGGTCGTGTTAGGATACCGCTATGGTTAAGACCATTCTAGTTGCGGACGATGAACCGGACCAGATTCGTACTCTTGAATCTTTTCTCAGTGACCGTGGTTACAAGGTGATCACCGCTGTAAACGGCGATCAGGCTTTGGAAAAGGCCATTTTGCTTCAACCCGACCTTGTGATTCTCGACATCATGATGCCAAAAAGAGATGGCACCGAAGTGGCCATGCTCTTGAGGAATGATGTTCGCACGAAACATATCCCTGTTTTTTTTGTCACGGCCGTTATTGATCCGGATGACCAACCGCTCATTTCAGGAAATCCAAACCTTATTTTCGCGAAGCCGGTGAAGTTGAACAGTCTTCTCGAAGCCATCCAGGCCGCGATCTCTGAAAAATCGAAAGACAACCGACCCACTTACTAAAAACGGAAATTCCTTGCGCGAAAGAGTTCTTCTCGAGAAAGATATCCTCTCCTTTGTAAATAAATTTTCAGGCGGAACCGCCAAGGAGACGGTTTTTAATGCACTGGCATTACGAATCTTCCGTTTTCAATACGAGAACAATAGCCATTACCGCCGTCTATGCGGCCTCATGAGCATTTCTCCCGAACAGGTTTGGTCATGGAGGGAGATCCCGGCCGTGCCGGCATCGGCTTTCAAGGAACTTGCGCTGACAAGTTTTCCGGCCAAAGAGAGGGTCCGCGTATTCCACACGAGCGGAACGTCCGCCGGTGCTCCAGTGGCGGGCGGCACCAGCCGGTCCCTCGGAGGGGGCGCTCATTATTTTCGGACCCTCCGGCTGTACGAGGCCTCCATCCTACCGGCGTTCGAGACGAACTTGTTATTCGGCCGCCCATCGCTTTCTTTTTTCTTTTTGATGGATCCTCCGAGGGCGGAACCCAACTCATCGCTTTCTTTCATGATGGGGGTTGTCAACCGCCGCTTTGCCGGAAATAAAGGGCGCTTCTATTTAAGAAAAGGCATTCCCCGTTTTGATGAGTTGTTGCAAGATTTAAGGAAAGAACGCAAAAGAATTATTTTACTTTCGACTGCTTTTGCGCTGAAAGGATTTTTGGATTATTTGAAAGAAAAAAAGATTTGCCTACGTCTAGCGGACGGATCGCGGCTCATGGAAACTGGCGGATTTAAGGGGAGGGTGCAGGAGATCTCAAAGAGGGCGCTTTATGCGGAGTGTGGGCAAAGGCTGGGTATCCCTAAGAAGCACTGCGTCAGTGAATATGGGATGACGGAGCTGTCGAGTCAATACTACAGTCATGCTCTCGGAGAGTTCCACGGCCCGGCGTGGATTCGCGCCGTGGTTGTGGACCCCGAAACAGGCAAGGCGTCGGCCGGCTTGCATGAGGGGATCTTGAAACATGTGGATTTGGCGAATCTCGGTTCGGTGATGGCCGTCCAGTCGGAGGATTTGGGCAAGGCCCGCGCCGGCGGTTTTGAGCTTCTGGGTCGTGCCCCCGGAAGTCTTCTCCGCGGCTGCTCTTTGGCTCACGAAGCGCTGGTTGGGGGTCCGAATTGAGACGGACATCCGCCATTGTCTCCTCTTTGGGTTCTTTATCGCAAAAATGGCTTCGTGAAAACTTTGTTTACCGGAAAAAGGCGCTTAGCGTCCTGGTGAAGAACTCAGGATTTTCCGAAAAAATGGCCAAGGCGCTTCTGGATGCTCTTTTTTCTGAATTGACGGCGCCGAAATTAGCCTCGTTATTGAGGAGCGAGTTAAGCCAGCCTCAGATGCTTGACCAATTTGTCCGAGAAAAGGAAAATAAAAGGGCGATTCTTGTTCAAGGCCCTCGAAAGATCTTCCATATTTTCTCATCCAACATTCCGGGTGCCGCGGTCACAAGCTTTATTCTCGGACTCGTTGTTCAAAGTCAGAATATCGGAAAAACGTCCGAGCGGGATGCCGGTTTTTTGAGGATTTATCTTGATTCTCTGAAGGCCCATGACCCTGAACTGGGAAAACGCTGCCGTCTGATCCGGGCAGACGACCGCATGACCGCTGCCCGGTGCATGCGCCGCGCTGATCTCGTGGTGGCCTATGGAAGCGAAGAAAGCCTGAAAGAGATCCAAAAAAATATTCCTGCCAGAACGCCCTTTATCCGGTATGGCCATAAGATAAGCTTCTCCTTGCTGACGAAAGAGGTTTTAAGTCCAAGGAACGCTAAACGTCTGGCCGACCGGACGGCGCATGATGTCTGGATGGCCGATCAGCGGGGATGCTTGTCCCCGTCGACGGTTTTTGTCCAAAAGGGAGGGAAAATCCGTCCCGAACGATTTTCGGAGCTCATCGCCAACGCGCTGGGCGGCTTGGAGAAGAGCGAACCTATGGGGCCACGACGGGGATTAAGTGAGTTTTTGCATTACAGACGGGATCAAGAGCAGGCGCTTATTTCGAAGATAAAGAATAAAAAGGCGCTTGTTTGGCAAAGTCAAGTCGCTGCGCGATGGACGGTGCTGTACGACGGAAAACCCGAGCTTGTGTCCTCGGGACCGGGGCAGAGGATCAGCGTTAAAGGGTTCAGGAAGCTGGAAGACCTTAGGGCATCGCTGCGCCATTCGGGACCTTCCTTGCAGGCTGCGGCCCTGGAGTGTGCGGGCGCTGATCGTGCAAAGCTGGCCAGATGGCTGTCCCGTTTTGGCGTGAACCGTGTTTGTCGGGCTGGAAGGCTTCAGCATCCACCCTTGACTTGGCACCACGACGGCCGTCCAAATCTCGCCGACTGGCTTCACTGGACGGACCTCGAAGATTAGTGATGACCCATTTCTATTTTGGCTGTACATCTATTCTGCATTTCGTTGAAAGGTTCCCCTATCCTATGGTATATTCACAAGATATGAAAAAAATTTGGCTGGTCCTGGCAGTCTTGGTGGTCAGTGGGTGTGTTTCCAAGCCAGCGGATAAGAGCAAGGTGCTGGCGAGATTCGATGGAATTGTTGTTACCGAGAACGATTTTACGAAAAAGCTCCAGTCGCTCCCCAAAACCGTAAGAACCATTGTTGCCTCGCACAAAAAAGATCTCTTGAATGACATGGCTTCCGAACATTTCCTCCTGAAAGAGGCTAAAAGGCAGGGGTTGGAGAAAGAAGAGGATGTGCGCGACCTCATCCAGGCAGCGCACAGGAAAATTCTGATCGCCAAGCTCGTCGAGAGGGAAGTGGACAATAAGATCCGTGTGGAACCCGAGGAGATTACCAAATATTACGAGTTCCATAAAGAGGAGTTCATGACGCCTATTCTTTTGCGCGCATCGCATATTTTGGTAAAAACCGAGGAGGAGGCAGGGTCTGTGAAGGCTGCGTTGGATGCCGGGGCGGATTTCGAGGAAACGGCCCGTCAACATTCTTTAGATGCCACCGCGATCCGCGGTGGCGACCTTGGTTTTTTCCAAAAAGGTCAGTTCGTGCCGGAGTTTGAAGAGGCGGTGTTCCGGATGAAAAAAGGCGAGGTCAACGGGCCCGTGAAAACGCCGCTGGGATATCATGTCATCAAGCTCAGCGACCGCATGGAACCGCGGCTGCGCGAACTCAAGGTGGTGCAAAAGATTGTGGAGGAGCGCCTCCTGCGGGAGAAACGTTCCAAGACATTCAAGGATTTTGTGGAAAAATTAAAGGGGAATGTGAACATAGACATTGACGAAAAGGCTCTGGACCTGACGCATGAGTAAAAAAAATCGTGCTTGGACTGTGTTCTTGTTTTTCTCAGCGACATTGATCGGCGTTGCATCCGCGGCGGAGGTCGTGGACAAGATTTTGGCAGTCGTGAACGATGAGATTGTGACCGAACAAGACCTGCAGCTTGTGATGGCGCCGATCACTGCGCAGTACCGCACGATGTACACCGGCAGGGAATATGAAGAAAAGGCCATGGAAGCCAGGCAGGAATTTCTCGGCAAGGTAATAGATGACAAGTTAATTTTGAGCGAGGCCAAGCGAAAGCAGGTGATCGTTAAGGACTCCGAAGTGGACGAAATGATGACCGATGTTCGCAATAAATTCCCCTCCCGCGAAGCGTTTGTGCGAACGATTGAAGATCAGGGGCTCACGGAGAAAAAGCTCTGGAACCGGTTTCGGGATCAGCTCATGACCCAGAAACTTGTTTCCTATGAGGTGAAATCCAAGGTGTCCGTATCCCCCGGGGAAGTGAATGAGTATTACAAGAGTCATTCGCAGCAGTTTGTCCAAGGAGATCGGGTGCATCTTCAGCATATCTTGATCCGAACCTCAACACGAACGGAGGAAGAAGCCAGCACGCTCGCGGAGTCTCTCCTGTCCCAATTGCGGGCAGGCAAACCGTTCGAGGAACTTGCCCAATTGAATTCTGAGGGATCCGAAGCCTCTGAGGGGGGCGAGATGGGATGGGTGGAAAAGGGCCAGCTGATGGGGGAGATTGATGAAAAAGTTTTTGGACTCGAAAAAGGTCAGTTTGCCGGACCCATCAAAAGTTCGCTTGGCTACCATATTTTTAAAGTCGTTGAGAGAGATCAGTTCTCGGTGAAGCCTCTCGCCGAGGTGCGCGGCCAAGTCCAGGACATTCTCTTTAAGGAAAAGCTCCGGGAGCGCCTTGAGAGTTGGATGCAATCTCTCAAAAAGAATGCCTACATCTCCATCCGGTAGGAGCAGTTCTAAATTCATTTGTCTGGCATTGACGCACGGCGATCCAGCCGGCATTGGTCCCGAAGTTCTCGTGAAAGCCCTTGCCCGATGGCCAAATTTTTCTTCGGCGCGTGTCCTGGTGCTGAGCCGCGCTTTCCTCTTGAATGCGCTTGCGCGTAAGTTCCGTTTGCCCGTTAAGTTTGCCGACATTTCCTCACTCGAGGGCTGGGAGAATTTTAGCGACCGCATTCCCTGCTATTTTGAAGATGATTTGCCACCGCGTTTTTTGAGGGGCTTCGCGCAGAAATCACTTACTGTTTCAGCGGTGCGGTCCATTGAGCTGGCCGTGCGTCTGGCCGTGGAAAAAAAAGTTGAAGCTATTGTCACGGCACCCATCAACAAGGCGGGACTGAAAAAGGCGGGTTTTGACACTCCGGGTCACACCGAATATTTGGCGAAACTTTCGGGAAGCAAAAAAGTCGAGATGATGCTGATTGGCGGACCGCTGCGTGTCGTTCTTGTGACGCGCCATGAGCCGATAAAAAAAGTTCCCTCATTGCTTACGCGTTCGCGTGTGACGGAAGCCATTCTTTTGACGGATAGGGAATTGCGGAGACTTTTTGGCATTCGCCGGCCCAGGATTGTGGTGTGCGGCCTAAATCCTCATGCCGGTGAGGAGGGAACGATCGGCCGTGAGGAGATCGACATTATTCGTCCCGCCGTGAAAAACGCTCAAAGCAAAACCGATGCCGAAATTGTAGGGCCGTTATCGCCGGATGCGTTATTCCACGATGCTTACCAAGGACTTTATGACGCTGAGATATGCATGTACCACGATCAGGGTTTGATCCCGCTGAAGATGATTTCCCGGGGCCACGGGGTGAATGTGACGCTGGGCCTTCCGTTTATCCGAACCTCCCCGGACCATGGAACGGCCTACGACATTGCCCGTCGCGGCTTAGCCGACCCCGGCTCCATGACCGAGGCCTTGGAGACGGCGTTTCAGCTAGCGAAGAATGTTCGTCGACATGACCGGCGCTAGAGACGCTTTACGGAGTCTCAATCTCCGCGCCAGAAAAAATCTGGGACAGAATTTTATGACCCGCGAAAGCGATTTATGTTTCATCGCGGACTCCCTGGAATCACGGCCGGGGGAAACGGTCTTAGAAATAGGCCCGGGTCTTGGCGCGCTCACGGGATTTCTCCTGGAAAAGGGCTCGAGTGTTCTGGCTGTGGAGAAAGACCGGTCCCTTGCGGCGCATCTTAAAAAAAAATTCCACGGAAAAGCGGTTCAAATCCTTTCGCAAGACATCCTGAAACTCAATCCGGCCCGAGAAGTTGCGTTGAAAGGTCCGGTTGTTGTGGCCGGGAACATCCCCTACAACATCACCTCTCCGATTCTTTTTTGGCTGGTTGAGCACAGGGAGTTTTTTAGACGCGCTGTCCTTACCATGCAGAAAGAAGTTGCTCAACGTCTTACCGGCAAACCGGGGACGAAAGTTTGGGGAGCCTTGTCGGTCTCGGTTCAGGCCTACGCCGATGTTGTCTTTCTCAAGCGGATATCCAAAGGAAGCTTCTATCCGGTTCCGAAGGTGGATTCGGCGGTAGTCCGGATTGATTTTTTAGAGAAGCCGCGATATCCGGATGGACTTGGAGAGCTATTTCATGAGATTGTCGCAAGGGCCTTTCAAAAAAGGCGAAAGACATTGTTGAATGCCCTGGAAGATCCGGAGGGGGGTCTTCCCAAGGAAAGCTTAAAGGGTATTTTGGAGGCCGAGGGAATGGACCCGAAGCGACGACCCGAAACGCTGAGTGTTGCGGAATGGGTATCCCTCACGGCGCGCCTGTCCAAGACGGCTGATAAATGATATATTACGGAGCTATTTAGGAGCCTATTTGGAAGCCATTCACGCGCTTTGGACATTTCCAGCCATTATTTTCGCCGCTTTGCTGATTGCCTGGGCGGCGGAATGCGGACAGTTTTATATTTCTCAAGGGTTGGCTCTGGCAGTTCTTGCCTGGGTGCAAACGTTGCCGGAGTTTGCCGTCGAGGCAACCATTGCTTTGGAAGCGGCCAAAAATCCGGAACAAATGCATCTGATCACCGCCAATTTTACCGGTTCTCTTAGGCTGTTTGTGGGTTTCGGCTGGCCCATGGTCTATTTTGTTGCTCTTTTTTTTAGCCATGAACCCGCGTATCAAAAAGGCGTCGGATTTCGCCGTATCGTGATGGAAGATGAGAATTCGTTCACGATCCTTGGGCTTGTGCCGGCGCTTCTTTATTTTTTGGTTATTTATTTCAAGGGAACGCTGACGTTATGGGACGGCGGGGTCCTTGCGGCGATCTACGGTATTTACCTGTGGCTGCTGAGCAAACTGCCTCCCCAGGCTTCTGAGAGTGCCGAGGACCTGGATCTCGTGCCCCGATGGGTCATGCAGAAATCCAAGGCGAAAAGCCTCCTTTGGATTTTTGTTATTTTTACAGCGGGGGCGCTTATCCTTTGGTTTGCCGCGCACCCTTTTCTGAATTCTATGCTGGCTTTGGCTACGACGTTTGGCCTGTCTCAATTTGTTTTCGTGCAATGGGTGGCGCCATTTTTAAGTGAGTTTCCGGAAAAACTCTCCGCGTTCAACTGGGCTCGCAAGGTTTCCAAGGCTCCCATGGCGCTCACCAACTTTATCTCCTCGTCAGTGAATCAGTGGACCATCCTTGTGGCGACCGTGCCGTTCATCTATTCGTTCGGCGTAGGACATCCCGCTGAGATTGTATTCGACAGCCATCAGAAAGTGGAGATTCTTCTTACCATCATTCAGTCGTATTTGGGTTTTTTGTTTTTGGCAAGCATGGATTTCAGCATGATCGAGGCGGTGGGTCTTTTTGTCCTGTGGATCATCCAGTTCTTTGTCCCTGTCTTACGCGAGGAGATCATCTGGGTCTACGGGGGATGGGCTCTTTGGGAGTCCTGGCAGCTCGTGAGACACTTCCATGAAAGGAATGCTTTCAGAGTTTTTTTTCGTATGTGCAGGCAGACGATTTTCCAGCGCGCTCCCTGATATGTTCAAGCGGCTTTCCAGGGCTCTCCGCAACGGCATCATTTTTTTTCTTCTCTTTTTTCTATTCATCGCCGGCTTTAAGTTCGTCACCGAATTCCTGACGTTCAAAAAGATTATCCATAACCTCAAGGCGGAATCGCGTCTGGCGGAAGTGCTCGTCGTGGAGTCGAGCCTCGAGGAGTTCACACGCAAATACACGACCACCATCAAATTTCTCGAATACAATGTCCGTGGGGAGCCTCTCAAACCAAAATTTTTTACGTTCAAAGGAAATTTAATTCAGTTTCAGACCTTGGTCGTGCGTTTTGACGACAAGTACATTGAGCAGGGCCACCGGATGAAAGGGAAGAGCATTTATTTATTTCTAAAAGCGTTCGTGCTGGATGGAAAGGACACTCAGGAGTTTGAGATCACGCCTGTTCATGAGCTTGCATCCTCCTGGAGCCGAGAGCCAGGGAAAGCAGGCGCGGCCGGCCAAGTCGCGGTGCCGGATGGTTACCGGGTCGGGGACCCTCCCAATTATTTTGAGCGTGAGATATGGAAAAAATTTTGGCGTTATGCGTTGGACCCGACGGAGCGCGCACGCATTGGAATCAAGAACGCTCAGGTGGAGGCTCCCGGGCAGGTGTTCGTGCCGGGGACCATCTACACCCTGACGTTGGAGCATGACGGCGGGATCCGCATCGATACGCGCCCTATTCCGGAAATATTGAAAAATGAAAAATAAGCCAGTGGGCTCTCGAGCCGTTGAGTCGTTGAGTCGTGGAGTTGTGGAGTCGGAAGAGCGGCTCAACTCAACGCCTAAACGCCCCAACGCCTCAGCATCTCAACAACTCAATAATTTTATCTCAATCAAGGGAGCGCGCGAACATAATCTTAAGAACATCGATCTTAAACTGCCGCGTAATGCGCTCGTTGTTTTCACGGGTCTCTCTGGTTCCGGAAAATCCTCTCTCGCATTCGACACGATCTACGCGGAGGGCCAGCGCCGGTACGTGGAAAGCCTGTCCGCCTATGCCCGGCAATTTTTGGATCGCATGCAAAAACCCAATGTGGAATACATCGAGGGGCTGTCTCCGGCGATCAGCATCGAACAGCGCGTGGCCGGTTCCAATCCGCGTTCGACGGTTGGCACGACCACGGAGATCTATGATTATTTGAGATTGTTATTTGCGAAGATTGGCATTCCGCACTGCCATCGCTGTGGTCGCAAGATCACCCGCCAAAGCGCTCAGGAGATCGTGGAACAGATCCTGAAAGTTCCTGCCGATTCCAAGATAGAAATTTTAGCGCCGGCCGTGGAGGGCCGCAAGGGCGAGTCGCAGCAAGTTTTCAAGGATATCCAAAAGGAGGGTTTTGTCCGCGTGCGCGTGGACGGAAAAGTTTTTGAGGTTTCGGATCTTGTGGGACCACGGCAGGGCGTGTCCCAGCTCGACAAAAAGAAAAAACACACCATCGACATCGTGATTGATCGAATTGTGCTCAAAGACGGCGTAAAAAAACGCCTCACGGATTCCGTGGAGTCGGCTTTGAAAGTAGGAAAGGGCACGATCAAGGTGGAATTTGACGGCGCATCCCCGGTTCAACGCCGCGAGCAGCTCTTTTCCGAATCGAATGCCTGTGTTCATTGCGGCATTAGTTTTCAGGAGCTCGAACCGCGGATTTTTTCTTTCAATAGTCCCTACGGCGCTTGTCCCGAGTGTGACGGTCTTGGCAATTGTCTGGAGGTGGACCCGGAGCTCGTGGTGCCGGATAAAACCAAATCGTTGAGCGAGGGAGCCGTTGCCGCATGGAAACGAGGCGGCCGGTCGCTTATCATCTATTTAAGGAGGCTTTTAAGACAGCTGGCCGAAGCGCGCGGGTTCGGCTTGGATACGCCGTTCAAAGACCTAAGCAAGGCGCATCGTGATCTCATTCTCTATGGAAGCGGGGAAGAAAAGTCGTGGCGATCTTTTGAGGGAGTCATCCCAAACCTGGAGCGCCGTTTCCGGGAAACGGAATCCGAATTCATGAAAGAAGAGATCAACAAGTACATGAGCCTCAACCCGTGCACGAAATGCTTGGGAAAACGGTTGAAGCCCGAGGCGCTCGCGGTGAGGGTTGCAGACAAGAGCATCATGGACGTGACAGAGTTCTCGATTACCCGAGCGGATGGGTTCTTTCGGGAGCTTAAACTCAATGACAACCAGGAGAAGATCGCGGCCCAGATCCTAAAGGAGATTAGGGCACGGCTGGGTTTCATGACAAATGTGGGGCTCGGGTATCTTTCTCTCGACCGCATGAGCGGAACGCTCTCCGGCGGGGAGGCACAGCGCATACGTCTGGCGACCCAGATCGGTTCGGGGTTGATGGGAGTTCTCTATGTTCTGGATGAACCGTCCATTGGACTCCATCAGCGGGATAATGAAAAATTACTGAATGCACTCATCGATCTGCGTGACCTCGGGAATACGCTTATTGTCGTGGAACATGACGAAGCGACGATGAAACGCGCCGACTATTTAGTGGACATGGGTCCTGGCGCCGGGAAGCACGGAGGCCTGATTGTTTCTGCGGGGACACCCGAGGAAGTCATGGCAGACCCGCGCTCGCTCACAGGACGGTACTTGTCCGGCGCGGTCCACATTTCCATTCCCAAGCACCGTCGCGCTTGGAGCCAAAGAAAAAAGCTTACGATTTACAAGGCGGCGGAAAATAATTTAAAACATATTGACGTGGAGATCCCTCTGGGCGTGTTCGTGTGTGTGACGGGCGTGTCGGGTTCCGGCAAGAGTACCCTGGTAGATGAGATTCTTTTCAAAGGTCTGGCCAGACGCCTCTTTGGTTCTAGGATAGTGCCTGGAAAACATGAGAAGATCACGGGAATTGATCAAATAGACAAGGTGATCGAGATCGATCAGTCTCCGATCGGGCGCACACCGCGCTCAAATCCGGCCACCTACACGGGGCTCTTCGGCCCAATCAGGGATATTTTCGCCAAACTTCCGGAATCGCGCATGCGCGGCTATCAACCGGGGCGGTTCAGTTTTAATGTCAAGGGAGGGCGCTGCGAAGCCTGCGAGGGGGATGGGGTCAAGACGATCGAGATGCATTTTTTGCCGGACGTGTACATTACCTGCGAGGTGTGCCAGGGGAAACGTTTTAATGAGCAGACGCTGGAGGCCCGGTATAAAGGAAAATCCATTGCGGATGTTTTGCGAATGAGCGTGGAAGAGGCGCTGGATCTTTTTCAGAATGTGCCGCAGGTAAAAGCGAAGCTTCAGACGCTTCATGATGTCGGCCTTGATTATCTGGAGCTCGGGCAGGCGGCGACGACGCTCTCAGGCGGCGAGGCGCAGCGTGTGAAACTCGCGACGGAGCTTTCCCGGCGCGCCACCGGGCGGACGTTCTATATTCTTGATGAACCTACAACGGGACTTCATTTCGCGGACATTGACCGCTTGCTGCGTGTATTACAAACCCTCGTTGATCAGGGGAATTCGGTGCTGGTGATCGAGCATAACCTCGATGTCATCAAAACGGCGGATTATTTGATCGACCTCGGGCCCGACGGCGGCGAGGGCGGGGGGAAGATCGTGGCTCGCGGATCTCCTGAACAGGTCGCCGAGAACGCGCATTCGTACACAGGAAAATTCTTGAAAGCGGTTCTATGATAAACTTGAATTTCGTGCTTCGAATTTTTATTTTGTGTTTTTTATGTTGTTCAAATCTTGCTTTTTCAGCGACGGAGGATGAATCGATTTATTGGACTGCGGAATCCTATTTTAAAGCCAAGGACTATCCCGCGGCGATCAAGTTCTACACGGAGGTTTTGGACAAATACCCGACGTCCCGGTACAGCGTCTATTCGCGGTATTCCAGGGCATGGTGTTTATTTGAGATAGACCACTATGAAGAGGCGATCGAGGAATTCAAGTCCGTCGCGGAGGCATTTGGGAGCCATCCCCTGGCGATCGAGTCGGGTTACAAGATCGGCCAGTGTTTTTTCGAATTAAAAAAGTATGAATCGGTGGTGGACATCCTCTCCCAGTTTGTGCGCGAATACCCTCTGAACCCGAAGATCGCAAATGCGCATTACCTCCTAGGGCAATCTTATTACTATTTGGGCGAGTATGCGCCGGCGCTTGAGGCATTCAAAAAAAGCATTGAACTCGGGGGTCAAAGCGCCTTTCGCGCCTATGCGCTGCATGGGATCGCTTGGAGCTATTTTCAGTTAGGCAAGGCCGAAGAATCGTTGGAAGCTTTCAAGCCTTTGAACATGGACCCGAAAGAGGCGCACCTCGAGGATTCATTTCTCTTCGGGCAGGCGCGTAGTCTGGCGAAGCTGGGCCGATTCAAGGAGGCTGAAGAGATTTACAGCCGGATCTTGGAAAATTTTCCGCAATGTGAATTTTTGGACCAAGTTTATCTATGGAAAGCCGAAACGTTGTATGCGCTCGGAAAATACGAGGAAGCGACGGCACTGTACGAGAGCGCGTTGAGTCTTTTTCCCTCCAGCGATCTGTGGGATGACCTGCAGTACAATTTAGCCTGGTGCTATTTGCGGCTGAATAAGACGTCCGAGGCGATCGAGCGTTTCCTTAGGGTGGCACAGCAAAGCGATGATGAGGTTCTCCGCGTGGCTGCGCGATGCCGTGTGGGGGACACGTATCTCGAGAAGAATGATTTTGAGAATGCACTCCAAGCTTATGATGCGGTTTTGCGCGAAACACCACAGAGCCTCTATTCGGACTATGCGCAGTACCAGTCGGGGTTGACGCTCTTAAAGCTCGGACGCTTGGACGCGGCGGTTCTGAGTTTTCAAAGCCTGGCGGTGAATTTCCCTCAGAGCCGTTTTTTGGACGAGGCGCTTTACCGTTTAGGAGGTACTTTCTTTGAGATGCAAAATTATGAGGAGGCCGCCCGGCAATACCAGAAACTCCTGACCAATTTTCCCGAAAGCCCATTGAAAGAAAGGTCCTATTTCCAGCTGGGCCAAGTTTATTTTGAGTCGGGAAAAACGGACAAGGCCCTGGCGGTGTTCCGGGACACTTTTGGCCGCTCTCCGGACTCGGAGCTAGGGCGTCTTTCTCAGTATCAAATTGGCTGGTGTTATTTTAAGATGGGCAAAGAAGACCAGGGGGTGCGCGAGCTCGAGGCTTACCTGAAGCGTTATCCAAAAAGCGCCGCGGCGGCGGATGTGCGTTTCGGGCTGGGCGAATACTATTTTGGCCGAGGCCAGTATGCGAAAGCGGCCGCGTACTATGAGGGTATTCCGGTCGAATTTCCGGCAAGTCGTGTTGCGGAAAAAGCGTATTTTGGTGCGGCCCAAGCCCATGAGCGCGACGGGGATCTCTGGGCGGCGGCGGGGCAGCTGCAAAAACTCGCAGAGCAGTTTCCGAAAAGCGAGCTTGCGGCGCAGGGGGTTTTAAAAGTGTCCGATTTTATGATCTCCCAGGGAAAAGCCCAAGAGGCCAAGGACGAGTTGACAAGAATGATCACATCCTCCGACGTCGAGCCCTACCGGTCCATAGCGCAGAAGAAACTCGCGGGTCTTTTGAGGGCGGAGGGCCACTTAAAAGAATCCGCATACTATTATCAAGAATCTTTGAAAAAAGCGCCCCCGGAACTCGGACCTGAGATCGAGCGGGGCCTGGCTGAGGTGTATGGAATGATGGGGCAAAAAGATCAGGCATCGGCATTGTACAAAAAATTAGGCATCCAGAAAAACTAACACTAATCAAGGGGGTGTTTCATGTGGGAGTTCATGCAAAAAGGCGGCCCGATCATGTGGCCGATCCTTCTATGTTCGGTGATCGCATTTACGATCGTGATCGAGCGTTTGATCCGTCTGCGCCAGGAGCAGATTGACACAAAGTCGTTCATGGAACAGATCTCAAAATCCATTAAACGGAATAAGATCATGGAGGCGCTCGACCTGTGCGACCGCACCGGAGGTCCGATCGCCGCGATCCTCAAGGCGGGAATTCTGAAGCATGACCGCGTGCGTTCCGAGATCCGCGAAGCGATCGAAGACGCGGGGGTTCATGAATTGCCGAGACTCGAGAGGAATTTGCCGGTGCTTGCGACGGTTGCTCACATTGCTCCGCTGCTGGGCCTTTTGGGAACGGTGACCGGACTGGTGAAAGCATTCCAGGTTATCGAGAGCAAGGCGACGGCGCTCAATCCGGTGAATCCCGGGGATTTGGCCGGAGGCATTTGGGAGGCGCTTTTAACGACGGTTTTCGGACTCGTGGTCGCGATCCCGACGCTTGTGGCTTACAATTATTTGGTAAGCCGCGTGGATGGGTTCGTGCTGGATATGGAGCGCAGCGCGACGGATCTCATGAATATATTGGGTGACAAGCGGGAAGACGATGCGGTTTAAAAGATTAAAAAGACGCACCGAAATCAAAAAGGGGACCATCGACATGGCTCCCCTGATTGACGTTGTCTTTCAGCTATTGATCTTCTTCATGCTTACCTCGAATTTTGTGCTGCAGCCGGGGATCAAGGTCAGTTTGCCTAAAGCAATCTCGTCGGAGGTGATCCGCAGCGAAAATCTGGTCGTAACATTGTCCGGGCAGGATCTGTTGTTTTTAAACGATCAACCCACGACGATCCAGCAATTGGTGCCGCAGATACGTCAGGCCGCGCAGGACAACAAGACCGTGCTACTTCGGGCCGACACGAGCGCTTCGTTGGGCCGTGTAGTCGAGATCTGGGATTTGTGCCGCGAATCCGGCATTCCGCAGATCAACATTGCAACGAATCAAAAAACTGGGGAGCTGGGGTGATTGCCAGGGACTATCGCAGCTGGTCTTTCGCGGACCGCTCGTTCTTTTTTGCGTTCGCGGTGTCTATTTTGTGGCATCTGTTTTGGTTTTTTTCCGTCACGATCGTGGTGACGCCAGCCAGGGGCAAACCCGCCAACCAAACAAAAACGGTTTCCCTGGGACCGGTTTTGAACGACGCCATTTTTCGTACTTTGGTGGAATCCCGTCCCGAAGCTTCCAAGGCGTTCTACCGGCAATTGTCCGAATTTCAGTCCGCCACCGAGGTGCCGACGCAGATCATTGAGCGCCATGCCACCGTTGGTGATGTGGCCAGTCTTCCCATGGGAAAGGATTTCGCGCAGTCCTTAAGGGAACTCATCGGCGGCAACAAGGCCATGCCGGAAGGTACGGCTGACCACCCCGGACTTTCCGGAGACAGCTCCTTTTTTGAAATTACGGGGGATGTTTCAAAGAACCAGATCCTGAGCCGTCCGGATACGCCCGCAGGTTTTTTACCCTCCGCCGTTGAATTCGAATTTGAGTTGGCCCCGGATGGGAAAGTCATCGTGACCGGGACAGCCCGCTCTAGTACGGACCCAACCGAGGACCGGAGATGGGAGAATTATTTCCGGCAATGGCTCTTCCTGCCCGCCCCGGTCCTGGGAGGTTTGGACGCACCCAAAGGCAAAATAACTTTCAAGAGCATGAACCGGGAGCAATAACGGATGTTCCGCTTAGATATTTCCAGTGCCGTATTTATTTATGTGATGTCGTCGCTGCTCGTGATATTTATCCTTTGGATTTTCTTCGAAAAAAAATCGGTCCTTCCGAAATTTGTGCGGGAAGAAGCCGATGTCTGGGAATGCGCCATCTGCGCCTACACCTACGTGGACTCCACGAACCACGAGATCTCCCAATGCCCCCAATGCAAGAGCTACAACAAGAAAGCCCCCGAAGACAGATTGGTTTAGTACGTCACCCATTCTACATGTCCTAGGATATGGGGTTTCAGACAACGGGCAGGGGAAGTCCAACTTAACCCCTTAGTCTATCTCTCAACCGGGTTCTACGAAAGGGACGGCCAGGCCGGAAGCCTATTCTTGCTTGAATTAAGTATTGTGTCCCCGGAATAATACTCGGAATAATCCGGAATAATCAAATTCAAATCCATCACCTTTGACAATGGCTCTGAATTCTTAAACTGGCAGT
>CAYZGM010000017.1:0-28360 GCA_964478015.1 uncultured Planctomycetia bacterium
TCGCTCCAAAATCATCTCGGCCAGTGTGCCCATTAGTTGGTGAAAGGTCAGTAACTTGAAAATCGCTCTCGTCAGCCTCGGCTGTTCCCGCACCCTGGTGGACTCGGAGGTTGCGCTTGGCGGGCTCGCCCTCAACGGCTATACCATCGTATCGGATGTCCGCAAAGCGGATGTAGCGATCGTAAATACCTGCGGCTTCATTGAAGAAGCCAAGGCCGAATCGATCGAGACGATTCTCAAGCTCTGCGAGATGAAAAAAAAGGGCCTCCTCACCGGCGTTGTCGTGCTGGGTTGTCTCGCGCAGCGATACGGCCCCGAGCTTCAGCAAGAGATCCAAGAGGCGGACGCCATTGTGGGCACGAACAATTATGGCGATCTGGCCAAGGTTCTCGAGCCGCTCAAAAATAAAAAAAAGGTGTTCCGGGTCGAACCCAAACCGCATTACCTTCTGGATGAGAACACGCCCCGCTACTCGCTTACGCCCGGTTACATGGCCTATGTCAAAATATCCGAGGGCTGCATCAATGCCTGCTCCTATTGCGTGATTCCCAAAATGAAAGGTCCGCATCGCTCACGCAGCATCGACTCCATTCTCAAGGAAATCGAAAATATCTCTGTCGAGAAGCCCTTGTCCGAGATTAATCTTGTCGGACAGGATACCGCCGCATTCGGCTATGATATCGACAGGACATTCCAATTGCCCAAATTGCTGAAAGCCATCGCGCACCAAAGCCATGTTCCTTGGATTCGGCTTTTGTATGCTCATCCTGGCCACGTGTCCGAGGAATTGATTGATGTTCTTGCCGAGGAGGAAAGGCTATGCAAATACGTGGATTTTCCGATTGAGCATAGTCACGATGCCATGCTGCTTCGCATGAACCGTCAAGTGACTCGCGAAAAAATGGAATGGGGGATACGGACACTCCGGAAACGGATGCCGGAAGTCAGCATTCGCACGACCGTGATTGTGGGTTTTCCCGGGGAGACCGAGGAAGAATTTCGGGATCTTCTTAATTTTTTGAAAGAAGCGCGATTTGAAAGGCTGGGCGCTTTTCAATTTTCTCCCGAGGAGGGTGCGCGAGCCTACGGAATGCCCGGCCAGATTCCTGCCGAACTTCGCCTGGAAAGACACAACGCCGTGATGTCGCTTCAACGAGATATTTCCGAGGAGATGAATCAGGAATGGGTGGGCCGTACGATCCAGGTGCTCGTGGAGGAAAAAAATAAGGAAGAAAAAAATCTTTATACCGGCCGTACCGAGCGCGATGCGCCTGAGGTGGACGGGCAGGTGATCCTGCACAGCCGCGTAGCGCTTCGTCCAGGCCAATTTATCCAAGCGTTTGTGACCGATGCTTTAGAGTACGATCTGGTGGCTTCCGTCGAGAAACAAGCGGTGAGATGAACTTTCCAAATGTTTTAACGATTGCGCGTTTTTTTCTCTCTTTTCTGATGGTGTTTCTTTTGTTCTGGCGTGACGGGATGTACGCCGGAGCAGCCTTGGCCGTATTTCTGGCGGCGTCCCTGACGGATTATTTGGATGGACGCATCGCGCGGCAGAGGAACGAGGTCACTTCTTTCGGCCGTCTGATGGACCCCATTGCGGACAAGACCTTGACACTGGGAGCATTCGGAAGTTTTTGGGCGCTGGGTATTTTACCGGGCTTATGGGTGCTTGTTGTCGCCGCGCGGGAGATTTTCGTAACCTGGGTGCGGCTTTTTTCTTCCCGGACAAACCAGGACCAGGCGGTGCGTTCCAGCGGCAAACAGAAGACCGTTTTTCAGATGATCTATATTTCCCTGGTCCTGGCGTATTTGTATGTGCGCCGCGCCCCGTTCTGGGATTCCGACTGGGATTCTTTGGCGATGCGGTTGGTGCGCCTGGGGATGATCTTCATTGTGACGCTCACGCTCTGGAGCGGTTTAAGGCTTCTGATCACGCGCAGGAAAGTTTAAACGATTTCAAGCCGTAGTTTGTTCAGGGCTTTTTTTGCCGCCTGCATTTTTATGTCTGAGCGTGAACCAAAAAAGAGGCACTTCTCGCAGCCGGTTTTATTTCTCCGCGATATTGCAATGTAAACAAGACCGACGGGCTTTTTTTTCGTGCCGCCTCGAGGGCCGGCGATGCCGGTGACAGCGATTCCGATATCCGCGCCAAAAAAAGCGCGAACCCCGCGTGCCATCTGCCCGACTGTTTGCCGGCTCACAGCCCCATACTTTTTGAGAGTTTCCGGTTTCACGCCCAACGGTGAGGTTTTGACGGAATTTTGATAGGCGGTGATACCTCCCAGATAATAATCGGAGGCGCCGGATGATTCCGTGACAAGATGCCCCAAGAGACCTCCGGTGCAGGATTCAGCGATACCTAACGTCCACCTGCGTTTTCTGAGCTGTTTCCCGACGGCCAGGGACAGCGATTCCTCGTTAATTCCGTAAATTGTGTTCCCCAGGCGTTTGCGCAGAATTCTCTCAGTACGATTTATCTGGCGGCGCGCTTTTTTTAAATTTTCGTACTTGGCCATGATTTTGAGTTCCACCTCGCCGGGTTTTGCATAGATCCCGACGGTTAGCGGGGGTTTCCACTTTAAAAGATCCGTGATCTTCTGAGCCACCCGAGATTCGGCAATGTCCGCCAGGCGGAGACTCTTGGCCAAAAATATTTCTCGCGGCTTTCCGGAAAGATCAAGAATGGCTGGAAGCGCAAAGTCTGTGAACATGGGCTCGAGTTCGCGCGGCGGGCCAGGCAGGAGGAGGAGCCATTTTTTACCCAAGCCGCGATGGACCTCGTAGAGGACGCCGGGAGCGGTGCCCCGATTATTTTGAAAGACTCTTTTCGGACCCGCGGGGAGATGGCACTGTCTTGCGATGAGCTTCGTCATGCGGAAGCCTCTTTTTTTGAGCCGCGCCTCCACTGCGCAATAGGTCGGCTTGTGTAACACAAGGGACTTGTTCAGGCAGGCCGCCACACCGCGCAGCGTGGCATCGTCTTCCGTGGGGCCCAGGCCACCGCTTGAGAGGACGAGATCCGCCCTGGATAGGGCTCTGCTGAGGCAGTCGGCGATACGTTCAACATTATCTCCGACCGTGACCTGGTGAAAGACATCGACGGCTTTTTCAGATAATTTTTGGGCAAGGAATCGGGCGTTCGTGTTGAGGATGGAACCTAGGAGGAGTTCGGTGCCAATAGAAACAATCTCTGCGCGCATGAGAAGATTATAGAGCCTGGCCCGAAAAAGGCCAAGCACACAAAAAAATGAACGAAAAATCGACCCCCAAGCGTCTATTAGAGGGTAAGGGCAATGGTCTTTACAGGGAAAATGGGGGGCGGTATAATGGCGCATTCAGTGGGCAAAATAGCCTTAAGTGGTTGTGTTGTCTTAGGTTTGCAGTACTGCCGGACGGATAAACAGGATCAGCGACGCTAGCCAGGGAGGATTCGGATGTCACGCATCAAGGATACGCTAGAGGAAAAAAAATCGGCCAAATCTCAATTGGACGATAGGAAGAAAGCGATCGACCAGGCGGTTACTCAAATCGAAAAACAATTCGGCAAGGGCGCCATCATGACGCTGGGGCAGAATTTTAAGGCGGATGTGCCAGCCATTCCAACCGGAAGCATCACCTTGGACATGGCGTTGGGAGTGGGCGGGATTCCTCGCGGCCGAGTGGTGGAAATTTTCGGGCCGGAATCCAGCGGAAAAACGACGCTGACCTTGAGCGTGATTGCCCAGGCTCAGAAGCTAAAGGGTTCCGCGGCTTTTATCGACGCCGAACACGCCTTTGATTCTGCGTACGCCAAAAAACTCGGGGTGAATTTGGATGATCTCTTGATCTCTCAGCCGGACACCGGCGAGCAGGCTCTGGAGATCGCGGAGATGCTGGTTCGTTCGAATGCGCTGGATGTCATCGTCGTGGATTCGGTGGCGGCGCTTGTTCCAAAAGCCGAGATCGAGGGCGACATGGGCGCATCGCACATGGGGCTTCAGGCGCGCCTGATGAGCCAAGCTCTGCGTAAACTGACGGGCGTCATTTCAAAATCGAATTGCACGCTTATCTTCATCAACCAGCTTCGCGAAAAGATCGGCGTCATGTTCGGGAATCCCGAAACAACTCCGGGTGGACGGGCGCTTAAGTTCTACGCCTCGGTGCGCCTGGATATACGACGTATCGCGCAGATCAAGCGCGGCGAGGAGATCGTGGGCGGCCGCGTACGGGTCAAGGTCGTAAAGAACAAGGTCGCCGCACCGTTCAAACAGGCGGAATTCGACCTGATGTACGATGAGGGGGTATCCGCGGTAGGCAGCATCCTCGACATGGCTGAAACGCACGGAGTGACCCGTCAAAGCGGCAGCTGGATCGTGTACGGCGATGAGAAGTTAGGCCAGGGACGGGAGAATGCGAAGTCATTCTTGCGAGAAAATCCCAAGATTCTCCGCGACATCGAAAAACAGATCCTGGAGAAAGCCGCGCATCCCGCGAATGCCTGATCGGATTCAGTCTTGCCAGCCCCGCTCAGACGCTGATGGGCGGGGCTGGTTTATTTTATGAGCGATCAAGAATTAGAGGTCGTCAAGAAAGCGGCGCTGAGATTGCTTCATTTTCGGCCCCGCAGCGAAAGCGAGCTCCGACAAAGACTGGCGCAAAAAAGGCTTCCCGCAGAGGCCATTGACCGCGTCGTTGTCTGGCTCAAAAAAGAGCGGATGCTGGACGACGAGAAGTTCGCGAAGCTGTATGCGCTTTCGAGGATCCAGAGCCGCGTGTTTGGCAAAGGCCAGATACGCCGGGAATTATCCCATCGGGGTGTGTCTCCCGCGCTCGTAGCCAAGGCGATGCAAGCCATCGAAGATTTTGATGAGTTTGAAGTCGCAAGAAACCTTGCGGCGAGGCAGGCCGTACGGATGAAAGGGTTGTCTCCGGATGCGAAGAAGCGGCGGCTCCACGGCATGCTTTTTCGCCGGGGGTTCCCGGCAGGCGTGATTTTCAAGGTATTGAATGAGCTTTTGGTTTCCCATGACAAGGAATGGAATGAAGACGAGTGAACTAAGGCAGGCCTATCTGGAATATTTCGGCGCGAAAGAACACCGGGTGTTCTCCAGCGATTCGCTGGTCCCGCATCAGGATGCCTCGCTTCTTTTCACGGGCGCCGGCATGAACCAATTCAAACCGTATTTTTTGGGTTTGAAAAAAGATGTGAAGCGCGCTGTCAGCTGCCAAAAGTGCCTGCGGACGGGGGATTTAGATCGCGTGGGCAAAACCGCGTATCACCACAGTTTTTTTGAGATGCTGGGGAATTTTTCTTTCGGGGATTATTTCAAGGAAGAGGCCATTGCCTGGGGCTGGGAATTCGTCACGAAAGTTTTGAAGCTTCCCGAGAAAAAATTGTGGGTCTCCGTCTACCGGGAAGACGACGAGGCATTCCATATTTGGAAAGACAAGATCGGTTTGCCGGCATCCAAGATTGTGCGGATGGGCCCCGAAGATAATTTTTGGCCTGCGAACGCTCCGAAGGACGGTCCCAACGGCCCCTGCGGTCCTTGCTCCGAGATCTATGTCGGCGAAGCGCCTGGAAAGGGAGTTGAGATCTGGAATCTTGTGTTCACGCAATTTGACCGGCAGGGGGACGGAACTCTTGTGGGGCTGCCTCAGAAGAATATCGACACGGGCATGGGGCTCGAGCGCACCGCCTCGGTCCTGCAGGGCGTCGCGTCCAATTTTGAAATTGATCTATTTGCGGGCATCCGGGCGAGGCTGAAGACCCTTTTGAAGAGCGGATCCTCTGAAACCGCGCACGAGAATGCCGTGATGGACCATGCGCGCGCGGCGGTATTTTGCATCGCCGACGGGGCCTTGCCGTCGAATGAGGGCCGAGGCTACGTCGTGCGGCGTTTGGTGAGACTGGGCTGCGACCATCTGGAACAGGCCGGCGCCAAACAGCGCGGCTTATTCAGGGAAGTAGCTCCGTTTATTGTGGACGCGATGAAAGACGCCTACCCGGCGCTTGAAGCCAGACAGAAAGACATTTTGCTGGTTCTGGCCAACGAGGAAAAAGCATACAACGACGTTTTGACGGCTCAGGTGCCTCGGCTGAAACAGGAATTTGAATCGCTGAAAAAACGCGAACAGCCTCAAGGGTATTCGGTCGGGACGGCGGGGCTTGCGTTTAAATTTTACGACACGTATGGGTTGCCCTTTGAGACAATTGATGCCTCGGCAAAAGAATCCGGGTTGGAGCTCAAGCGCGACCTTTTTGACAAGCTGCTCGAGGAGCAAAAAGACCGTTCGCGTCAGTCCTCGAAAATCGCGGGTGAGATTTTCGCAAAAAGCGATCTGTACGCGCTGACCGAGGGGTTGCCGCCGACGCAGTTTCTTGGCTATGATAGTCTTGAGGCCAGCGGAAAGTTATTGCGTGTGATCCGGGACGACCTCTGGGTATTCGACCGGAGCCCGTTCTACGCGGAGTCCGGAGGACAGGTCGGCGATACCGGACGCCTATCGGGCAATGGCGTCGAGGCCGAAGTTCTGGATACGCAGGCCCACGAAAAGATTATTTTGCATAAAGTGCTCTTAAAAAGCGGGCGCCCCGAGACGGGGAAAAACTACGATCTTAAGGTAGATGCTGTGCGGCGCGCGGATATCATGAAGAACCACACAGGGACGCATCTCCTGCATGCGGCGCTGCGAAAAGTGTTGGGGGATCACGTGAAGCAGTCCGGGTCGCTCGTGTCGCCGGAATACTTAAGGTTTGATTTCACGCATTTCAAGCAGGTGGACACCGACTCCCTGAGCAAGGTCGAGGCGCTTGTCAATGAGGAGATCCAGAGAAATACACGCTTGAATAAGCAAGAAATGGGTAAGGATGAGGCGGTGGGACAGGGCGCTGTCGCATTTTTTGGCGAGAAGTATGGCGATAAGGTTCGCGTGGTGACGATCGGTGATTTTTCCAAGGAGCTTTGCGGCGGCACGCACCTGGAGTCGACGGGGCAGATCGAGCTTTTCAAGATCACGTCCGAAAGCTCCATCCAGGCGGGTGTGCGGCGTCTCGAAGCCGTGACGGGGCGCTGGGCCCGGAAGAGATTGCAGGAATCGGCCATCGAGTTGAGAGAATTGGCGAAAGAATTTCATTCGGACGAAGAGCCTCAAAAGATGCTGGACGTGATACAGGCAAAGACAGACCGCGTGAAAGTTCTGCGAAGCGACATGGAGAATAAAACCGCCCTTAAGATGAGGGATGCGTATGCGGTCCGACTCGGGAAAGCGCCGCAGGTGGGAAAGACACGGGTTTATGTGCAGCGCGAGCCGTTGGCTTCTCCGGATCTTTTTCAGAGGACGTTCATGCATTTGAGACGTTTCAAGGAACCGTTCGTCGTCCTGTGGCAATGCGGCGGGCAGGACAAGGTGAGTTTTGCCGTGGGCGCGAGCGATGATCTGGTGGGGCAAGGGTTTCATTCGGGGAAAATCGTCAAAATTATTTCGCAGGTGGTGGAGGGCAGCGGCGGGGGTCGTCCCGAGTTTGCCCTCGGCGGAGGCAAGCGCGCGGATAAGGCAGAGGATGCTGTGGCTCTGGGAGAAAAAGTAATCAGGGAAGATCTTGTGCAAATGAAAGAGAGCTAACATGCGGGTCATCAAACCGTCCAGCAAACAGTATTTGAAATTGTTCAACCGGTTTGTCACCCGGAGTCCCCGCGTCGAGGAAAAGGTGCGACGCATTCTAGCCGATGTGCGGGACAACGGGGATGACGCCGTGATTCGTTACACGCGAAAATTCGACAAGGTCAAGCTAAGTTCCAAGGACATTCGCGTCTCGGAGAGCGAAATAAACGGCGCTTATCAGAACATTCGTCCGGATTTTGTGTCCACGTTAAAAGTAGCGGTTGAGAATGTCAGCCATTTCTATAAAAAACAGATCAAGCGCTCCTGGAAAACTCTCGACGCGGATGGGGTGGTACTCGGGGAAAAATTCAGGCCCTTGGAATCCGTGGGAGTCTATATCCCCTCGGGAACCGTGCCGCTGCCCTCGACAGTTTACATGACCGTTTTGCCGGCGAAGCTTGCGGGCGTGGAAAAAGTGTATCTCATCACACCGCCCAATAAATTCAAGAGCGTGGACCCGCACATCCTGGTGGTGGCGAACTTGCTGAAAGTGGACGGGATTTTTAAGGCCGGCGGCGCGCAGGCGATCGGTGCTTTTGCTTTCGGGACAAAATCCATTCCGCGGGTAGACAAGATCATCGGGCCGGGGAATGCCTATGTGGCCGAGGCCAAGCGGCAGGTGTTCGGTTATTGCGACATCGACATGGTCGCGGGGCCGACCGAAGTTGTCATTCTTGCAAACGATCATGCGGACCCTGATTTTGTGGCAGCGGATCTTTTGGCGCAGAGCGAGCATCACATGGGCACGGCGGTGTTGGTGACAACGTCGAAACGTTTGGCCAAGACCATTAAAAAGATCCACGCACGCGGCTGGATCGTCATGGTAAAAAATTTGAAGCAAGGCGTGGACGTCATTAACCAGATTGCGCCTGAACATGCCCAGATCATGGTGAAAAACCCGCAGAGAATATTAAAAGACATCAAACACGCCGGGGCCATTTTCGTTGGGAATTACACGCCCGCGGCCGTGGGGGATTATGTGGCGGGCCCGAGTCACGTGCTTCCCACCAATGGCACGGCGAGATTTTTTTCGGGAATTTCGATCCACGATTTCTTAAAAAGCTCGCATGTCATCTCGTACAGCCGAAAAGCACTGGAGAAAGTGAAAGGGCCCGTGGAATATCTCGCAAGCCTCGAGGGACTTCCGAGGCACATGGAATCGGTGAGGGTGAGATTTGAGAAGAAATGACAATGCCACAAAGGCATTGTCATCCCCGCAAAAGCGGGGATCAGCAGAATAAGGATCAAGATAGGTCCCCGATCAAAGCATTCGGGGATGACGCGAAGCATCGATTCCCGCCAAAAGCATGCGGGAATGACAAGAAAGGAAAAAATGTTGAAACGGCAGGCTGAGATTCACCGCAAGACCCGAGAGACGGATATTCGCGCGAAAGTAAATTTAGACGGGAAAGGAAAATCCAGCGTGGACACCGGGATTGCCTTTCTTGATCACATGATCGAATCATTCGCCAAGCACGGGTTGTTTGATATTCAACTCAAAGCAAAGGGCGATTTGCATATCGATTCGCATCACACGAATGAGGATGTGGGGATCGTGTTGGGCGAGGCGTTCAAAAAAGCGCTCGGAAATAAAAAATCCATTCGCCGCTTTGCGGATTTTCGGGCGCCTCTGGATGAGGCGCTTTCCGGAGTGCGCGTCAGTCTTGATATTTCGGGGCGCGGCTCCTTTCACATGCACACAAATCCCAAGACGCGGTGGGTCAGCCATCCGGCGCTTAGGCTTAAGGCCAATGCGAAAGGTTACACGATTGCGGATGCCAAACATTTTATGGAGTCCTTTGCCGCCCATATGGGGATGACATTGCATGTGGATTTTATCTCGGGGGAGCAGCCGCATCACATGATTGAGGCGTCTTTCAAGGCGTTGGCCAAGGCTTTGGATTGGGCGACGGCTATGGACGACAGGATGTCCGGCGTTCCCTCTACGAAAGGAAAGATTTGAAGAAGCCCAGCATCGTCATCGTTGACTACGGGATGGGGAACCTACGCAGTGTGGAGAAGGCTTTTGAAAAAGCGGGCGCCAGGGTGCACGTAAGTTCCCGGCCCGGTGATGTCAAACGCGCGGACAAGGTGGTGCTGCCGGGCGTCGGGGCCTTTGGGCACGCGATGCGCGAATTAAAGCTGCGGGATCTCGTGGAGCCCGTGCTCGAGAAGATTGGGGAGGGCGCGCCATTCCTCGGGCTTTGTTTGGGCCTGCAGCTTCTTTTTGATTCCAGCGAGGAGGCACGCGAAAAAGGGTTGGGTGTTCTTCCCGGAAAAGTACTTCGGTTCAGAGGTTCCATGAAGATCCCTCACATGGGTTGGAATCAGCTCACGAGGACGCAGAAGAACAACCCGCTCTTTAAAGGATCCCGCGAGGGAGATTATTTTTATTTTGTGCACTCTTATTATGCTGCTCCGAAAGAAAAAAGTATCTGCGCAGCTACGACGGATTATGGCATTCAGTTTTGTTCAGCGGTCTGGAAAGAGAATGTGTTTGCGACCCAGTTTCATCCTGAGAAAAGCCAGGCAGCCGGGCAGGTCCTGATAAAAAATTTTGTGCGGATATGAGCGAATGATTCCAATCCCAGCCATTGATCTCAAGGATGGGCGCGTGGTGCGCCTACTCCAGGGCGATTTTGAGAAAGAGGTGGTTTATCCTCAGCGGGCCGAGGATATGGCGCGGCAATTTGAACAGGATGGCGCTCGAAGGATCCACGTGGTGGATCTGGACGGCGCATTGAAAGGCGAGCCAAAAAATCAAACTCTCGTTGAAAAGATCTTGAAAGCGGTGAAAGTGCCCATAGAGCTCGGGGGCGGAATCCGGGACATGAAGCAGGCGGAACGGTATCTGGCCATGGGTGTTCGTTGGGTCATCTTTGGAACAAAGGCGAGTCTGGACCCCGGTTTTTTAAGGGAAGCTCTGTCGGCGTTGGGAGAGCGGGCGATTATCGGGATCGATGCGCGCGACGGGCAGGTCGCCACGGATGGGTGGACCAACGTGCTTGCGCTTGAAGCCATGGAAATGGCCGAACGGGTCGAAGCCCTGGGAGGGAAAACCGTGATCTATACGGATATTTCGAGAGACGGCGCACTGAAAGGCCCGAATTTGAAAAAGATCGAAGAGTTTTGCGGGGCTCTCCGTTTGAACGTGATCGCCTCCGGCGGCGTCGGCGGTCTCGACGACCTGAAAGCATTGCGAGCGCTTAAAAAAGAAAATTTGGCGGGAGTGGTGATTGGAAAAGCGCTTTATGAGAATAAATTTTCTTTGGATGAGGCGATCCGGACATGCTCGCAAAACGAATAATCCCTTGTCTGGATGTCAAAGAAGGTCGCGTCGTCAAGGGTGTCAAATTTTTGGCTCTGAAAGACGCGGGTGACCCGGTCAAAGCCGCGCAGTATTATGACCGGGCGGGCGCAGATGAGCTGGTTTTTTTAGACATCACGGCGTCTCACGAAAAACGCGGCACCTTGCTTACGATCGTGCGCCGTACTGCGGAAAAGGTCTTCATGCCGCTGACGGTCGGCGGAGGCGTGCGGACGGTCGAGGATATCCGGCAGCTCCTGCGAGCGGGTGCCGATAAGGTCTCGCTCAATACGGCGGCCGTCGAGCGGCCTCGCCTTATCAAGGAGGCTTCCGAGCGCTTTGGCTCCCAATGCGTGGTCGTCGCGATCGACGCGAAACGCTCGCAGACACGGCGTGGCCATTGGGATGTTTACACGCATGGCGGGCGGGTGAACCGGCGCATGGATGCCGTGCGCTGGGCATGCCGGGCTGAAAAACTTGGGGCCGGGGAGATTCTTTTGACGAGCATGGATAGGGATGGGACGCGTTTGGGCTATGATCTGGGTTTGACGCGGACCATTTCCGAAGCCGTCCACGTTCCCGTGATCGCCTCCGGCGGCGTCGGAAGATTGGCTCATCTGGCGCAGGGCCTCACTCGCGGGAAAGCGGATGCGGTGTTGGCGGCGAGCATATTTCATTTTAAAGAGCACACAATTCTGGAGGCCAAGCGATATCTAAAGCGCAAGGGGATCCGGGTGAGGTGTTGAAAAAGGAGGTGGCAGGGTGAATGACCAAGAGTTCCAAAAGATCAAAGCGCTCGTGAAGTTCAATGACCAGGCGCTGGTGCCGGCGATTATTCAGGATGCGAAGTCGCAGAAAGTGTTGACCCTTTGCTACATGAACGACACGGCGCTTCGAGCGACGCTTGAGACGGGATTCATTCACGTCTTCCGTCGTTCGCAAAACAAATTGATGAAAAAAGGGGAGACCTCGGGCCACACGCAGGCGGTCCGCGAATTCCGAATCGATTGCGAGGGGAAATCCCTTCTTTTTGTCATCGACCAGAAAGTGGCCGGCTGCCACAAAGGGTTTTTCAGCTGTTATTTTGAAAAGGTGAAGAATGACGGTTCCAAAGAGGTGACGGATCCGCTGGTTTTTCAACCCGAAAAGGTTTATTGATTTGAGCGATTGCATCCCGGACCGGAAAGCATTTAAAAAACTTTCCCAGAGATACAACCTTATCCCGATCCACCGTGACGTCGTCGCGGATTTGGAGACACCCGTTTCATGCTTCCTCAAAGTAGCGAACAAGCCGCATTCTTTTCTTCTCGAATCGGTCGAAGGCGGAGAAAGGATGGCGCGTTTTTCGTTCATCGGAATTTCGCCGTCCGTAATTTTTAACTCGAAAGGCCGCCGGATCCGGCTGCGCGATGAGGCCGGAACGAGGTCTTTCCGGACAGCCAGGACACCCCTGGATGAGCTTGAGAAGATCATGGGCTCGTTCCGGCAAGCCCCGGTGGCCGGTTTACCCCCTTTTTCGGGGGGCGCCGTGGGTTTTATGGGGTATGACACGGTGCGTTTCTTTGAGAAACTCCCGGATAAAAATCCTGACCGGTACGGCATTCCGGACAGCCTGTTTCTTTTTACGGACACGCTGTTGGCGTTTGACCATATCCAGAAAAAGATCAAGGTTGTTTGCAATGTGCGGGTAAAAAATTCTGCGGCTGCCGACAAGGCCTATCGTGCCGCTGAAAAAAAAATTGAGAGCATTCTCCGGCAGCTCGAGCGTCCCGCGTCGAGGGCGGACGCCATGTCTTCGGCGCGTGCTGTGAAAAAAGTAGCCATGAGCTCCAATTTTAAAAAAAATGAGTTTTGCCGAGCCGTGCGCAAAGCCAAGGATTACATCAAAGCCGGCGATATTTTTCAGGTGGTTCTCTCACAGGCATTTCGTACGAAGATTCGTTCCAAGCCTTTTGATATTTACCGCGCTTTACGGTCCATCAATCCATCCCCCTACATGTTTTATTTGAACGGCGGGGCGTTTCAGCTGGTAGGCTCTTCTCCAGAAGTGCACGTACGCTATGAGAATGGAAAAGCGCTCTTGAGGCCTATTGCGGGCACCCGCCCGCGCGGCGAGGACGAACGCGAAGACTTGAAGTATGAGAAAGAGCTTCTGGCGGATGAAAAAGAGCGTGCGGAGCATCTGATGCTGGTGGATCTGGGCCGCAACGACCTGGGGCGTGTCTGTGAATTCAAAAGTGTACACGTTCCCGAGTTCATGACGATCGAACGATATTCGCATGTCATGCACATCGTGAGCTTGGTTGAGGGAATACTAAAAAAGAAACGCTCCGCGTTTGATCTTTTGAAAGCAACTTTTCCGGCGGGCACCGTCTCAGGGGCTCCCAAGGTTCGGGCCATGGAGATTATCGATGAGCTGGAAAATCAAAAACGGGGGTTTTATTCCGGAATCGTCGGGTATTTCAGTTATTCCGGAAATTTAGATTCCTGTATCACGATTCGCACGATCTTGGTCCAAAATGGCGTGGCCACGGTCCAGGCGGGAGCGGGTATTGTCGCGGACTCCGTCCCGGAAAAAGAGTATCAGGAGACCGTCAGCAAGGCGAAAGCGCTCGTCAAGGCGATCGAAATCGCCGAGCGCGGCGGAAGAAACCAGGGGGTGATCCGATGATCGTGATGATCGACAATTACGATTCTTTCACCTATAACCTTGTGCAGTATCTGGGTGAGCTGGGACAGGAGCTCAAGGTCTTCCGCAATGATGAGATCACGGTGGAGGGTATCCGAACGATGAAGCCCAGCCGCATTGTCATTTCTCCCGGTCCCGGAACGCCGAACGATGCCGGCGTCTGCAAGGACGTTATCCGTCAGCTGGGGCCGAAGATTCCTATTCTGGGTGTATGCCTCGGCCATCAATGCATCGGCGAAGTTTTTGGCGGCCGCGTGATCGGCGCCGGGCGCCTCATGCACGGAAAGACCTCTCCCATTTTGCATGACGGAAAAGGGATCTTTAAGGGGCTCGATAATCCCTTTACGGCCACGCGGTATCACTCGCTTCTGGTGGAAAGAAAAACTTTCCCGAAGGAATTAGTGATCACGGCGCAGACTAAGGAAAAAGAGGTCATGGCCCTTCGGCACAAACGTTATCCCGTTTATGGCGTCCAGTTCCACCCCGAGTCCATTCTGACCACCTGCGGCAAGGCCCTGCTTAAGAATTTTTTAGAGCTTACACACTGACCATGTTTTCCTATTTGGCCGAATCTCAGGAAGCGCTTTCAAAGATCCGTCAGCGACTGACCCTCACCGCAGCTCAAATGAAGAGCCTGATGAGGGGGGTCATGTCCGGCGTGGTTCAGGACGAGGAGATAGAGGAGATGCTGCTCATCATGCGTGAGCGCGGGGAGACTGCGGCCGAGATCGCTGCAGGTGCCCAGGTGATGCGCGAGCATGCCCTCAAACTTCCCAAAGAGTTCCCGGATCTTTTGGACACTTGCGGGACGGGTGGCGATGGATTAAAGACGCTGAACATATCGACGCTCTCCGCTCTCACGGCCGCCGCGGCCGGCGTGTCCGTCGCCAAGCACGGGAACCGCTCTGTTTCCAGCGCCTGCGGCAGCGCGGATCTTTTGGAGATGTTGGGAGTCAAGGTGGATCTTCCTCCCGCGGCAGTTGCGGCGTGCCTTGAGAAAACAGGTTTTGGTTTTTTCTTCGCACCTATTTTTCATCCCGCGGTCAAAGCCGCGATGCCTGCCAGAAAACGTATCCGGGGAAAGACCTTGTTTAATATTTTGGGGCCGCTGTCGAATCCTGCCGGGGCTCATTGTCAGATCGTCGGCGTTTACGAGGAACGTCTTGTAGAGATCGTGGCCGGTGCCTTGAAAAAATTAGGGTGTTCGCGCGCGATGGTGGTTCATGGCATGGAGGGCCTCGATGAGATCAGTCTGAGCGGCGAAACAAAGATCGCGGAGCTGAACGGCGGCAAGATTAAAACCTACACGGTGGTTCCCGAAGATTTTAGTCTGAAGCAGGAGTCCCTGGAAAGTATCCGCTGCCTTACTGCCCAGGATGCAAAAAATGCCGCTCTTCAGGTGTTGCACGGCGACAATAGCGCACCCACCAAGATCGTCTGTCTTAACGCCGCGGCTGCCCTTTATGTGGCCGGAAAAGCCAATTCGATCAAAGAGGGGATGCTCCTGGCAATGGACGCGCTCGACGGAGGGCGTGTCGATAAAAAATTAAAGGCCGTCGCCGCCTTTTCAAAAAAAGTCTCATGAATATGTTAGAGAAGATCCTTCGGGACAAAACGAAGGAAGTCGCAGCCGCTAAAAAGATCATTCCGCTTGCCCTCATGAAGGAGGCGGCGCTCAGGCTACCCAGGAAAAAATTCAGTTTTAGAAAAGCGCTTGAGGCATCGCGGTCCCTTGCGGTGATTGCCGAGATCAAAAAGCGTTCCCCGTCCAAGGGCCTGCTTAGCCGTCGCTTTGACCCCGCTCGGATTGCCAGGGAATATGAAAAAGCGGGCGCATCCGCGATCTCTGTGTTGACGGATAAAAAATACTTTGACGGAGAGGTTTCTTTTATTGCCCTCGTAAAAAAAGCTGTTTCAATCCCGGTCCTGAGAAAGGATTTTGTCGTGGATGAGTACCAGGTGTATGAAACGCGTTTATTGGGGGCCGATGCATTGCTTCTCATCGCGAGCGCGCTTAGCACTCAGAAGATGCGTTATTTGTACCGCGCGGCAGAGCGTTTGGGCCTGGACGTTCTTTTTGAGGTGCACGATGGAGCGCAGCTCAAGAGGGTGCTGGGCCTTAAGCCGGCGATTGTGGGCGTGAACAACCGTGACCTGGGAACATTCCAGGTCGACCTGGGAATTTCGGCGAAGCTTTCACGGAATATTCCGAAGTCAGTGATCTTCGTTTCCGAAAGCGGTATTCATACCAGCGGTGACCTGCGCGTTCTTAAGGCGGCTGGCGCGGATGCGGTCCTGGTGGGCGAGAGTTTGATGCGCGCCAAGCATCCCGGGAAAGCATTAAAAAAAATTCTGAGCGATGCATAACTTAGTAGGAGGTTTCCGTGGTTCGCGTTAAAATATGCGGCATCACATCCGTCAAGGATGCCTTGGCGGCGGAGAGCGCGGGGGCGGATGCGCTTGGTTTTGTATTCGCGAAAAGTCCCCGGCGGGTTTCGGCGTCCAGAGTTCGCAGTATCGTGAAAAATTTAGGGCCCTGGATCGCGACCGTAGGTGTTTTTGTGAACGAGCGCCCGGAAGTGATCCTAAGCACCGCGAAAATTTGCGGGCTCAGTGCTGTTCAGCTGCACGGCGAGGAAACGCAGGCTTACGTCAGCAGGCTTCGCGCCAAAGGGCTTGTGGTTATTCAGGCGTTTCGAATCAAAACGGCAAAAGATCTAGCTTTCGCGCGGCGCAGCAAGGCCGATGCCATTTTAATGGACAGCGCCGTCCGCGGCGTCCGCGGAGGAACTGGGCGGATTTTTGATTGGGCACTTTTAAAGAAGTGCAAAACAAAGCTTCCGGTCATTATCTCGGGAGGCTTGAACGCGAAGAACCTCCATGAATTATTGCGAGAATACGCCCCCTATGGGGTCGATGTTTCCAGCGGGGTTGAAAGCGGACCCGGGGTTAAAAATACGGAAAAGGTGAGGAAATTTATTCGTCGTGCCAAATCGTCAAACTCATAAAATAAAAATGCCGGATAAAAAAGGTCATTTTGGCATTTATGGCGGCAAATATGTTCCCGAGACGCTGATGGCTGCCCTGACAGAACTCGAGGACTGCTATCGCGCGGCGAAGTCAGATCCCAAATTTAAAAAAGAGCTTCAGGAATACTTGATTGACTTCGCGGGACGTCCAACGCCGCTTACCCAGGCGCGGGGGTTGGCCAAGCATCTGGGTGTCAAAAATTTCTTTCTAAAAAGAGAAGATCTGCTGCATACGGGATCTCACAAGATCAACAACACCCTTGGGCAGGTTCTTTTAGCCAGGCGCATGAAAAAAAAGCGGATCATCGCCGAGACGGGCGCCGGACAGCACGGGGTCGCGACCGCGACGGTTTGCGCGCTTTTTGGCATCCGATGCGATGTTTATATGGGAACGGAGGATGTCGAGCGCCAATCGCTCAATGTGTTTCGTATGAAGCTGTTGGGCGCGCGTGTCATTCCCGTCATGGCAGGTTCTCAAACATTGAAAGACGCGGTGAATGAGGCGATCCGCGATTGGGTGACGAATGTGCGTGAGACGCATTACATCATTGGCTCGGTCATCGGCCCGCACCCTTACCCGATGATGGTTCGTGAGTTCCAATCGGTGATCGGGCGCGAAACGAGGGTGCAATTGCGTGCCAGGAAACTCAGGGACCCCGATTATCTTGTGGCCTGCGTGGGCGGAGGCTCCAATTCCATCGGTTTTTTTCATCCCTGCCTCGGCACCAGATCCAAAATGATCGGAGTCGAGGCGGCGGGTCTAGGATTGAAGACGTCAAAACATGCCGCCACCCTGTCCAAGGGAAAGGTCGGTGTTTTGCACGGCTCAAAAAGTGAAGTGCTGCAGGACGCGCATGGACAAATACTCCTCGCGCATTCTATTTCGGCGGGTTTGGATTACCCGGGAGTCGGTCCCGAGCATGCGTATCTTAAATCGACGAAGCGAGTTCAGTATGTTGCGGCGACGGATAGAGAGGCGCTTCTGGGGATGCGTGTTTTGAGTGAGCTGGAGGGGATCATTCCCGCGCTTGAGCCGGCGCATGCGATTGGTTATCTCGTGAAGAACAAGCGGCGTTTCCGTTCGGGGGACACTCTGGCGCTTTGCCTGTCCGGCCGCGGCGACAAAGATGTGGAGCAGGTCTCCAAGATTCTGAAGTTACAATGAATCGCATCGAAAAAAAATTTCTTGATCTCAAAACAAACCGCAAAAAAGCGTTGATCGTTTTTTTGACGGGCGGAGACCCGAGCCTATCAAAAAATGAGGCCCTGATACCCGCTTTGGAAAAGGAAGGGGTGGACCTTGTCGAGATAGGCGTGCCATTTTCAGATCCTCTGGCGGACGGTCCCGTGATCCAAGCCTCATCCCAAAGGTCGTTGAAGCGCGGGACGACTCTGGAGAAGATCCTGGCCTTGGTCAGGCGCGTGCGCCGGCGTTCCGCGATCCCGCTGGTGTTGATGAGCTATTACAATCCGATCTTGCACTATGGGCTGGCCCGCTTTTCCAAAGACGCTAAGACCGCAGGCGTTGACGGCATGATTATTCCGGATTTGCCTCCTGACGAGGGCCGGGAGGCGGCGGCTATTTTTGCAAAAGCGGAACTCGACCTGATCTATCTCTTGGCGCCTACGAGCACCGCAGAGCGTCAAAAAATGATCAGCCGGTTGTCGCGTGGTTTTATTTATTTTGTTTCCGTCACGGGCGTCACGGGGACCGGACGGGGGATTTCCCAAAATGTCTTGAGACAAATTGAAGCGGTGCGCCGTGGGTGCGCGCGCGCCGTTTGTGTCGGATTTGGCGTCTCAACTCCAGAGCAGGCCAGGCGGATCGCCAGGTCCGCGGACGGTGTGATCGTGGGGAGTTCCATCGTTCAGGCGCTGGCTGAGCATTCCTCCTGGAGTGCCGCGCGTTTTGCAAAAAAATTTATTCGGCCCTTGCGTTTGGCATTGGGAAAGGGCAAGTAAATGGGCAGATGTCCCAGGGCGGTTATTTTAGCGGGCGGCCAAGGCGAGCGTTTTTGGCCCCTCACTCACAAGCAATTCCCGAAATACAGGATCAAATTCAAGGGCAAGAGGTCGCTTCTTCAGAACACCTATGAACGGCTGCTCAAGGTTTACAGAAAAGAGAATGTTTACGTGGTTACGACGGGCGCCCACGCGGAGTTCATCACGAACGAGCTGCCAAGGATTTCGCCAAAAAATATTTTTATCGAACCCTTTTGCAACAACACCTGCGCGGCCATTACCTTGGCTTGTGCAAAATTACGAAAGATGGCGGGGGATGAGGAAACGGTTTCATTTTTTCCGGCCGACCATCTGATTCAAGATGGGACGCGTTTTAAAAAAACGATGGAGCGGGTCATCCGCTTAGCCCGTCACGAGGAAGTTCTTGTGACGGTCGGGATACAGCCTACTTTTCCGGCGACGGGCTATGGCTATATCGAGAAAGGCCGCCGCATCCCAAAGTTTCCGTCCGCGTTCCGGGTGAAACGGTTCGTGGAAAAGCCGGATAGGAATAGAGCCGCCCGGTATGTGGCCGGAAAAAAATTCTATTGGAACGCAGGCATGTTCACGTGGCGTCTGGGAGTGTTCCTGCGCGCCATGAAACAGCACCGCTCAGATATTGTAAAAAAATTGGACTTAGGCCGCCTGCAGAGCTCCTATAAGAAACTTCCCAATATCTCCATTGACCGCGCCTTGATGGAGAAAGCCGGAAACATCGCGGTTTGCCCGACGACAATGGATTGGTGCGACTTGGGAAGCTGGGATATGCTGTTCGAAAAGTCTCCCAAGGCCACTCAAAATGTTTACGCCCAAGGGCTTCATTATCACCAGGAAACGAATGATTCATTGATCATGAATCAAACCAAGTTACCGCTCATTGTGCTGGGAGTCTCGGGGATCGTGGCTGTTCAGACGCCTCGCGGAACGTTGATTTGCCGAAAGGGCCGATCGGAAGAAGCGGCCCTTTTGGCTAGACAGCTGTGATGGCCGTCTCAAGGATCCTCGGCGTTGATTTTGGGACGAAACGAATAGGCCTAGCCTTATCCGACCCCTTGGGGTTCACGGCTCAGGGGCTTCAGACCCTTGCCGTAGAGAATAAACGGAAGACGTTGGAATTTCTAGCCAAACTTTGTAAGGACCATGGCGTGGATGAGGTTGTGGTCGGGCTTCCGGTAAATATGAATGGCACGATGGGGCCGAAGGCTCAAGAAACAATGGACTGGGTGCAAAAACTAAAGACGACTCTGAAAGTCCCTATTCATACCTGGGATGAGCGTCTTACCAGCCGCGAAGCGGATCGTTGGATGGTGGGGGCAGGTTTGTCGCGCCGTAAGCAAAAGCAGGAAAGCGATCGGATGGCGGCAACGATTATTCTGCAAAGTTTTCTGGAATCTAAACGTTTAAGGAGCTGAGATGAGCACTTCATATGAAATTAGAACTTTGGACAACGGCATCCGGGTTGTGGCGGCTCCCATGAGAGAAAGAAAATCTGTGGCTGCGGGCATTTGGGTGAACATAGGCGCACGCCATGAAAAAGCAAGTTTGGGCGGCGTGTCGCATTTTTTGGAGCACATCGTTTTTAAAGGCACGCACTCCCGGACGGCCAACCAGATAAAAGAATCCATCGAGGGTGTCGGCGGAAGCATGAATGCGTTCACTTCCGAGGAATACACCTGTTTTCTTGCCAAGGTCGCCAGAAAGCATTTTGAGAGCGTTTTTGAGGTTCTGGCCGACATGGTTTTAAACGCGTCCATGAAAGATAGCGATGTGGAAAAGGAGCGGACCGTGATTATGGAAGAGATTAAGATGACGCAAGACCAGCCGTCACAGCTGTCGGATGAGCTTCTCACGGAGATCGTGTGGCCCAATCATCCCTTGGGCCGGCCGATTGCGGGAACCTTGCAAACGGTGGGCCAGATGCCTCGAAATGAGATCGAGGGCTACCGGAACGCCTATTACCAGCCTCATTTTATCACCGTGGCAGCGGCCGGGGACATTGACGAGAAAGCCCTGATCCGTGTCACCGAAAAAATGTTTCCCAGTAAATCCGATCATCGGTCGGGATCTTTGGATCTGTTCAGCCAGAAACAGGCCGTGCCGCAGGTCAGGCTTTTTTCAAAAGCCACCGAGCAAACCCATCTGTCCCTGGCGTTGCATGCACAATCCAAGGATCACAAAGATGAGTTTGTTCTGGATATCCTCAACGTCATCCTCGGGGGCAACATGTCCTCGCGTCTTTTTAACGAGGTGCGGGAGGAGAGGGGACTCGCGTACGACGTGGGTTCCTATGTCCGACGTTACAATGAGACGGGGGCTTTTGTGGTCTCGGCTGGGGTTGACAACAAGAAGCCAAAAGAGGCCCTTGAGGTTATCTTGAAAGAATTAGAAAAGGTCACGATGGATCCCGTTTCCGTGGATGAGCTGCGCCGCGCCAAGGATTTTTACTTGGGCCAGCTGGACCTGGGCCTCGAAAACAGCATGAATCAGATGCTTTGGGTCGGTGAAAGCGCGGTGACGTTAGGCCGTTGTCGCACCCGCGAAGAAGTGACACAAGCCGTGGAAAAGGTCGGAATTGAAGATATCCGCCGTGTGGCACAAACGCTCTTCAAAACCTCCTCGCTAAACCTAGCCGTTGTCGGGCCTCCCAAATCCGATAAGGAGCTCAGCGAACTTTTACACTTTTCGCGGGGCTGATGGGGTCCAAGCTCGCCGGAGCCATTTTTTGAAATTATTCTCGATTTTTGGAATTCAGGTCCGGATCGACCGGACGTTTTGGCTTCTGCCAGTGGGCCTTTCCCTGTGGATAGGCAGGGAAGAGGGCGCCGCGGTGGGGCTACGGATGTTTATCCTCGTCCTCGGCGTATTTTTATGCGTGATTGGGCATGAGCTTTCGCATAGCTTACGCGCCCGGTCGCTGGGGATTCGCGTTCCCGTCATCACCATTTATCCCATGGGAGGCGTGGCCAGCATGGCGCGCATTCCTAAAGATCCCTGGCAGGAATTTTCTATTTCCGTTGTTGGCCCGTTTTTTAATCTTATCTTGGCAGGCGTTCTTTATTTTCCGATGCTTCTTGTCATGGGACGAGAAAACCTGTTCTCACCCTCGCTCGAAACCTGGCCGCGCACTTTCGCAAACATTTTTTGGGCGAATCCGGTGTTGGCTGTTTTTAACCTGATCCCGGCTTTTCCCATGGATGGCGGACGCATTTTTCGCGCCCTGCTGGCGCTTAGATTGAAATACCTCACCGCGACTCGGATTTCTGTTTTTTTAGGTCAGTTTTTTGCTATACTGTTTTTTCTTCTTGGCATCTGGAAAAATCGTTGGATGCTTCTGCTTGTCGGCGGGTATGTTTATTTCGCAGCGTCGAAAGAGATGAAGCAGGCGCTTCAAGAGGACTCCACCGAAAGAGGAGATAAACGAGATCATGAACTCTCTTAAGATTGCGCCCTCGCTTCTGGCGGCCGATTTTGCCCATTTGGCGGACGAAATTCGAAAAGTAGAAAAAGCCGGCTGCGACTGGCTTCACATTGATGTCATGGACGGTCATTTTGTGCCCAACCTCACGGTGGGCCCTCTCGTCGTGCACGCGATCCGAAAACTTACGAAACTCCCTCTGGACACGCATCTTATGATCGAAAACCCGGAAAAACTGATTCCCGATTTTGCTCGCGCAGGCTCCGACAGCATCACGGTGCATGCGGAGGCCTGCCCGGGCCGTCTGAGGGAGGTCCTGGCCCAAATTCGCTCCCACCGCGTAAAGTGCGGGGTTTCTTTGAAGCCGGACTCAGGGCTTGCCATGATCGACTCCGTGCTGGGCGAAGTGGACCTGGTGCTTCTCATGACGGTGAATCCCGGGTTTGGCGGCCAGGCGTTCATGCCGGAGGTGATGCCAAAGGTGCGGGAATTGCGCGCCAACTTTTCGGGGGATATCGAGGTGGACGGCGGGATCAACGGATTCACATCAAGAGAAGCTGTCCAGGCCGGAGCCAACGTGTTGGTGGCTGGGACTGCCATTTTTGGCGCAAAAGATGCGGCTGCGGCGATCCGTGAGATGAGGCGGGTTTCATGACCCCGCCCCCCGATTTGTCCGCCAAAGGCGGACAGCATGAAATGCCCGATTTTTTGAATCGCAAATCGGGGGGCGGGGTGATCAAGTTTGGCACCGACGGCTGGCGAGCTTTGATGACCAGAGATTTCACGATCGAGAATGTCGCGATCGTAGCGCAGGCCTACGCAGACTACTTGAAGGAATCCAGACCCGGCAAAGCCCCCGCAAGGATCGCGGTGGGCTATGATTTTCGAATGAATTCTGAAGTTTTTGCCAAGCGTTTTACGGAGGTGCTCATTGCGAACGGGGTTACGGTCCATCTATCAGACCGCGCCTGCCCCACGCCGGCCGTGAGCTTTGCCATCGTGAATGGCAAGTTCGACGGAGGGATCGCCATCACGGCCAGCCACAATCCCGCAGACTACAACGGGGTGAAGATCAAATCGGACTACGGAGGTTCGGCAGAAAAAAATATTACCGATGGCGTGGAGAGGCAGCTCGGCAAGAACCCTGTGATCTCAAAGTTGTTTGTTCCCGGGATCCCTGAGATCCGGAATTTGAATGACCCATACCTTGTTTATTTAAAAAAATATTTGAACTTGGACGTCATCAAGGAGGCGCCTTATCGTGTGCTCATTGATTCCATGCACGGCGTTGGGAATGGCCACATCGAGGATATCCTTTCCGGAGGCAAGATCCGTGTCACGACGATACGCGGCGAACGGGACGTCACGTTCGGTGGCATTGCACCGGAGCCGATCCCCAAAAATCTTCTCAGAGCATCGGAGCTGATGAAAAAAGGAGATTTTGATCTGTGCGTGGCAACCGACGGCGATGCGGATCGTGTGGGCGCCATCCGGCCGGGCGGCGAGTTCATTTCACCCGGCATTATCCTGTCTCTCATCATGATCCATTTCGTTGAAGATTTAAAAAAAACGGGGAGCGTTGTGACCACGATCTCCAACACGGCGCTTATTTACAAGGTCGCAAAAAAGCTGGGCTTGAAAATCCACGAGACGCCGATCGGTTTCAAGTATGTGTGCGACATCATGCGTCGCGAAAACGTCTTGATCGGAGGCGAGGAATCCGGCGGTATTGGTTTTCAAAACTACCTCTATGAGCGAGACGGGATGCTCTCGGGTTTGTTGTTGATGCAGATGATGGCGATGCGCCGGCAAAATTTTGAAGAAATTCTGCGTTCTGTCGAAAAAGAGTTCGGCAAGCTCCACTATGTCAGGAGCGATTTGGACTACCCGAATGAATTAAAACCCAAGCTTTTCGAAGCGCTGGCCAAGGATCTGACCATTGATCTCGGCGGACATCACCTAAAGGAAGTGAATAGGCAGGACGGCGTGAAATATGTGCTGGACGACGACAGCTGGCTTCTCTTTCGCCTGTCGGGCACCGAGCCGATCTTGCGCATTTATTCAGAGGCTACCTCGAAAGAACTTGCAGAATCCCTTGTCCGCCAGGGCGGCGAATTCGCATTTAGCCTGTGAAGCAGTCCCATATCCGCAATTTTTCAATCATCGCGCACGTGGACCATGGAAAATCCACGCTCGCCGACCGCATTCTTGAAGTCACGGGAGCCATTGATAACCGGACTTTTCACAACCAGATGTTGGACGACATGGATCTTGAGCAAGAACGAGGCATCACGATCAAGGCCAGTTCCGTCAAAATACGCTACAAGCATTCGAGCGGCGAACTTTACACGCTCAATTTGATCGATACGCCTGGGCATGTCGATTTTTCATATGAGGTTGCCAAAAGTCTGCGCGCCTGTGAAGGCGCGCTTCTTCTCGTCGATGCCGGGCAGGGCGTAGAGGCGCAGACGGTTGCCAATCTTTATCTGGCGATGGAGCATAATCTGGTGATCATTCCCGTGATCAACAAGATAGATCTTAGCACCGCCGAGCCTGAAAAAGTAAAAAAGCAGATCCACCAGATCTTGGGAATAGACGAAAAGGACATTGTTTTGGCCAGCGCGAAGCTGGGGACGGGCGTGGTGGAGATCCTGGAAAGAATCGTGGAGAAAATCCCGCCGCCGTTGGGTGATTCGAGTAAACCCTTGCAGGCACTTATTTTTGATTCTCAATATGACGTTTATCAAGGCGTCATTGTCTACGCGCGCGTTTTCAATGGATCGCTTCGCAAGGGCATGAAGATCCAGATGATGTCGAGCGGAAAAACGTTCGAGATTTTAGAGGTGGGCGTCTTAACCCCCAAGCTCGTGGCTTGCGAATCATTGGAATGCGGCGAGGTCGGTTACATTACCTGCAATATCCGCTCAGCCAAGGAAGTGGAGAACGGAGATACCATCACGACCTTGGAAAATCCGGCGGCTCATGCGCTGCCCGGATACAAGCCGGTGCGGCCCATGGTGTTCGCAGGCATCTATCCCGTCAATTCCAAGGATTTTCAAGCGTTGAAGGGTGCCATGGAAAAATTACAGCTTTCCGATGCGTCTTTTGTGTACGAGGTTGAAAGCTCGGCCTCCGTCGGATTCGGTTTTCGCTGCGGCTTTCTCGGACTTTTACACATGGAAATCGTCCAGGAACGCCTGGAACGCGAGTACGACATGAATCTTGTCATCACGACCCCCAGCGTGGCGTACAAGGTCCGAAAGACGGACGGGGAGCTCGTGGAGATCGAGAACCCAACAAAGATGCCGGATGTAAGCCAGATCTCGGCCATTCTGGAGCCTTTTGTGGACGGATCGATCATTGTTCCACCGGCGTCTATCGGGGCCATTCTGGAATTGTGTGAATCCCGCCGCGGAGTGTATAAGAGTACCGAGTATATCAGTGAGGACCGCGTGAAAATCCTCTATGAGTTTCCGCTTTCGGAGATCATCGTCGATTTTTATGATCGTATCAAATCCATTTCGAAAGGTTACGGCTCGATGGATTATGAGCTCATGGGACACCGCGAAAGCGATTTGGTGAAGCTCGATATTCTTATCAACAATGAATTGTGTGATGCATTCAGCTCGATCGTTCATCGTGAGCGCGCCCAGCATAAAGGGCGCTCGCTTTGCGAAAAATTAAGGGAGCTTATTCCGAGGCAATTGTTCGAAGTGGCGATTCAGGCAGCGATTGGGGGGAAGATTATCTCCCGTGAAACCGTCAAGCCGGTGGGGAAGAACGTGACCGGCAAGTGCTACGGCGGCGACATCACGCGCAAACGCAAATTGTGGGAAAAACAGAAAGAGGGCAAACGGCGCATGAAGCAATTTGGCAGGGTCGAGATCCCTCAGGAGGCGTTCTTGGCCGCGCTGAAAGCTGAATAGTCATGGATAAACAAACCCTGAAACGAGAGGCGATCGAGTGGGCCCACTCCATTATCGTCGCGTTGATCTTAACCCTGATTATCCGCACCTTCGTGGTGCAGGCGTTCAAGATCCCGTCAGGTTCGATGCGCCCGACGCTTATGGAGGGAGACAAACTTTTTGTGAATAAGTTTGTCTATCGATTTGAGCCTCCCAAGCGCGGCGACATCATTGTTTTTAAGTACCCCGTGGACCCCAAAAAAGATTTCATCAAGCGATTGGTTGGTCTTGGCGGGGACAAGGTGGAGATCCGGGGCGGCAAGATCTATGTCAATGACCGTGTCCTGGAGGATCCAAAATTATTCAGCAATTTTACCTACTACAACCACGACCCCTATGGCGCTCCCAATCAGGCGATCAAGGTTCCGGAAAATTCTTATTTTGTTCTGGGGGACAATAGCGCCAATTCCACGGACAGCCGTTTTTGGGGCTTTGTCCCGAGGAAGAACATGCTTGGCAAGGCTTTCTTCCGGTGGTGGCCTCTCAAAAGAATAGGCGCGGTGGAATGACCCTATCCCCTTTTTCAGCCTACACAACGTGTCCAATCGTGCGATGCACAGTTTGGAAAGAGAGGATGGGGTGAATCTCGCGAATCGGATCACGCTTACGCGGATCTTTTTCGTGCCTGTTTTTATCGCCACACTTCTTTATTATTCCCCTGAACGCGCGTACCTGCGGCATGTCTCGAGCATCATTTTTCTTTTGGCCTGTCTTTCTGATGCTTTGGATGGGTATTGGGCGAGAAAGCGCAACGAAACAACGGAGCTGGGTTCTTACATCGACCCGATTGCGGATAAGCTGCTTCTTTTGAGCGGTTTCTTATGCCTGTCGCTGATGACCCATCTGCCGCATGAAATGCATATCCCTGCCTGGGTGACGATTCCGATTATTTCACGAGACGTGGTGATCGTGATCGGCTCCGTCATTATTTTTTTTACAAGCGGTCAGCTGAAGCCAAGACCTATTTTTGTAGGCAAGATCACTACCGTTGTTCAAATGGTCGCTCTTTTTGTTTCCTTGATCATGGCTCCCCCAGAAATTAGGCTCACTCTCCAGGCGGTTTCCATTCTGTTCACCGTGTGGTCCGGGATTGTGTATGTTCAGATGGGCGGCAAAATGATGCAGAAGTCGTGACTATGGACGGGGTAAGGATGGCTTTCTATTTTGTCCTGGCTTATTTCGTGGGGGCGATCCCAACCGCGTATCTCGCCGGGAAGCTGCTGAAAAATATCGACATCCGGCAGCACGGCAGCGGAAATGTTGGCGCGACGAATGTTTTCCGCGTCCTGGGAAAGTGGCCCGGCGCGGCTGTTTTGATCCTGGATCTATTGAAAGGGGCGCTACCTGTTTATCTTTTTTTAGGCCTTGGTTTGGAGCCTAATGTTGCACTAACTCTCGGGTTAGCGGCCATTCTTGGGCACGTATTTACGCCCTTTTTAGGTTTTAAGGGCGGCAAGGGTGTCGCCGCGGGGGCCGGGGTTCTCATGGCGCTTTACCCGGGCCTCTTCGGCCTGGTCTCGGGAGTTTGGGCCCTGTCTTTTTTAGTCTCAAGGATAGTGTCTTTGAGCTCCCTGATCGCCGTTCTGGCCCTATGCGTCGGCGGATTTTACTGGATTCCGGAACCCGAAATCCAGGCGCTATTTTTAGCGTTAGCCTGCTTGGTTTTTTGGACTCATCGGAGGAATATTCAAAGACTTGCAAGAGGAGAGGAGAAGAAAATAGTTAGAAGCAGCAAAAGGTAGATATTTGTATAGTTACAGTTTGTCATGTATAATTCAATTGTGGCTATTTTTTTAGACCACATATTTAATATATTTATAATGTCGTAGTAAAAGGGGATCTATGAGAGAGATAAGCATCAGCACCTTAGAATCAAAGAATCATCGCCGAAAAGACCTGACCATCGTGGAACACATCAGCCAGGACGGGGTCGTGGCCAGGGCCGAGAAAAAGTTTCGCTACTACGTTTTTGAGCAAAATCCGACTCAAGATCCTGAGCAATTGCAATCATGGATGCAGACACAGTCCATGATGAATACAAAAAAAGACCGGCACGTTTCCATCAAAAAAATATACGACAACAAGAGCGGGACCGGCCAAATGGCCTATCGCGTGATCGGAAGTTTCTACGTGGTGCAGAATCTCCATATTTTTACGGTGGTCTTCATGCACTGCATCAAGTTCGATATGATCTCCAAAAAAGCTGCGTAATTCTCCCCAATCAGGTATGATAATCGCACGGATCAAACGTTACTGACCTTTCGCTAACTAATGGGCACACTGGCCGAGATGATTTTGGAGCGAGAC
>CAYZGM010000018.1:0-27694 GCA_964478015.1 uncultured Planctomycetia bacterium
AACACAGGGTGTTATAGAAATTTTTAGCGCCGATAGCTCAGTTGGTAGAGCAGCTTCCGCCACAGATCACGGCGGACTCGTCCACAGAGCATCGCCGTGATATGTGGACGTTCGCCACAGAACATCGGCGAATCCGTCCTAGAGCATAGACGAATCCGCCAAAGCCATGTGGCGGAGATTCGCCGCGATTTTTGGCGAAAGCGGGTCGTAGGTTTCCGCCGTAGGCACCTGCCCGCCAGCTGGCAGGCGGGGACCCGCCTCTGGCGGGCAATCCCTGCAACACAGGGTGTTATAGAAATTTTTAGCGCCGATAGCTCAGTTGGTAGAGCAGCTGACTCTTAATCAGCGGGTCGTAGGTTCAATCCCTACTCGGCGCACATTTTTTGGCGGCGGGAGTTCATCTGCATCGTTGCGTGCGTCGCGTTCACCTGCGACGTCCGCCACAGAACTTTGGCGGACGTCTCGGCGCCCGCTAGCACGCGCCTCGCATTTGAACTCCCGGCGCCAAAAAATGATGGTATTGTAGGGATTGAAGAGAGCCCGGCGCCGACCGCAGGGAGGAAAAGCGCCGTGAAGTCGGCGCGTCAGCCGGGCGAATGCCCGACCCGCAGCGCGACAGACGAAGTGGCGCGCGCAGGGCGGCAATCCCTACTCGGCGCACGGATTTTTCGTCGGAGCAAGCTCATCTGCTTCGTTGCGTGTTCGTCCGCTTGTGCGACGCTATTCCCATAGCGCCTCCGCGCGTACTCACACGCGCCTCGCATCTGAGTCTGCTGCGACGAAAAATCGGGTTTAGGTTTGGGATTGAAGAGAACCCGGCGCCAAAAAATGATGTTATTGTAGGGATTGAAGAGAAAACGGCGCACAAAAATATGGATGATCCGATAAAGTGTGTTAGCGACGGCGAAAAGGATATTCTTGAACGCGCGATAGGCGAGCCTGGCGCGCGGAAGCTGCTTATTGAACGGTATGAAAAACTTTTATTTGGTTTTATTCTCTCCTTTGCGGCTTTTAGCCGCGAGCAGGCATTTGAAATCGCTTCTAATTCATTCACGGCTGCCTTTCAGCAGATGCAGCGAATCCCGCGTGATGGCTTTTTTCTGGAGGGTCTTTTTCGCCAGGCGTTGAAAGAGTTCGAGGGGATGATCCCCGGGGGTCGCGGGGATCTTTCCACGATCGGTGATTTTCCACCTCCAAGGAAAGAGTCTCTCAAGATTGTCCGCGAGGCGCTTATTTACCTATCGCCTGAGGATAAGGCAATACTCTTGCTTCGGGATCAATGCCATTTTTCGTTTGAGAGGATCTCAGGTATTCTTGGATCACAACCTCGGGCGATAAGATCTGCTTGTTTGGGGGCCCGGGAACGCCTGAGGGAAGCGGTTCAAGTTGTCCTGGAAAAGAAAATGAGGGCTTCCTGATGCCGTGTGAATCGATCCGTCCGGTGATACACACGTTCCTGGATAATTTGCTGGACGAGAAAGATTACCAGAATATTCAGTTTCACTTAGAGGGTTGTGCAAGCTGCCGGGCCTATGCATCTTCCGTCGGAACGTTGTCTTATCGTCTGTACGAGTTGGGGGAAGTCAGCGTTCCACCCGACATGTCTTCCACAGTCCTGTATGAGTTTGAAAAACATCGCCAAGCCGTTCCTGTTCCGCCGATGGTTGCATCACCCGTTGAGAAGATTGTCCTAAATCAATCGTCGCTGGCTACGCAGTTTTTTTGGCTGGCCGTCCTTGTGATCCTGGCAGGGACGGTGATTGCCGTCGTCACGATCGTGAGTCTCCGAAGGGTCCCAAAAGAACTCGTGGCGGCTGTGACGCCGACCGTATCTGTTGTCACGACGCCTGTGACAGCCCCGGGGACCACTGTTTCGATTCGCCGTGAAGGGTCTGCTGAGGGGAAGCCAAAGGAGGGCTATGCTCATTGGCATTATCACATTTCAAAATCCAGCTACGGGGAACTCAAACAGATTTTTCAAGATCTTTATTTGACGGTTTTAGACGAATCCCCGAGTCATCTTGTCTTTTTTGTCCCGAAGGATAGAATGGGAAAATTCATGGGTCGAATAGAGGTGTTGCATAGTGTCGTTAAAGAGTTTGGAGAAATGGACCCGTCCAGCGCTACGGATCCGGTCCAAGTCTCCATTTACCTGGAATAAAAGGGGAGGCACAATTGGCGCAGATCCTGGTCGTTGACGATGAGCTTGGGTTTCGTGAAGCGCTTCATCACACTTTTACCGGGCGGGGCCATGGGGTCTTGACGGCGATCAGCACGGACCACGCGGCAAGTTTAATGAGTGCTCAAGTTTTCGATCTCATCATTCTTGACGTGATGATGCCGGGTGAATTGGGCACGGCTCTTCTCAGGAGGATCCGCGCTTCCGGCAACCGCATTCCCATTGTGATCTATTCCGTGAAAGTGGATGCCCTGCTTGAAAAGGAGATGCGTCAGGCCGGCGCCGATGAAGTGCTTCATAAAAGCGTGTCCCTGCAGGTATTGGCCGAACGCACGGAAAGAATCCTGGCCAATGCGGGAAAGCCCCCAAAGGCATCCTCGCCCGCGAAAAATCTTCTTGTGGTAGACGATGAAAAAAGTATCTGCCAAATACTTGCCTTGTTTTTTGGAAAGAAAGGGTACGCGGTGACGGAAGCCCATAGCGGCGAAGAGGCTCTCGAGAAAATAAAGGCGAATAAACCGGACATCGTTTTACTGGATATGAACATGGGCGGAATGAACGGGATTGACACCCTAAGAGAGATCCTCAAACTACATCCGACGCTGGGTGTTGTCATGGCCTCCGGCGAGGAAGATGAAGAAAAGGTCCACAAAGCGATGGAGATCGGAGCCTATGGGTACGTGTTGAAACCTTTTGATTTTCTTTACCTGGAACTGGTGGTGGCCGCCAAATTTTCGATCGCCGAGAGGTCGGATACGGCCTGATTCTTCGTAATTCTGGGAACGGAAAGGGCAGCGGTCACGATGCCCCTTATCGTTGTTTTTAGAGGGCGGATGGCGAAACTGGCAGACGCGCGAGCCTTAGGAGCTCGTGGGGCAACCCTTGGAGGTTCAAATCCTCTTCCGCCCACTTAAAGTTACCTCTGCGGAAAGGATTTGAAGAGAGTCCGGCGCCGACCCCCCTCTTTCTCCTCCTAACTCCTCCGGTTTTCAAGCTTAAAAAATCAGTTGGCTTAATAAGCGCATTTGATTAGAATACAACTCTTTGGTTGGAAAAACTCACTTCGCGCCGATCTTGACTGCGGATTTTGTTGGTGTGTTCTTTTAAAGTAAGATCTTAAAAATTAAGCGGGAGTAACTCAGCGGTAGAGTGCAACCTTGCCAAGGTTGAGGTCGAGGGTTCGAATCCCTTCTCCCGCTCGAATTTGTGATGGTGCGTTCACGTCCGTATGAGGAGACAGATAGAAGTATGAAAATCATAGAGTTTTTAAATGAAAAGGCGGTTACTGCCAACTTGAAGTCTACGACCAAGGAAGCCGCGCTTCGGGAGTTGGTGGAGATTCTGGCCAAGGCCGAGGGGATTAAGGGTAAGGAAGAGTTGGTTAAAGTTCTGTTCGCCAGGGAGAGCCTGGGGTCGACGGGGATAGGCCAGGGCGTGGGCATTCCTCACGCAAAAATAAATTCCGTCAAAAAGCTGGTGGCAGCACTGGGGATTTCCCCGCAGGGGGTCGACTTTGACGCGTTGGATGGGGAGCCCGTCTACATTTTTTTCTTGCTGGTGGCACCTGAGGATTCGGCAGGGCCTCATTTAAAGGGGTTGGCGCGTATTTCTAGACTTTTAAAAGACAAGTTTTTCCGTGAATCTCTCAAAGCCCTTAAGGACGAAAAAGCCATTCTCAAGCTTATTCGGGAAGAAGACGCCAAGAAGCCCTGAAGTAGTGTTTCCGTAGTTTTACCGTAACGAACGTCACTAGCGTTCGTTACGGGTGTGTCCGCGATATTAAAAGGATTTAGGTGATCATCGATGGGTCTATTCAAATGGCTTTATCCAGGAATGCGCGTGAAGCGCTGGATTCTGCTCTGCTGCTTTGGGGTCATTCTGTGTTCGATGGGTTTCGTGATCACGATCACGGAACCTCAAGCGACCAGCGGCAGTCTCATCGTGCTTTTGGGTGTGGGCATCGTGGCCGTGTCGATTCGAAAGATCATCAAATCCGTGGTGACGGTGTTATTGCCGCAGCGAGAAAATGAGCTGGTCAACATCATGTACCAGAAACGCTATCTCGAGCGCGGACCCAGGATCGTTGTGATCGGGGGAGGGACCGGGCTTTCGGTCCTGCTTCACGGGTTAAAGGAGTTCACTTCGAATATTACGGCCATTGTCACGGTGGGCGATGACGGGGGGTCTTCGGGGAGACTGCGCAGCCAATACAACATGCCTCCGCCGGGAGACATTCGAAACTGCCTCGTCGCGCTGGCGGATTCCGAAGCGTTGATGAGCGACCTGTTTCAGTTCCGGTTCAAGGAAGCCGGGGAGCTTGAGGGGCATAGTTTTGGGAACCTTTTTATTCTGGCCATGTTGAAAGTAACCGGGGATTTCGAGAAGGCCATTCGCGAAGCGTCGAAAATCCTCAGCATCCGCGGCCGTGTGGTTCCCTCGACGGTCAAGATGGTCACGCTAATGGCGCAGCACAAAGATGGCTCCATGACCGTGGGCGAGAGCAATATCACCAAGGCCAGGAGCCCGATTGAGAGGATGCATTTGAAGCCCGAGGGTTGCGGCGCCTCCCAGGATGCTCTGGAGGCGATTCAGAATGCAGAGGCGATTATTCTGGGGCCCGGCAGTCTTTATACCAGCATTCTGCCGAATCTTCTCATCGAGGATATTGCCAACGCGCTGGCGTTGGTGCCGGTGCCCAAGGTGTATGTGTGCAATGTGATGACGCAACCTCACGAGACGGATCACTTCACCGCCTTTGACCACGTGAATGTGCTCATTGAGCATTCGCGTCCTGAGGTGGTGAGCCATGTGATCGTGAATACCGGGCTGATCCCCGCAAACGTGCTTGCGAAATACGCCAAGGAAGAAGCGTATCCGGTCAGTGCGGACCCGACGAAGATCCGGAGCCTTGGCTATGAGGTCATGGACGACAACATCATTACCTACCATGACACGGTACGCCATAATTCGAGGCGCGTTTCGAAAATGATCCTGGAATTGGTGAACAACGCCAAGAAACGGACCCAAGAGTCTAAAAAAATGAAAAAAAACGGCTATGCCCAATAAACCCAAGAGTTTCATCTTCTGCGTGCATGCCCACCAGCCGGTCGGCAATTTTGGCTCCGTCTTTGAGGAGGCTTACGAAAAATGTTACAGGCCATTTTTTGAAGTGCTTGAGAGCCACCCGCGATTCCCGATCGTATTCCATATGTCCGGCAGTCTCGTGGATTGGCTGGAAAGCAATAAACCGGAATTCTTGCGGCTCCTCGCGCGCCTCTCCGGAACGCATGATATTGAGTTTCTCGGCGGCGCTTACTATGAGCCCATCTACGGTCTTATCCCGAAACGTGATCTTGTCGGACAGCTGGGGCTGATGCAGAAAAAATTAGGGGATCTGTTTGGGAAAAAATTGGAAGGCGCTTGGCTCACGGAGCGAGTCTGGGACCCGGATCTGGTGGAACCATTGGTCTCTTCGGGATTGTGCTACACGGTGCTGGATGACTCTCATTTTGAGAAAGCGGGGCTGCGCGCGCCCGTGACCGGATATTATTCGACACGTCAGGGGGCGCATCAGTTGGACCTATTTGCCTCGATAAAGGCGCTTCGTTATCTCATCCCTTTTCGGGATATTTATGATACGGCAGCCTATTTGCATTCGCTAAAAACCAACCCGGAACAAGTTGTTGTTTTTGCCGATGACTGCGAGAAGTTTGGATTGTGGCCGGGAACCCATGACACCGCCTATGGTCAGAAATGGCTCGATCGCTTCTTTACCATGATGGAAAGCGATGAGCGCGTCCGTCTTTTTACCTTTGGCCGCTACCGAAAGGAATTCAAGGCCCGCCGAACCGTGAGGATCCCGCATGGCAGCTATGGCGAGATGATGGAATGGTCGGGCGGACGCTTCGACAATTTTTTCAAGAAATATCCGGAGAGCCGCTACATGAAAGAGCGGATGCTGCAGGTAAGCGAGCTTGTGGCTAAAAAGGATGTTTCGCAGGGACGTTCTCTCGATTTTGAGCGCTCCAAGACCGCTCTTTATCGGGCGCAGTGCAATTGCTCCTATTGGCACGGGGTTTTCGGGGGGCTCTATTTGCATCATCTTCGGTCTTCCGTTTTTGAGAATTTGATCAAGGCGGATGCCTGGCTTTCGGATGGCACTGGTTTTGACCTGGTGCCGCTGGGCTCGGGAGAGAGCTGGAGACTCCGTCAGAAAGACCAGGTTTCATTCTTCAATGCCCGTTACGGAGCCGCGATGGAGGAATTGGATTATTTGCCGACGGCCGCGAATCTTCTCTGCACATTGCAGCGCCGGCCGGAGCCGTATCACCGTTTTGTGGTACCGAACCTGAACGGCATCAAGGCGTTTGCTCCGGTCTCGATCCATCAGATTTTGGGAGTTAAGGACAAGGGCTTGGAAAAAAAACTTTGCTACGACGGGTACCGTAAATTGTCATTTTTGGATCATTTTTTTGCAGCGCCGGTCAGCGCTGGGGATTTTCAGCGCTCCTCCTACAAAGAGGCCGGGGATTTCGTTGACGGCGTCTACGCGGCTGAGCTCCAAAAATCCCCGGGAGTTGAGAGACTTCATTTTGAGAGGAAAGGATCCGTGCGCCTTGGAAAGAAAAAGTTCCTGCTGCGGGTAAAAAAGAGTGTGGATGCGCCGGCTGTCGGCACGGTCCGGGTGGCTTATGAGATCCGGAACGAAAGCCGCCAGAGGCTCTCTTTTTGTTTTGGCGTCGAGTTTAATTTCTCCATCGGGGAGCTGTCCATGGCCCTGGGAGTTACGGAATCCCAGGTGCTTAGCCGAACGTTCAAGGACGCCTGGCGCGGGCTCGAGATCCGCCTAAGCACGGATTCGGAGGCTCTGATGCATGCGACCCCCCAGGAGACCGTTTCCGGGTCCGAAAGTGGTCTGGAGAGCACCTATCAGCAGCTGGCGGTTCTTTTTCAGAAAGAGATGACGATCGATCCAAAGAATTCGGCAAAACAAACATTCACGCTTGAGGTCTCAAAATCAGCATGATCCTAAAGCGATTGATCAAGATCAAAAACTCTCAGGGCCTCCACGCCCGTCCCGCGTCACTGTTCGTAAAGATCGCGATCAAGTATAATTCGGAGGTCACGGTGCGTAAGGGTGCCGATGCGGTGAACGGGAAATCGATCATGGGCCTCATGACTCTTGCCGCTAATCAGGGCAGCACGATCGAGATTGAGGTGAACGGAGAAGACGCTCAGAGTGCGATGGCTGAACTGGAGGAATTCCTGAAAGCTGACCGCGAAGAAGAAAAAAAGAAAGGCTCGTCTAAATGAAGACGCTTAAAGGCATCGCGGCCTCATCGGGGATCGTGATCGGGAAAGCCTATGTTCTCGACAGCGAAGAAATGGTGATCGAGAAGCGCAGTATCAAGGAGTCGATGATTCCCAGGGAGATCACGAGATTCCAGGATGCGCTCACGGAAACTCGCGCCGAGATCCAAAAGATCCGTGACAAGATCTCGAAAGAGATTTCCCAAGAACACGGAGATATTTTTAACGCGCATCTCATGATATTGGAGGATCGCGCCATCATCGAAGAGGTGATGGAGGGCATCAAAAAAGAAAAATTGAATGCCGAGCACATCTTTTCGCAGGTTCTTCGGAAGCACGTCCAGGCGTTCCTCAAAATTGACGATGAATACCTGCGTGAGCGGGTCAGCGACATCAGTGATGTAGGCCGGAGAATTCTCCGGCATCTTGTGGGGGATAGACGCGCCTCTTTAAGCGAAATTAAAGAGAAAGTGATCCTCGTGGCGTATGATCTGGCGCCCAGCGACACGGCTGTGATGCACCGGAAGAACGTGATCGGATTTGCCACAGACATCGGCGGACGCACGTCTCACACCGCGATCATGGCGAAATCGCTGGAGATCCCGGCAGTGGTCGGTCTTGAGAACGCGACCCGCCAGATCCGTACCGGGGACCTTGTGGTCGTGGATGGGATCCAGGGGATTGTGGCGGTCAACCCCTCCACGGCGGAACTCCAAAAATTCCGTCAGGATCATGCACGGCACACCGAATTTAACCGGAGCCTCAAGCGTTTTAAGAGCTTACCCTGCGTCACGACGGATGGTCACCGCCTGGAATTGGCCGCCAACATCGAGTTTCCAGAAGAGACGCCCTCCGTGCTGTCGCACGGGGCGGATGGCATCGGGCTCTACCGATCCGAGTTTTTGTACATGAACCGCGTCGACCTGCCCTCCGAGGAAGAGCAATATCAGGCCTATAAAAAAGTGGTGACCGCCATAGCGCCCAAGCCCGTGATCGTTCGAACGTTCGATCTTGGCGGTGACAAATTTTTGTCGCATCTTGAGATGCCGCATGAGATGAACCCGTTCTTGGGATGGCGGGCGATCCGGTTTTGTCTGGCTTCGCCCGAAATTTTTAAGACCCAGCTTCGGGCAATTCTCCGGGCGAGTGTGGACGGAAAGCTTCGCATGATGTATCCCATGATTTCCGGTGTTGGAGAGGTGCGGCAGGCCAACAAATTGTTGGAAGAAGCCAGGGCGGAGCTTCGGGCAAAAAAAATCGGGTTCGATGAGAAAATGGAAGTCGGTGCCATGATCGAGATCCCGTCCGCGGCGATGACGTGTGATATTTTGGCGGAGGAAGTGGACTTTTTTAGCGTAGGAACGAACGACTTGATTCAGTATGCGCTTGCGGTGGACCGCATCAACGAACGCATTGCCTACTTGTACGAGCCGGCGCATCCGGCTGTGCTGCGCCTATTGCAAACGATCATCGATGCGGGCCATGCGAAAAAGATCTGGGTGGGAATTTGCGGTGAGATGTCGGGAGATCCGATTTTTACCCCGGTGCTTGTCGGGCTAGGGATGGATGAGATCTCAACCTCGCCTGTGATGGTGCCGGAAATTAAAAAGATCGTGCGCTCCATCAGCTACGAGGAGGCGCGTCAGATCGCTCAATATGTGATGACCCTCAAGTCTGGGGTGGAGATCGTAAATTTTTTGAAGCTCAAGTACCAACAAATTCTAAGAAGTTCCAAATAGCGTCGTTGTGGTACCATGGTCGCTTACTTCGTCAGTGAGTTAGGAGGTTTGTATGTTTACCAAGGCAAGAAGCTATTTATTCACGTCCGAGAGCGTCACCGAGGGTCATCCCGACAAGGTGGCAGACCAAATATCCGATGCTATTCTGGATGCGATCCTCAGCAAGGACCCCAACGGCCGCGTTGCCTGCGAAACGCTGGTGACGACCGGCCTTGCTTTTGTGGCGGGTGAGGTTACCACATCCTGCTATGTGGATATCCCAAAAATCGTCCGGGAGACAATACGACAGATCGGCTACGACAGCCCTTCTTACGGATTCGACTACAAGACTTGCGCGGTGATCACCTCCATTCAGGAACAATCGCCGGACATCGCCATGGGCGTGGATACCGGCGGAGCGGGCGATCAAGGAATGATGTTTGGCTATGCCACGGATGAAACACCGGAGTACATGCCGCTGACGCTTTCCCTGGCGCATCAGCTGACACGGCGTCTCGCAGAGCTTCGTAAAACGAAAAAACTGCCTTACCTGCGTCCGGATGGAAAATCCCAGGTGACGGTGGAATACCGGGATGGAAAGCCAGCCCATGTTCACACCGTTGTGGTAAGCGCTCATCACGATAAAGCAGCGAAAATGAAAGATATCCAAAATGACATTAGAAAACAGGTCATCGAAAAGGTTATTCCGGCGCGCTATCTGAACAAGACGACTCGGATTTTGATCAATCCCACAGGGCGTTTTGAGGTGGGAGGTCCGCAGGCAGACACCGGGCTTACCGGACGCAAGATTATCGCGGATACCTATGGAGGGGTCGGCTCGCATGGCGGCGGCGCTTTCTCCGGAAAAGATCCGACGAAGGTGGACCGTTCCGCTTCCTACATGGCCCGGTACATCGCGAAAAATCTCGTGGCGGCGAAACTTTGTTCACGCTGCGAGATCCAGATCGCCTATGCCATCGGCATCGCTCAACCCGTCTCGCTCATGGTAGATGCTTTCGGGACGGCGAAGCTTTCCTGCGAGAGACTTACGAAGCTGGTTTGGGATAATTTTGATCTAACACCTGCCGGTATCATCCGGGACTTGAAGTTGAGGCGGCCTGTTTATAGACAGACCGCGGCCTATGGTCATTTCGGCCGGGATGAAGAAGGTTTTAGTTGGGAAGAACTCGACAAAGTTAGCCAGTTAAAAAGGAGTATCAAGTGACCTCATTTTCGGCGGCTGTTGCTGGAAAAAAATCCCCCGCAAAAAAGATCAAGGTCGATATTGCGCATATTCGGCTAGCCCCCAAAGGCAAGCTTCGTATGGAATGGGCAGGTCACCATATGCCGGTTCTGGAAAGGATCGGAAAGCGTTTTTTGAAGGAGAAGCCCCTCAAGGGTATCCGGCTGTCCGCCTGCCTCCATGTGACGAGCGAAACCGCAAACCTTGCGAATGTCCTCAAGATGGGTGGTGCCGAGGTGGTGCTTATTGCGTCCAACCCATTGAGCACCCAGGACGATATTGCGGCGACGCTGGTCAAAGACTATGGCATTTCGGTTCTCGCGATCAAGGGGGAGGATACCAAGACCTACTACTCCCATGTATTTTCGGCGCTGGCTCACGCGCCTCATATCACCATGGACGATGGTGCGGATCTGGTTTCGGCGATCCACAAAGAGCCGGCCAAGTATCGCCGGAACGTGATGGCTGGCACCGAGGAAACGACTACAGGTGTTATTCGTCTGCGCAGCCTTGAGGCGCAGCATAAACTTTTATTCCCTATCGTGGCTGTCAACGATGCGGACACGAAGCATTTTTTTGACAATCGTTACGGAACCGGACAGTCGACGATGGATGGGATCATTCGCGCGACGAATTTTCTCATTGCCGGCTCCACGGTCGTGGTGGCGGGTTACGGTTGGTGCGGCAGGGGCGTGGCGGCCAGGGCCCATGGACTGGGAGCCCGCGTCATTGTCACGGAAGTGGACCCTCTAAAAGCTCTCGAGGCTGTGATGGACGGTCACCGGGTGATGCGCATGGAAGAGGCCGTTAAATCGGGGGATGTGTTTATCACGGTCACCGGCAATAAAAGCGTGATTCGGAAAGAGCATTTCCTAGCCATGAAAGATCGGGCGATTGTGGCAAATTCAGGCCATTTTGACGTGGAGATTGATATCAAGAGCCTGCGTCAGATAGCAAAGAAAGAGCGGGTTGCGCGCGAGAATGTCCAAGAATTTTTACTGCCGAGCGGCCGGAGGGTTTTTCTTATCGCGGAAGGACGTCTGGTCAATCTTGGCGCTGCAGAGGGGCATCCGGCCATGGTGATGGACATGAGTTTTGCCAACCAGGCGTTGTCCGCCGAGTGGGTCGCGAAAAATTACAAGTCTCTCGAAAAGAAAGTGTATCGTGTTCCTCAAGACATCGACAGGGAGATTTCACGCCTAAAACTTGAAAGCATGGGAGTTTCGCTGGACGTCCTGTCCAAGGAACAAGAAAAATATCTATCGGGTTGGGAAGCCGGGACATAAACGTCATCCTGATCCGCTAGTGATCTTTGGCGGAGAAAGATCTAAGATTCTTCGCTTCGCTCGGAACGACGAATTTATGAACTGTTTTTGATCAGGTACAGTCCGACGCCCGCGAAGAACAGGTTCGAGAACCACGCCGAGAAAATCGGCGGCAAGTGCCCGCCTTTTCCGAAAGCCAAGCATAGCGAATTGATTCCGTAGTACAGCAGCACGATCGCCACGCTTGCCGCTATTCCTCGCAGGGCTCCACCGCGTTCCGTGCTCATGGCCAGCGGCGCGCCGATCAAGATGACGACGAAACTCACGAACGGGAATGCGATCTTGTAATGAAAATCCACCAGCAGTTTTTGGGCGAGCTTCCGGCTGGCGCCCCTCAGGTGCTTCATGTACTCCTTGAGCTGCCCCGTGTTCATGGTTTCGATCTGGGAAGAATCTCTTATTAAGTCCAAGGGTGCCGCCGCCATGTTCACCACGAGACTGTCCGAGAATTGCGGATCCCCGGAGAGTTCCCCGCGCGTGTTCATCTCGAATTGGATCGCCTCATGCAGTTTCCAACGACCGTTATCTTCATAGGCTGCTTTTTTAGCCGTAATTTTCGTCTGCATCAGGCGTTCAGGGTCCTCATCGAGGAGGACGAGGTCGTAGAGCGTGTTCGTGGACAACTCAAACTCACGCGCGTACACCATGAGACCGCTTTTCGAAAAAAGAGTCACGTTTTTAATGGAACGTTCGTTAAAATTCTTTTTTCCTTTCTCGATCAGGCCTTCCATGATCGACGTAGACGTGATCGAGGTTCTTGGAACGACTTTCTCGCTGAGCAGGAAAATCCCAAAGCTAATGACGGCTCCTATGAAAAGATAAGGCGCCAGGATATGAAAGGCGCTGATGCCGCTAGCCTTGATCGCGGTGATCTCATTGTGCCTGTTGAGCGTTCCCAGGCCATACAGGATCGATACCAGGACGGCGATGGGCACCACTTGGATGAAGATCCCGGGCAGCGAATAGAGGTAATAGGTGATGATGAGCCTAAGGTGAACCCCGCTTTTCAAGAACTCATCCAGGTTATTAAAAATATCAATGACAATGAAGAGGATAAAAAAAAGACAAAGGCAATAAATCAGTGCCTGCGTAAAGCTATTGAGAAGGTAACGGTCCAGGATACGCATCAGCGTTTTGCCAGGGTTCGGTACATAAAAAATCCAATAAGTCCTATGAACATATTCGCGAACTGCAGGCAGAACAACGGGGGCGCCATTCCTTTCTGGGCCAGCGCCTTTCCGCCGATCGAAAGGACCCAGTAAAGGGTGATGACGGCCAGGCCCAGAACGAAACTCATCGATCTCTCATTCCTGCGGCTGGTGATTCCCAGCGGGATCCCGATCAGGAGGAAAATAAAACTGGAGAATGCCATGGCTATCTTGTCGTGGATCTCCGCAGAAAGAGAGTAGGTCGCCTTGATACCCTCCTTACCCAAACGCTCGATCTCACTCGACAATTCACGGATGGTCATGTCCTTGGGTTTTTTTCCGGGCTTGTCCGATTCCCGGATATCCGAGAGGTTGAGCGGAAGGTCATAGGTCTTGAAATTAAGTTTGTAAAGCTTGGCCGGGTCTTTCGGGTCAGGCTCGTCGCTTGTTCCGTGGATCAGCTTAAGTTTGATGATCCCGCGTTCCGGAATCGAGATGAATTCGCCTTTTTGCGCGATGATGGTGCGGACCGGCCGCCCCTCCTGAGGTTGGTAGATCCGGATATTGTTCAATTTATTCCTGTCGATCTCGTAGATAAAGATCACAAAATTCTTGAACTTTTTAATGAATGTGCCCTCTTCCAGCGCTGCCCCGGGGTTTTCGAGCCCGATCCGAGCCAGCAGAAGCCGGTACGTGTAATGCGTAGAGGAGGCCACGCGGTCGCTGAGAAAAAGAGAAGCAAGACACAGCACAAAGACGAACACAAAGAGGGGGGCTGTGATCTTGGATAGGGATATGCCGCTTGCGCGAAGTGCGGTGATCTCATTATCCGTGGATAATTTACGGAACGCCAATAGGGTCGCAAGCATGACGGACATCGGGGTTACAAAAATGATGATGAAAGGCAGCGAGTATAGGAGAAGCTGAATCACCAAAAATAGATCGACTGACTTGTTGAATACAAAATCCGCCATCTGGATGAGGCCGCGTCCCAGAATAAAAAGCCCTAAAAGTCCGAACATGCTGGCCAGGAGCGGATTGACAAATTCAGACAGAATATGGTCGCGGATGAGTTTCAAAGGCCCCTCGCAACGACCATCACATCGACCGAGACCACCCCGGAATCTTTCAAGACCTTTGCACACTGAGAAGCGGTTTCACCCGTGGTCAGAATATCATCCACAAGGAGGATTTTTTTTCCGGAGAGATCCATGTTTCGCCCCGGAGAAAAGCGGCCCTTTACGTTTTCTTTCCTCTGCGTTTTACCGAGAAGCGATTGAGTTCTCCTGGGGAGCTTTGAGAGAAGAGCCCCTCGCAGAAATGGTTTGCCCACTAATTTGGAGACGCCTCGGGCCAGTAGCTGGGCCTGATCAAAGCCTCTTTCGAAACGCTGTAAGGGATGCATGGGGACGGCAACGACGCCGTCCCAGGCTCCGGTGATGCAGTTTTCGCGGATGGATCTTTCAAGCAGATCTAAGAGCGGTCCTGCCAGGAGTGTTCTCCTCTCAAATTTGAAAGCGCGCAAAAGCTCTTTTGCGCGTCCGTCATAATAGACGGCTCCGTGCACGCTGTTGAAATAAAACATCTCCCCGCGGCAGGCGGAGCAGTCTTTTGTAAATTCCGATGAGAAACGCCCGCATTTCGGGCAGTGCGGCGCAGGAATCAGCGAGAGCGTTTTTTGGCATGTTTCGCAGACCCCGCCTAAATTCTTGAGAGGCAAGAGTTCCCCGCAGATCTCGCAGGACACCGGGAAAACAAATGAAAGCAGGCTTTCGGAAAATGCCTTAAGCATACGGCGAATATAACATAAACATCCCCTTTTAGGTATAATACGCCCATGTTGCAGCGCTTGCCCAAGATGCTTTCCATTCTCCGCAGTGAAGTGAAGCAATGGAAGCAGCCCATCGTCGGAACCTTTGCCCAAGGAAAAACGGCCCTTTTCAAGGTCCTGGTGTCCACCGTCCTTAGTCTGCGCACCAAGGATCAAACGACGGCAGAGGCCAGCCATCGGTTATTTCAATTGGCCCAGACGCCGGAGGCGCTTTTAATGCTGGATCAGAAAGAGATCGAGAAACTCATCTATCCTGTGGGTTTTTACCGAACCAAGGCCAGGAGTCTCCGTAGAATTTGCGAACTTCTCTTGGAACGTCATCAGGGCAGGGTTCCGGGGTCAATGGAGGAGCTTTTGGCCCTGCCAGGCGTGGGGCGAAAGACGGCGAATCTTGTCATGACGGTGGGGCATGGCAAACCCGGCATCTGCGTGGATACGCATGTGCACCGCATCTCCAATCGCTGGGGACTTGTTCAAACCAAGACACCGGAGGAAACGGAGACGGCCCTCCGAAAAACTCTTCCGGCTCGTTACTGGATCGAGATCAATGAGCTCCTGGTCTGTTTCGGCCAAAACCTCTGCCAACCTGTTTCTCCGCACTGCAGCCGCTGCAAACTCCAAGCCCTCTGCCCAAAAATCGGCGTCACCCGCAGCAGATAATTTTCGCCTTTTCCCCGGCAGCAGGCGCCACTCTTTGCCCTGGGTAAAACTATAAGCGGGCGACAGGGCCCCGCCACCCGTCGCTGCTCATGGCTGAAGACCTCATCCGCTGCCGGTACTTTGAGCGGGCACCGAATCTGATTTAGGTGCTGTTAGAGAGGGAGGCGGTGGGTGGAGGTTTTTCGGTGGGCGTTGGGGCAGGTTGAAAGCAGGGAGGGGACGAGGCGGTCCAGGACTTCTTGGGCGGCTCTCCGGTGGTCGGTCAACTTCACACCGATGACGTGAATGACGCCTGTGGGACCCACCCGTATTTGGTGCTCTCTCGAAACTTGGCTAGGGTCTTGGCTGAAACCGGGCACTGCAAGGGGTCTCACCCCGGCATCGGTCGAGAGAATATCCTTTTTAGATAATTTCACCGTCGGAAAATACCGTGACACGGACCCCAGGAGGTAATCGATCTCGTCCGCAGTGGCATCCACCTTGTCCGGGTTTTTTACCACACGTTCTGTTGTGCCGACCCGCGAAATATTGCGGTCACTGATAACAAAGAAAAATCGTCCATCACGCGCCTGAAGTAGAACCGAGCAGGGGAGGAACCTATTTACGTTGAGGTGGGCTCCTGCAAGGGGCAGGATAAAGTCTTTCTCACGCTCTTTTCCACGTTCGCGTATCTCATCCACCCAGGCTCCGCCCGCATTGATAAGTTTTTTCGTCCAAACTTTTTTCAAAACAGAATTCCCGCCAATCTTTAGCTCGAATGCATTCTTCTCGAAATCGTAGCGGTACGATTGTACCTCGGCGTGCTCAAAACAGCGCGCGCCGTTCGCGCGAGACGACTCGATGGTGGCTTGCACTAATTTCTGGTCGTCGCTGATGTTATCCCAGATCTTCACAGCACCCACGAGGCCATCTTTATTCAGTTCCGGCAGTTCTTTCAACACCGCCCCCGCTGAAAAATAAAGACAGGGCCAGCGGAAAGACCCCGCGAAAAAAGTAAGCTTGGAGTAGAGAAGGGCGCCCAGATAAATCATCCATCGCGAACGCCTGTCCGAGGCATAAATGGGGATAAGGATGGGATGCGGCATCACAAGATCCGGCGCGATCTTTCTCAGGATTCTGCTCTCCCGCAGCGCCGCAAAGACAAAACGCAGATTTTTCCAGCTTTCGCGGGGACTGCCCCGCTTCAACCTCTCCCAGGCAATCTCGAGATACCGGATGCCGCCATGAATGAGCCTTGAGCTCTTGGAGGAGGCCCCGGAGCCGAAAGTGTTCTTCTCCAGGAGGCCGGTTTTCAGTCCCCGCAGCGCCGCATCCCGCGCAATGGCTGCCCCCGCAATGCCGCCCCCAATGACCAGAACATCAAACTCCGCCGAAGAATCCATGCGCCCTACACTAATACAGTTTGCCCGCCCACCCAAGAAAAAAAACTGTTCGGTCAGATCGCATGAAATCCAACTTGTTGTTTTGGTTTCTTGGTCATGGTTTGGTCTAAACCTCTGCGGACCCAGGGCGGGGGAGCCCAAGAAGTCTACCGTTTAAAGTTCCACTCGGCGAGCGAATATTTTTCTTTGGCGAGTTCTAGAATTTCGGCGGTTGGAACGTCTGTCAGTTTTTTTTCAGCGCCCCAAGCGTCCGCCAGGGCTTTCTTGATCTTGTTTTTTGGAATGCCGAGATTCATGAGGAACGTCCCGTGAGGGCGGTCCAGGCGGTAGGCGGGTTGTTTGGGGGGCATGCGCAGGCACTTTTCTATTTTTTTTAGGTCGAAGTCGAGTAGGAATGTGCCGTGGAATAGAAGGGCCCTGCGTTTGCGGCGCTGGGAGTTCCCTGAAAATTTGAGGTTTTCCACCGTGAGATCGGTGGAGCCTTGCACTTGGACTGGTTTTTGCAGGAGGTTTTCCAGGGCAAGGCGCTGGATCTCCATGATGTGGCGGTTGGCTGTGAGGACTCCTGCCAACGGTCCGTTGGGGTGGATGCGGAGAACGAGGCAGTAACTGAGACATCCCGGGCCCTGAAGAACGGTCCCGCCGCCGCTGGCTCGACGCAGGACCGGAAAAGGGGAGCTCTCCGGGGAGGCGGCTAGGAGCTCCTCCCTCCAGCGGTTGGAGAAACCCAGCACCGCAAAGCATACATTCGACTCCCAAAACCTCAGGACTTCCGCGTCATTTTTCTCCTCACAGCGGTCCAGAAGCGCTTCGTCACAGGCGAGGTTCTCCTGGGGAGTTTCAAATGCATGATCGAGTATCTTCATGGGTAGCAATTCATAAGATTTTAGTGTAGAATGGCCCGCTTAATCGTAACCCATTATAACGGAAGCCCAATGGAATCAAAAGAAGACATCCAGTTAAAATTATCCAAATTAAGCGGTACCGAGTCCCGGGAGTGGACGGACTCGATGGAGCAATTGCTCCGCTTTGCCACCACGCAGAATCCCTATTTTCTTGAAAAACTATGGCAGAGGCTTGAGCAGTCCGGGCTCAAGATGCCCAAGGCGGTCAACACGCCGTATGTGAACACCATTCCCGATGATGAGGAACCGGATTATCCGGGCAATCGGGAGATCGAGCGCCGCATTAAGAGTTATATCCGTTGGAATGCCATGGCGATGGTGGTGAAAGCCAACCGTGTTCATAGCGGCCTTGGCGGCCACATTTCCACGTATGCGTCTTTGGCGACGCTCTATGAGGTGGGTTTCAATCACTTTTTCCGCGGGCCGGATGGCCCGGGGCCGGCGGACATGGTTTTCTTCCAGGGGCATGCCTCGCCGGGAAACTACGCCCGCGCCTATCTTGAGGGGCGCCTTACAGGAAAACATTTGCACCACTTCCGTCAAGAATTGGGCGAGGGCGGAGGACTTTCTTCCTACCCGCATCCTTATCTGATGCCGGATTTTTGGCAATTCCCGTCCGTGTCCATGGGTTTGGCGCCCATCACTTCTATCTACCAGGCGCGTTTTAACCGTTATCTCAAAGCACGCGGATTCTTAAAAAATGCGGCCACGTCGTCCGACAGGGCCGCCGCGTCAAATGACGCGGCGGAACCAAAGGTGTGGTGTTTTGTGGGGGATGGAGAAACCGACGAGCCGGAAACTCGCGGCGCCTTGAGTCTTCCTGCCCGCGAGAAACTTGACAATTTAATTTGGGTGGTGAATTGCAATCTTCAGAGGCTTGACGGGCCCGTCCGAGGCAATGACAAGATCATTCAGGAACTCGAGGGATTATTCCGAGGCTCCGGTTGGAACGTGATCAAGGTCATCTGGGGCTCCGAATGGGATGCGCTTTTCAAAAAGGACACGAAGGGTCTTCTCCTCAAACGCATGGAAGAGGCCGTCGACGGGGATTACCAAAAATATTCGGTGGAGCCGGGAAGTTACACGCGGAAGCATTTTTTTGGAAGATACCCTGAACTCATGGAGCTTGTGAATCATCTATCCGACGAACAAATATCCAAACTGCTTCGAGGCGGGCATGATGTGAAAAAGGTTTATGCCGCCTACAAGGCCGCCGTCACGCATCAAGGGTCTCCCACCGTGATTCTGGCCAAGACCATCAAGGGTTATGGCCTGGGGGAGGCAGGGGAGGGCCGAAACATTACCCATCAGCAGAAAAAACTGAACGAAAAAGAGCTCCGCGAATTCCGCGAGAGGTTCAATATCCCCATCTCGGATGAGGAAATAGCCGAAACGCCTTTTTATCGGCCCGCCGAGGACAGCCCTGAGATCCAATATTTGCATGAGCGCCGCAAAGCGTTGGGCGGCTATTTGCCTCAGCGCCGGGTGAAGCACGAGAAGTTGGATTTGCCGAATAAGGATTTTTATGCGGAGTTCTTGAAATCCAGCGGGAACTCCGAGATCTCAACCACGATGGCTTTTGTGCGTCTTTTGACGAAGATGCTCCGCCACCCCGGCGTCGGCCGGCGGGTAGTTCCCGTCATTCCGGACGAAGCGCGCACGTTCGGGATGGACGCTCTTTTCCGTCAGATCGGCATTTATGCCCCCAAAGGACAGCTCTATGAGCCTGTGGATCGGGAGTCTCTCCTTTACTATCAAGAGGCCAAGGACGGCCAGATTCTGGAAGAGGGCATCAATGAGGCGGGTTCCATGGCCTCTTTCACGGCGGCGGGCACGGCCTATGCCAATCTGGGCATCACGATGATCCCTTTTTATATTTTTTATTCCATGTTCGGGTTCCAGCGCATTGGCGACCAGATGTGGCTGGCCGGAGACATTCGCGCGAAAGGATTTCTTTTGGGCGCGACGGCGGGGCGCACCACATTGAACGGCGAGGGATTGCAGCATCAAGACGGCCACAGCCTTCTCTTGGCTAGCACCATTCCCACGGTCATGGCCTACGATCCGGCATTTGCTTTCGAGATCGGTGTCATTATTGAAGACGGAATGCACCGCATGTACGCGGCGAACGAGGAGATCTTTTACTACATCACCCTGCATAATGAAAATTATACGATGCCTGAAATGCCAAGCTCCCAGGATCTGCCGAAAGGGGCGTCGAGTGTCCGAGAGGGGATCTTGAATGGGTTGTACAAATTTAAATCAGGCCCATCGGGTCTTCCGCTGAAAGCGCAACTATTAGGAAGCGGCGCCATCCTGCGAAGCGCTTTGAAAGCCCAAGAGATTCTTGCCAAGGACTATCAGGTTTCGGCGGATGTATGGAGCGCGACGAGTTATAAGCGGCTCCGCAACGAAGCTCTGAACGCGCGGCGCTGGAATATGTTGAATCCGACGGAGCCTCCCAAAAAATCCTATGTCGAGTCGATCCTCGAAAAAGAAAAAGGCGTTTTTGTGGCGGTTTCGGACAATATGAAAATCGTCGCCGATCAGATCGCCCCATGGGTGCCGGGCGGTCTCACAACCCTTGGCACGGATGGCTTTGGGCGCAGCGATACGCGTCAGAATCTGAGGCGTTTCTTCGAGGTTGACGCCGAACACACGGTGGTCGCCGTCCTCTATGCGCTGGCTGAAAAAGGTCAGATCGAAAAGAAAGTGGTTGCAAAGGCGATCAAAGACCTTAACATAGACGCTAAGAAAAGTTTTCCGGCCATCCTTTAACAGATTTTTTTGGAGAAAAAATGGATATTAGAATTCCCAATCTCGGTGAGGGCGCGGACAGCGGAACGGTCGTCAGTATCTATGTGAAAGAAGGCGACCACGTTTCAAAAGATCAAACCCTGGTTGAACTTGAGAACGAAAAAGCCGTGGCGCCGATTCCGTCCACCCAAGAGGGCACTGTTTCCAAGATCCATGTGAAAGTGGGCGACAAAGTAAGCGTGGGGCAGATCATTGTGTCTATTGGCGCTGCCGGGGGAGGAAAAATACCCACGCCGTCCTCTGAGGTTGTGCCGACCCCCTTGGCGATGCCCCTCGCGGCGGCAGGGCCTGCCGGGCCCGCGAAGTCCGTTGGCGAATATCAATATTCCTCCAAAAGCGGATTTCCGCCGCCGGCGGCCCCGTCGGTAAGAAAGATCGCCTCGGACTTGGGCATTGATCTGAACAGGGTGAAGGGCAGCGAGAACGGCGGTCGCATTGGTTTGGCCGACGTTAAAAATTATGTGATGCATTTGCAATCCCTGACGGCTCAGCCGGGTTTTGTCGCATCTGCGCCAAAAGGCGCCGCGAATAGCGGTGTGGCCCCGTTGCCGGATTTTTCAAAATGGGGACCCATCCACAAGAAAGCTGTTTCGTCGCTGCGCCAGAAGATCGCGCAAAAGATGACCGAGTCCTGGACCACGATCCCGCACGTCACTCAATTTGAGGACGTGGATATCACGGCGCTTGCGGCGCTTCGCAAGGAATATGTCGCCTCCTACAAAAAAAAAGGCGCCATTCTGACGCTTACCTCGTTTATCCTTAAAGCGGCCGTCACGGCTCTCAAGAAACATCCGGGTTTCAATGCGAGTCTCGATGAAAATACCCAAGAGATCGTTTACAAGGATTATTACCATTTGGGAGTTGCCGTGGACACGGAACAAGGGCTCATCGTGCCGGTTCTGAAAGACGTCGACAAAAAAAGTTTGCTCGAGATCTCGAAAGATCTCGAAATCCTCGCAGAAAAAACCCGTTCGCGGAAGATCGGGATCGAGGATCTGAAAGGCGGGACGTTCACGATCTCGAATCTCGGCGGGATCGGTGGCACCTATTTCACGCCCATCATCAATAAACCAGAAGTGGCCATTCTTGGGGTGGGCAAAGGCCGTTACGTCGGCGGGGCGGCGGACAAACCGCCGCGATTGATCATGCCCATCGGGTTGTCCTATGACCATCGCGTGGTGGATGGCGCGGACGGCGTGCGATTCGTCAGGGTGCTCGCAGAGGCGTTGGAAAATTTCAGTGAGAAAGAGGTAAAACTGTAGTGTCCCCGATGAAACCGATTGAAACGGACGTGGTGGTGGTGGGTTCCGGCCCGGGAGGTTATGCGGCGGCTTTTTATGCCGCAGACAAGGGCAAGAAAGTGATTCTTGTCGAGCAGGAGAAAAGGTTGGGTGGCGTGTGTCTCCAACGCGGCTGCATCCCCTCCAAGGCGCTTCTGCATGCCACAAAAATGATTCATGAAGCGGAGGTTTCTTCTGCCCGCGGCATCACGTTCTCAAAACCGGATGTTCAACTCGACAAACTTCGGGCGTGGAAAGAGGCACTCATCGACAAACTTTCGCTGGGGGTGGCAGGTGTCGGACAGAGGCGCGGTGTCACCCTGCTCACGGGCCGCGGTCTTTTTGAAGACTCCCAAACCCTGCGTGTGGAAACTGCCCAGGGCCAAAAATTTATCCGTTACCAAAAAGCCATTATTGCGGTGGGCTCCAAGCCTGCGATGCCCAAAGCGTTTGATTTGGGGAATCCCCGTATTATGACCTCGACCGAGGCCTTGGAACTGCAGGACATTCCAAAAAGCCTTTTGATCGTGGGCGGAGGTTACATCGGCATGGAATTGGGCACGGTGTATGCGGCGCTTGGAAGCAAGGTGGTCTTGGTGGAAGCGTTGGGCACAATCTTGGCCGGCGCAGACGCCGATCTTTCACGTTACGTGATGAAGTATGCCGAGAAGAATTTTAGCGCGGTGCGCTTGAACACCAAGGTTTCCAAAATGGCAACGTTTGGAAAACAGATCAAGGTAAGCATGGAGTACGACGGAAAAAAATTAGAGGAGGCCTATGACCGGGTGCTTGTTTCCGTGGGGCGTGCCTCGAACACGGAAGACTTGGGCCTTAAAAATACCAGGGTGTCCGTTGATGAAAAGGGTTTCATCAAGGTGAATAACCGGCTGGAGACATCCGACCCCAAGATCTTGGCGATCGGCGACGCCGTAGGCGGCCTCATGCTGGCTCACAAGGCATCCAAAGAAGCGCGTATCGCCGTGGAGGCGCTTTGCGGCGGATCCGGGGTGTTCGAGAATGTGGTGATCCCGGCGGTGGTTTTCACGGAACCGGAGGTGGCTTGGTGCGGTTTGACGGAATCCGACGCCAGACAAAAAGGAATCGAAATTAAAGTATCCCGTTTCCCATGGGGAGCTTCCGGAAGAGCCCTTTCCACAGACCGCACGGACGGCATGACGAAGTTGATCCTCGAGCCGGAGACGGACCGCATTCTCGGCGTCGGGATTGTCGGCGCCGGCGCCGGAGACCTCATTAGCGAGGGAGTTCTCGCTGTTGAAATGGGCGCCACGGCGCTGGATTTGGCGCAAACCGTGCACCCGCATCCGACGTTGTCCGAAACGTTGATGGAAGCGGCGGAGGCTTTTTATGGCCATTCCACGCATCTCTACACCCCAAAAAAACCTTAATTCCGCCTTGTTCAATCCGTTTGCCCCGCGGCGTTACGGTGAGCTTCACCGTGTCAGCGAACGCGTCTATATTCTTCGAAACATCACCAATTCTTCCTTTGTCGTAGGCGACCGCTCGGTGGCAGTCATCGACACCCAGGTGAATACGCCATCCGCCATAGAGCTCCTGAAGAATATCCGCTCCGTGACATCCAAACCCATCGAGTACGTCATCAACACGCATTATCATTGGGACCACACGAACGGCAATGCGATCTTTAAAAAAGAAGGCGCGACGGTTGTTGGTTCCAAGCTTACGAAAGAATTCATGGTGACGCGCGCGGTCCGGCAAAAGGAATTTTTGGCGGGGAGAGGTTTTGAGCTCGGCGAAGATCCTTTCCTTCCGGAGGCGACCTTTGAAAAGGAGATGGCGCTCGACCTTGGCAATACGCCGCTCAAACTATTTTTTGCAGGCAGCGCCGAAACGGATGATGCGACGGCGGTGCATGTGATTCCTGACAATGTCCTGATGAGCGGCGACACGGTCATGACCGGCAGTTTTCCTATCTTCGGTCAGCCGGTTTGGGACGAGGGTTTGCAGGGCAGGGAGTGGCTGGAGACGATCCAAGTGCTTTTACGCCTGAAGCCCGCGCATATTATTCCCGGCCACGGGCCTCTGGCTCATGATGCGGAAATAGAGCTCCTCATCCGTATCGAAAAATATTTTCTCGAAGAGGTGGGGGCGCTGGTTGGCAAGGGCCGCAACCTCCGCGAGGTTTTGACGGATCTTGAGCCAAGACTTCCCGTCTGGGTCACGTCCATTCCCGTTGTTTGGGGCACGCCGCGTTATGCGATCCTGCGCGTGTTCCGTGCCTTGACGAAAAAAGCCCCGGCGCCATCATCCGACAGGGCCGTCACGTCGCATGATGCGGCGGAACCGGGCTGGCAACAATTCAAGCCCTCGGCGATTCCGTCCCGCAAGAAGCCGGTTGGCGCGCAAGGCTCCCTCGAGGATTTCAGCCGTATGGCGCACGAGGCCGAAGAGGGCGGGGACATCGGTTTAAAGCTCGATGTGCTCAGAAAGGCGACAGAAATTTTTTCAACGAACCCTGAGGTTTTTTCAATGTACGCCGATGCGCTCGTGGATGCCTCCAGAAACGTCGCATCCGTTCTGGAGAAAGGCGATTTTTTTGACGAGGCCCTGCGGAGCTGGAAGAGAGCTCTCGAGATGGACCCTCAGCATCTTGGATCCCTCTTGGGGAAAGGCCGTTATCTGACCATGATGGCCTACCGTGGGGGAGATGACCCGAAAACGGGCATGGAATTGTTGCGCCAGGTTGTCGCGGCACGGCACGCCGTGCCCCAGTGCAGTCCCAGTGCACGACAATTGGCCGAAGCCGAATTTTATTTAGGCATGGGCCACCGACGTCTCGGAAACGAAGAAGCGGCGAAAGCGCAATTCGAAAAAGCAATTGCTCTCGACTCCTCTTTCATGCCCGCCCATTTGGCAAAGCAAGATTGACTGTATTCATGGAACAAAAATGCTAAAAAATAAAACCGTTGTAACCGCGATTGTGCTGATCGCGTGTTTCGGCAGCGTGCTCTTTATTCGTGCGCTCCGTCCTAATCCTGAGGTCGTGCTCAAACAGCGTATTGCCGAGCGTTCTGTGGGCAGCGAAAAGGCGCCGCTTTGGATCACCGAGTACTTCGATTATCAGTGCCCTCCCTGCGCGACGGCGCGTCATGTCCTGGACGGCGCCATCCGCGAACATCCCGGCCAGATCTACCTGCAGGCCCGTTTTTTTCCGCTGCCGGCTCATAAGAATGGGATGAAAGCGGCACGTTATGCGGAGTGTGCGGCAAGGCAAAAAGGAAAATTCTGGAAATTTCATGAGGAGCTTTTCAAGAATCAGGCGGATTGGGCGATGGATGATTATGCGCAGATCAAATTCGTGTCTTATGCCCAAAGCGCGGAATTGAATCTGAAAGAGCTAAATGCCTGCGTGCTGGATCCTGAGACGGAAAAGGCTGTTATCGAGGAAAAGAAGAAAGGGGCTGATCTCGGCGTCCAGATCACCCCAAGTTTTTTCGTGAACGGAAAAATTGTGGTGGGAACGAACGGCCTGATGGACGAGCTCAAAGCGTATTTTTTAAAGGAAGAAAAGACATGAGTTTTGCCCCCGCCTTATTGTTTCTTGTCCGCGCGGCGATGGGATGCGTCTTCGTGGTTTCCGGTTTTCAAAAATTATCCGCGCCGGCTGAGAATTTCGCCGCGGTGATCGAGAAATTTGAGATCCTTCGGGGCCTGCCGGTGACGATCCTGGCGCAGACGCTTCCCTGGGCAGAATTTATTGCGGGAGTTTTTCTGGTGCTGGGACTCAGGACAAGGCTTTCGCTTTTTATTCTCTGGGTGATGAACACTATTTTCATCGGCATTCTCGCCTCCGCTTTACTGCGGAAGCTGCCCATCCAGGAATGCGGATGTTTCGGGAAAGCCGTATCGCTCTCGATCCCTCAGATGCTTGCCGTGGACGTCTCGCTTTGGGTTTTTTTTCTTGTCTATTTTCTTGCTTCGCGGCGAATCAAGGTCCTTTCGCTGGACGGCCGGATAGATCGGCGCACCTGAAACGTCATGAATTCTAATTATTCGTCGTTTTTAGACTCGCTCTCCTCTGAGGCCTGGAAAAAAATCGGGACAAAACGTCGTGCCGGGGTCTTGACGCCTCTTTTTTCCATTGCGTCGGAGCAAAGCGTCGGCGTCGGGGAGATCCCGGATCTGGTTCTTTTGGCGGATTGGTGCCGACGATGCGGCATGAGCCTGATCCAGCTCTTGCCGCTGAATGACGTGGGGGACCGCTTCTGCCCCTACGATGCGGAAAGTTCGTTTGCGCTAGAGCCCATGCATCTGTCGATGAACAACCTCCGCGGGGTGGCCTCCAAAAAACAGGCTTCTCAAATCTCGGCCCTGAGAAAGAAGTTCCCCATGGGCACGACGCGCTTTGACACGCGCGTGAAAGAAGAAAAGCTGAAGCAGCTCAGGAAAATATTCGCGGGCATTCCTAAAAAGGCTTCCAGATCCTTTGAGGTTTTTAAGGTCCAGCACCGGTCGTGGCTCGTCTCTTATGCAATTTTCAAGGTTTTGAAGCAACGCATGAAAAAAGCCGCCTGGGAAGTTTGGCCGGAGCCCCTTAGACATCGTGAGGAAAAGGCGCTCTTGGACGTTCAAAAGGAAAATGCGGACGAGATCGAATTCTATCAATGGGTCCAGTGGCAGCTTTTTTGCCAATTCCAGGATACGGCTAAGAAAATCCGGAAGAAGAAAGTGTTGCTTTTTGGGGATCTTCCTTTTTTAGTTGCACGCGACAGTGCGGATGTTTGGGCAAACCCTGAATATTTCAAACTCGATCGCTCGGCGGGCGCTCCACCGGATCTTTATTTTGCGGAGGGGCAGGAGTGGGGGATGCCTCCCTACGATTGGGCGGCCATGGCAGCATCCGGCTATACTTACCTGAAAGAAAAAATAAAGTTCGCGGCGAATTTTTATGACCTATTTAGAATGGACCACTTTGTCGGGCTTTTCCGCGTTTGGACGTTTCCTCGCGAAGCGTCGGCTGACGGGAGAAGACGGGCGGCTTTTGATCCTCCCGACGAGGCGGCCTGGGATGCACAGGCCAGACGGATTTTGAATGCCGTTCTGGATAAGAGCCTCATGCTTCCCTGCGCGGAAGATCTGGGAATGGTGCCGGATCAGGCGAAAGCCACTCTGAAAGAATACGCCATTCCCGGCATGGAGGTGCAGCGCTGGATGAGGGATTGGGAGACAAGCACAGATTTTCGTTCACCGGAAAATTATCGGGCTTGTTCCGTTGTGACAATTTCCACGCACGACATGAGTTCTTTTGAGAACTGGTGGCAGTTCGAGATGGGCACGGTGGGCGAATCTTTTGTACGGCGAAAATTTGGGGAAAAAGGGCTTGATTTCGAACAAGAGGCTGTGAAACTGTTTGAGAGCACCGTTGGGGTTCACGGGCGTCTGCGCTGGAAGAGCTCGCTCCGGGATGTTTCGCTGCTACCGGTCCTCTTGGGGCGCTCGCCCGAGGAGCTAAGGGAGATTATGGAGCTTTTCCGGACCACGGCAGATGAAAAGGAACAATTTTGGAAATTTTTAGGTTTGAAAGGCCAGCCGGACACGGAGGCCACACGCACGGTGATTGAGAAGGCTCTTGAAAAGGCTTCCGAAAGCGCCTCTATCTTTTCTGTGCAGTCCATCCAAGATCTGCTGGCGCTTGACCGCGTTTTTGGGAAGAACGTCGAGCCCGATGCCCGGTTTAATCAGCCGGGAATCAAGGACGATAAAAATTGGAGACTGCGCGTTCCCATCAGCCTCGAAAAAATGTGCCGTCTGGCTGGCAACGGGCGGATCCTAAGAATGCACAAAAGAACCGATAGGGGATGAGGGTAGCGTAAAATAAATTGGGTAAATTCAAACTTGGTAGATGAGTCGATTTTTG
>CAYZGM010000019.1:0-1784 GCA_964478015.1 uncultured Planctomycetia bacterium
ATTTTCAGCATTCCCCCCTGGGACTTATGGAAACATCATAAGCGGGATCAAAAACGCAAGTCGCTCGGGAAGAAAGGATTTTGCCACACGGCAGCGGCACTTCGGTAAGACAAACTATTAAGCTCACACCGGCTGCCGAGGCATTGTCCGAGAGGGGCGTCCCGGGAGGGCAGTGCCTCGGGGGCCGGTGCGGGGTGGGACACATTAAGTAAAACGGTGGTGGCCACAACAAATTTGACATTAACGGGGTTTGGAAGTATACTTCCGAAAGTTGAGTTAAACCTTTCACCTTTTAAATGGGTCCTGAGAGTCCCAAAAAGGAAATGTGAGCAAACTTCTTCTAGACGCAAATTCCCTCCAACGCGCATTAATTCGTATTGCGCATGAAATCCTTGAAATGAACAAAGGGGTTGATGAGCTCGCTTTTGTCGGCATTCAGACCCGCGGTGTTGTTCTTGCGGAGCGTCTCAAAAAAGCCGTCAAGGAGATCTCGGGCCACGACGTTCCCACCGGGATTCTTGACATCAACCTTTATCGCGACGACCTTACCAAAGCTTCCGAACAACCGGTGATTCGAAAGACCAAGATCGATTTTAATCTCAATAACCAGACGATTGTCCTTGTGGATGATGTTCTCTACACGGGCCGCACCATCCGGTCCGCGCTAAATGCACTGATCGATTTTGGGCGACCCAAGAGAATAGAGCTTGCCGTCCTCGTCGATCGAGGCCATCGGGAACTGCCTATACGTGCGGATTTCGTCGGAAAAAACGTTCCCACGAGCGAAAATGAAATCGTACACGTGCGTTTAATGGAGACGGACGGAAACGAAGAGGTGGTGGTGAGCGAGCAATGACAAACCAAGATGCCCAGAAATTACCGGTTGGTGAATTTAAATGGACCCGGAAAGATCTTCTGTCGGTCGAGGAGCTCTCTCGGGAAGAAATAGAACTTGTTCTGAGGACGGCGGAGTCATTCAAGGAAGTTTCATCACGTGAAGTGAAGAAAGTGCCGGCGTTACGCGGAAAGACGGTTGCAAACCTTTTTTTCGAGGCGTCCACGCGCACGCGCACGAGTTTTGAACTGGCGGCAAAACGTCTTTCGGCGGACATCCTCAATTTTTCATCCTCGGGGTCCAGCACATCCAAGGGTGAGGGTCTGCGTGACACGGCCCGGAATATCGAGGCGATGCAGGTCGACACAATCGTGATGCGGCATTCTTCTTCAGGCTCTGCCGAGTACCTGGCGAGGTCCCTCAAAGCGGGCGTGATCAATGCGGGGGACGGGATCCATGAACATCCGACGCAGGGTCTGTTGGACATTTTCACGATTCAGGAGAGAAAGAAGTCGCTTGAGGGGCTGAATGTCTGTCTGATAGGGGACATATTGCATTCGCGCGTGGCACGGTCCAATATCTGGGGTTTAAAAAAAATGGGAGCCAAGGTAAGCGTCTGCGGACCGCCGACCCTGATCCCCACAAAGATCGAGGAGCTGGGTGTGGAGGTCTCGTACGACCTGGACGAGATCCTGCCCAAGCAGGATGTGTTGAATATTCTTAGGATTCAGCTGGAAAGACAATCCAGCGCTTTCTTCCCCTCGATTCGCGAGTATGCGGCCGAATACGGAATTTCGAATGAACGCATGAAAAAAGCAAAAAAGGATGTGATGATCATGCATCCGGGACCGATCAACCGGGGGGTGGAGCTTTCGGGCGAGGTGGCGGATGGGTCCCAGTCGGTGATTTTGGACCAAGTGACCAATGGCGTCGCTGTCCGCATGGCTGT
>CAYZGM010000019.1:1884-4155 GCA_964478015.1 uncultured Planctomycetia bacterium
ATCCTCATCGAGGATGACCGCGTGAAAAAAGTTGCGCAAGCGATTACGGAAAAAGTTGACAAGACCGTGGATGCGAAAGGAAAGTTTGTCGTTCCGGGTCTCATTGATGTCCATGTGCATTTTAGACAGCCCGGGGATGAGTACAAGGAAACGATCGAGACGGGCCTGCGTGCGGCGCTGAAAGGCGGTTTCACCGGTGTTTGTCCGATGCCCAACACCAATCCCGTAGCGGACAGCCGTTCCGACATGGAATTCATGAGGCAGGAAGCCAAACGTTTGGGGCTTATTCATCTGTGGCCGGTGGGCGCCGTGACCATGAAACAGGAGGGGAAAGAACTTACGGAGTTCGGGGAGCTAAAAAAAGGAGGCGCGGTGGCGCTATCCGATGACGGACGGCCCATCACGGATTCCAACATCCTCCGACGCGCGCTGGAATACTCCAAAAAATTTGATCTCGTAATCATGGTGCATTGCCAGGATGAGGGCCTGTTTTGCGGAGGCTGCATGCATGAGGGCGCCGTGTCGACGAGACTCGGGCTTCATGGGATCCCCTCCGAGGCGGAAAGCGTGGAAGTGGCGCGGGACATCCAGTTGGCCGACCTGACGGGTGCCCGCCTGCATTTTTGCCATATCTCCAGCCAGGCTTCGCTCGAGATCATCCGTGCGGCGAAAGCACAAGGCTCTAAAGTCACCGCGGAAACTTGCCCGCATTATTTTCATCTCACCGATGAAGCCGTCATGCACTACAACGTCTATGCCAAGATGAATCCGCCGCTTCGCACCGAGAATGATGTGCGCGCGATCAAGCAGGCATTAAGAAGCGGAGACTTGGATATCATTTCCACGGATCACGCGCCCCACACGGATAATGAAAAGAATGTGGAATTCGACAAAGCTCCGTTCGGGATTATCGGCCTGGAAACATCTCTCGCGCTTTCTTTGAAGTTAGTGCCGGAAAAAGTGCTGACGATGACTCAACTTGTGGAAAAAATGTCCCTCAATCCCGCCAGGATCTTAAAATTAGACCGGGGCCATCTGTCCGAGGGCGCCGCGGCCGATGTCACGATATTTGACCCAAACCTCGAATGGACGGTGGAAAAAGACAAACTGGAATCAAAATCAAAGAACTCGCCGTTTCTCGGTTGGAAAATGAAAGGCATGGCGACGGACGTGATCTGTGAGGGGCGGCAGGTTCTGCAAAATGGAAAGATCGTTGCATGAGATGGAGTCATGAATAAGAAAGAAGCTATCCTAGCGCTCGAAGACGGCCTGGTATTTCGAGGGCGCTCTTTCGGCGCCGGGGGAGAGGCGTTAGGCGAAGTCGTTTTTAATACGAGTCTCATGGGTTATCAAGAGATTCTCACGGATCCCTCCTATAAGGGGCAGATGGTTTGCATGACCTACCCTCTGATCGGCAATTACGGGATAAACAACGAGGATGCGGAGTCCGCGAGGCCGTTTGTGGAGAGTTTTATCGTGAAAGAGGCCAGCCGCATCCGTTCCAATTGGAGGTCCACGGAGGACCTGGGGGCCTATCTTAAGAGAAATCAGGTCATTGGCATCGAGGGAATTGACACGCGCCGCTTGACGAAACATCTGAGGGAAGAGGGCGCGAAAAAAGGCATTGTCTCAACGAAGGATCTCGACGAAAAAAGTCTCGTGAAGAAAGCCAAGGCGTCTCCAGGCCTCGAGGGCCGGGATCTTATTAAGGAAGTTACCTGCGCGAAAGCCTATGATTGGAATGAATCGGGAAAATTCCGCGTCGTGGCGATCGATTCCGGGATCAAGTACAACATTCTGAGGAATCTCGCTGCGCGCGGCTGCCATGTGCGGGTGGTGCCGGCAACGGCGTCTAAAAGCGAGCTTCTGTCTTTTAAGCCCCACGGACTTTTTTTATCGAACGGTCCCGGCGATCCCGCGGCGCTATCCTATCTTGTGAACACGGTGAAAGAGCTCTTGGGCAAGCTTCCGGTGTTCGGAATTTGCCTCGGCCATCAGATCCTCGGCCAAGCTTTCGGCGGTAAGACATTTAAATTAAAGTTCGGGCATCATGGCGGCAATCAGCCGGTGCAGGACCTGTCGACCGGGCTGGTCCACATCACCGCTCAAAATCACGGATTTGCTGTGGATGTGGATTCTATCCCGGATAAAAATGTTATGCTGACGCATGTGAATCTGAATGATCGCACCTGCGAGGGAATGGAACATAAAAAGATCCCCGTGTTTTCGGTGCAGTATCATCCCGAGGCGGCGCCGGGACCGCATGATGCG
>CAYZGM010000019.1:4255-26743 GCA_964478015.1 uncultured Planctomycetia bacterium
GGTCCGATCGTCATCGGCCAGGCTTGCGAGTTCGACTACTCGGGCACTCAGGCCTGCAAGGCGCTTCGTGAGGATGGGTATGAGGTGGTGCTCATCAATTCGAATCCCGCCACCATCATGACCGACCCTCAAACAGCGGACCGCACTTACGTGGAGCCCATCACGGTGGAATTTCTGGAGAAGATCATTGCACAAGAAAGGCCGGATGCGGTGCTCCCGACTCTGGGAGGGCAAACAGGCCTCAACACGGCCGTGCAAGCCCATGAGGCGGGCATATTCGAGAAGTATGGCGTGAAAATGATCGGCGTGAATGTGGCTTCGATCCACAAAGCGGAAAATCGCGAACTTTTTAAGAAAGCGATGCAGAAGATCGGTCTGGATCTGCCCAAATCCGGGCTTGCGCACACATTGGACGAGGCTTTGGAGGTGCTTGGCCAACTAAAATTACCCGCGGTGATCCGTCCAAGTTTTACCCTTGGCGGAACGGGCGGCGGCATCGCAGAGACGATGGACGATTTTAAGCGCATCGCCGCCTACGGTCTTCAACTATCCATGACCCATGAGATTCTAATCGAAGAATCGATCGTGGGATGGAAAGAGTTCGAGCTTGAAGTGATGCGTGACCGGAAAGACAATGTGGTCATCATCTGTTCGATCGAAAATTTGGATCCCATGGGTGTCCATACGGGTGACTCGATCACGGTGGCGCCGGCGCAGACTCTTACGGATGTCGAATATCAAAAAATGCGCGATGCTTCCATCGCCGTGATCCGGGAGATCGGCGTGGACACCGGCGGATCCAACATCCAATTTGCGCTCAACCCGCGGGATGGCCGGATGGTCGTCATTGAAATGAACCCGCGCGTGTCTCGTTCTTCGGCGCTGGCCTCCAAGGCCACGGGGTTTCCCATCGCAAAGATCGCCGCAAAACTCGCCGTGGGGTACACGCTCGACGAGATTCCAAACGACATCACAAAGAAAACACCCGCAAGTTTTGAGCCGTCCATCGATTACTGCGTGGTGAAAATCCCCCGTTTTGCATTCGAAAAATTTCCGGGCGCCGATCAAACACTCACGACCCAGATGAAATCGGTGGGTGAGGTGATGGCGATCGGGCGGACTTTCAAGGAGGCCTTTCAGAAAGGGCTGCGTGGGCTTGAGATCAAGGTCTCAGGTTTCGAATGTAAAAATGCCACAGGCGATCTCATGAAGAACCTTAAGGTTCCAAACGCGGAGCGCTTCGCGTATCTAAAACGCGCGTTTCTCGAGGGGATGACGGTCGAGAAGATCCATGAGATCACGCACATTGATCCCTGGTTTCTGGACAACCTTTCCGAGATCGTGGAATTTGAAAACGAAATGCGGGATTTATGCAAGGGCTCGGCGCGTTATGCCCCCACAAAAGAAATTTTACGTCGTGCCAAAGAATTGGGTTTCTCCGACATTCAGCTCGCGGAGATATTTGGCGGAACCGAAATCGAGTTGCGAGATTTTCGGAAAAAAATCGGCGTCAAAGCTTCTTACAAACTTGTGGACACCTGCGCCGCAGAGTTTGAGGCTTTCACACCCTACTATTACTCCACCTATGAGGAGGAAGACGAGGTCAAAACCACTGACCGCAAAAAGATCATGATTCTCGGCGGGGGCCCGAACCGCATTGGGCAGGGGATCGAATTCGATTATTGCTGCTGTCACGCGTCTTTCGCGCTGAAAGAAATCGGTTTTGAGACCATCATGGTGAATTGCAACCCGGAAACGGTGTCCACGGATTATGACACCTCCGACCGTCTTTATTTCGAACCGGTGACGTTTGAAGATGTGATGAATATTGTCGACAAGGAAAACCCAGACGGGGTCATCGTCCAATTTGGCGGGCAGACGCCTCTCAACCTCGCGATTGCCTTGAAAAAAGCAGGTGTTCCGATTATTGGCACGAACCCTGAGTCCATTGACCGCGCCGAGGACAGAAAAAAATTTGCCGAGGTCTTGAAAAAACTGGGATTGAAGCAACCAGCCAACGGCAATGCCGTGACGGCCGAAGAGGCTAGGCGGGAAGCCAAAAAAATCGGCTATCCGGTGCTGGTGAGGCCCTCGTATGTTCTCGGCGGCCGCTCGATGGAAATCATCTATGAGGAAGAGGCGCTTGAGAGTTACATGAAACGCATGACGGATGCGACGCCGGACAGACCGATCCTGGTGGACAAGTTTCTTGAGGGGGCCAAGGAAGTGGATGTGGACATGATCTCCGACGGTGAAACGTTTGTGGTGGGAGGTGTCATGGAACACATTGAACAGGCGGGGATTCACTCGGGCGACAGCGCTTGTTCTTTGCCGCCTTTTTCTCTGACACCAGCGGTTATTGAGGAGATTAAACGGCAAACGAGACTTCTTGCGCAGGAACTCGGAGTGGTTGGTCTTATGAATGTGCAATTTGCCGTGAAGGCCGGGGAAGTTTATGTGCTGGAGGTGAATCCGAGAGCTTCGCGCACGATCCCATTTGTTTCCAAGGCCATTGGCGTGCCTCTGGCAAAATTGGCCGCCAAAGTTATGGCAGGAAAAAAACTCAAGGATCTGAAATTCACGAAAGAGATCGTGCCCGCTTACTATTCGGTCAAGGAAGTCGTTTTGCCCTTTGTTCGATTCCGAGGTGTGGATATTCTCCTGGGCCCCGAGATGAAGTCGACCGGCGAGGTGATGGGCATCGACGCGGATCTGGGTCTGGCGTTCGCGAAAGCGCAGATTGCCGCCAGCTCATCGTTGCCGCTCACAGGCACGGTGTTTGTGAGCGTGAAAGACAAGGACAAGGATGCCATTATTCCCATTGCGCGTTCGCTTCATAAAATGGCGTTCAAACTCGTTGCCACCGCGGGCACGGCAAAAGTACTCACGGAAAATAATATCCCCTCTGAAATGCTAAAAAAGATCAAGGAAGGAAGCCCCAATGCAGTCGAACGGCTTCAAGACGGAAAACTAGATCTCATTATCAACACACCCAGCGGAGAGAAACCGAGACAGGACGAGATTCATATCCGTTCCATGGCGGTTTCGCGTGGCGTGCCCTGCGTTACGACGATCGAGGGCGCCGCAGCATCCGTTGGCGGCATCTTCGCGATGAAAGAAAAGACGATGAACGTTGCCGCGCTTCAAGATTATCATGAAAGTATTGCTGCATCATTGCGAGCCAGGCTGCCCGCGGGAGCAGCGAATTAAAACCCAGTGAAGCCCATGATGAATGACAAATGTGAAGTTCTTGAAAACAAGTTAGTCGCGCCGGGACATTTTGTCCTGACGTTCCGCTCCAAGAAAATAGCCGGGTCTGCCAAGCCGGGCCAATTTGTTCAAATCCAGTGCGGTGACAGTTCGGCGTTCGATCCCCTACTGGCGCGGCCATTTAGTTTTTTTACTTCGCGGGGATCGGAATTCTCCATCTTGTATCATGTGGTCGGGAAAGGGACAGGGCGGATGTCCCATCTAAGGAAAAAAGACAAGGTCTCAGTGCTTGGGCCGTTGGGGAACGGCTTTGGGGTTGGTTCGGAGCTCGGAGCTCGGAGCTCGGAGTTGATGGTGTTGGTTGGGGGAGGGGTTGGAATTCCGCCTCTTTATCATTTGGCTGAGACAGTGCTAAAAAATAAAAAGATGAAAAAAGGAAATATTCACGTTTTTTTGGGAGCGCGGAACAAATCGCTGCTTCTCTGCGAAAAAGATTTTAAAAATCTGGGAGTGAGCCTTTCAGTCGCCACCGATGATGGTTCCAGAGGGTTCAAGGGTTTTGTCACCTCTCTACTAATATCTTTCCTCCGACCTCCGACCTCCGACCTCCGAGCTTGTATCTACACGTGCGGCCCCACTCCGATGCTAAAAGCCGTGTCCCGTGTTTCCGGAGAGTTCTTGACGCCCTGCGAGGTGGCCGTGGAAGTGCCCATGGCTTGCGGCTTTGGCGCCTGTTTAGGATGCGCGATCAAGGTGAAAAACCAGAAGTCGGTAGTCAGTAGTCAGAAGTCGGCAGGTAAGATGCCGAATTCCGACTACCGACTACCGATTACTAATTCCCTTGATTATCGTTTTGCCATCGCCTGCACCGAGGGCCCGGTATTTCAGGGATCGGATATCTTATGGGATTAGACCTCTCTGTCCAGATTGGGAAGATAAAACTCAAGAATCCCGTATTGGTGGCTTCCGGGACTTTTGGACACGCCAAGGAATTTGAGGGTTTTTTTGACCTGAAAAAACTCGGCGGAATCGTGACAAAAACCATCACGCTTAAGCCCCGTCTCGGAAATCCACCTCCGCGCGTGGTGGAAACACCGGCGGGGATGCTAAATGCCATCGGTCTTCAGAATCCCGGCGTAGAAAAATTTATCGACGAAAAAATGCCCTATTTTCGCAAACTTGGCATCCCGATACTCGTGAGCGTGATGGGTTACAGTGTCGGGGAGTTTGTTCAAGTGGTTGAAAAACTCGACAAGGCCGGCGGGATGGATGGGTTTGAGCTCAACCTCTCATGCCCGAATGTTCCTTATGACTCGAAATCCGAAAATCTCTCATTGGTTAAAATCCGCCACAAAGCATCGGCGGATTCGTCCACGAAGCCTGCGGACGGATTCGCCAACGCTTCGTGGCGAATGTTTGCGCACGACGACAAGATGATCGAGGAGGTCGTCTCGGCCGTGCGGCAGGTTACGGATAAAACCCTCATTGCCAAGCTAGGTCCCGATGTCTCGGATATTGCAAAAATGGCTTCTGCCGCTGAACGTGCCGGGGCGGACGCGGTGTCGCTTATCAACACATTTATGGCGATGGTGATCGATGTGAAGTCGCGCAGGCCCGTGTTGGGAAACAAGACCGGCGGTCTTTCTGGGCCGTGCATTCGGCCCATTGCGGTGCGAATGACCTGGGAGTCGGCAAAAAAAGTGAAGATCCCGGTTCTTGGGATGGGCGGCATCATGAATTCAGACCACGCGCTCGAATTTCTCATGGCAGGCGCCTCGGCCGTTCAGGTGGGAACGGCCAATTTTATAAACCCGCAGGCGCCGATGGATATTCTGGAGGGAATCGAAGAATTCATGAAGAAAGAGAAGATCGGGAAACTCAGAGAGATTATTGGATCAGTAAAAATATAGGCGAGGTCCCATGTCAGATAAATTGATTGTCGCGCTGGATGTCGCGGATCTTGATGAGGCCGCGAAGATCGTAAAAAAAATATCGCCGCTTGTTAAGATATTCAAGGTGGGAAAAGAATTATTCACTTCCGCCGGCCCGAAAGCGGTGGAAATGATTCATTCCCACAACTGCCGCGTTTTTTTAGACCTTAAATTCCATGACATTCCGAACACCGTCGGGGCCGCCTGTGAGGTTGCGGCGAGCATGGGTGTTTTTATGCTGAATGTGCATGCGCTGGGCGGCAAGACCATGATGACAAGTGCTGTGCAGGCGGTACACAAGGCAGCCCTTGAGAAAAAAATATCGCCGACGAAAGTGCTCGGGGTAACAGTTTTAACAAGTCTTACCGACAGGGATCTTCGAGAGATAGGGATCTCAAAAAAAATGGCAACGGAAGTGGAGGATCTGGCGGTACTTTCCCAGCAGAGCGGTCTCGACGGTGTCGTGGCGTCGGGACAGGAAGTGGAAAGAATTCGAAAAGTAACAGGAAAGAATTTTTTGATCGTAACGCCGGGTGTGCGGCCTATTTGGGCTGCCCACGGGGACCAGAAGAGGATCGTCACGCCGAAAGAGGCGATCCGGTCCGGAGCCGACTTCATCGTGGTTGGCCGCCCCATCACTCAGCACCCCCAGCCGATTGCGGCCGCCGAGAAGATATTGAAAGAGATAAGCGGCAAGGACTAAAAGAGAATCAAAAATCTCGATAAAAATTATTTTCAATTTTTAAAAGAACTCGTTCTTCTCGAGGAAAAAGAGGAGTTCGAGGAAATTCGTGCGGAATTCACGGACCTAAGCCCCGTCGAAAGAGAGTTCCGTGGAAAGGCGCTTTTAAACCTTAAGCTCGAAGAGCGTCACACAAGCGGTGCCGGCCATTTTCTGGCGACCTTTATCCTCCGAAACCGCGGGGTGCTTCCCATTTTCACACTGGAAACCGGCGACATGGTGAGTCTTGTATCAAAACCTCTTTTGACGGAGGCGATTCCCTCCGGAACCATTTATGAGCGGACCGCCGACTCGATCACGGTGGCTTTTCATGAGGAGTTTCCAAAATGGGCGCAAGTGCTGGACGGATTTGAAAGTTCCAACTGCCGTTTTGAGCTGCACAGGTCTGTGAATCGTATGACGTACAAGCGCATGACCCAGACGCTGGATGCGGTCATCCAGACGCAGAATACACGCCTGGCGGATTTCCGCGACATTTCTCTGCGGACACGAAAAGCGGCGCGGGGCGACGCAGATCCCGGAAAGATCCGGTGGTTTGACACAGGGCTGAATGCGGCGCAAAAAAAAGCGGTCGAGAAATCCTTGGCTGCCAAAGATATCTCGCTCGTCCATGGTCCGCCCGGCACCGGGAAAACGACGGTGCTCATCGAGATCATTCGCCAAGCGTTAGCCAGGAAAGCATCTATTTTTGTGACGGCCCCGTCGAATACCGCCTGCGACAATCTTCTCGAGAGGCTGATTGAAAGAAAAGTGAACGCGCTGAGGCTTGGGCATCCGGCACGGGTGGGCGAACATCTCCGTGAGCATACGCTGGATTTTAAATTGGCGCTTCATCCCACGGTTCGTGAGATCGAGAAAGCCGGGGCGGACCTTTTGCGTCTTCAGAAAAAGTTTAAACGCGGAAGCCCTGGAAAGTCCGAGGAACAGGCGCTGCGGAGAGAAATCTCTCTTTTGAGGCAGGAGATTCTCAATTTGCACAAGGAGGTATTCCGGCGAGTCATGAGGGAGGCGGAAGTGGTGGTCGGAACGCCGACGAGCGTCCAAGACCGTTCGGTCAGGGAAAAGGAATTCGATTTGGTTGTGATCGACGAGGCCACGCAAGCCACGGAACCCATGGCCTGGATCCCGATAACCTCCGCCAGAAAAGTCGTGATGGCCGGCGACCATTTTCAATTGCCGCCGACGGTGCGCTCCAAGGAGGCGGCCCAAAAAGGGCTTGCGGTCACGCTTTTCGAGCGCTATCACGAGATCCTTGCCGAGGATTTTAAGACACTTTTGGACCGCCAGTACCGGATGAATGAGAAGATCATGGGTTTTTCTTCGCGCGTATTTTATGAGAGCCGGCTGATCGCGGACGAGTCGGTCAGAACCCGGACGCTTTCACAACTTAAGGGCGTAAAGAAATGTTCGGATACCGAGGAATCTCTCCTTTACGTGGATACGGCAGGCAAAGGATTTGAGGAAAAATTGGAGCTTGGCAGCGAAAGCCGGTACAATCCCGAAGAGGCGGAATTGGTGCTGACGGAACTCAAAAAAATGATGGATGCTGGTGTGCCCGCATCCGAGATCGCAGTGATCAGTCCTTACAGCGCCCAGGTGCGCCTGCTCACGCAGATTGCAGGGGCACAGCGCGCCGTGCCCCTGCATGAAACCGGCCTTGAAATCGACAGCGTGGACGGTTTTCAAGGCCGCGAAAAGGAGTTGGTGATCGTTTCTTTGGTTAGGTCGAACCTCACCGGCGCCATGGGTTTTTTGAATGACACGCGCCGCATGAATGTCGCCATGACCCGGGCGCGGCGCAAGCTCATCGTCATAGGGGACAGCACGACCCTGTCCTCGCTTCCATTCTACAGGGAGTTTATAAAGTATGCGGAAGAAATGGGCGCGTATAAAACAGCATGGGAGATGGAGATTTGAATTTTTTATTGATATACTGAGGTTTCACTAAATAATGGGTACACTGGCTGAGCCGATTTTGAAGCGAGACAAGGTCCGCCAAAAAGCTCGGCGGATTCGTCCGCAAAACTTTTTGGACGGATTCGCCGAAGCTTTGTGGCGAAAAAGAGGAGGAGGCATAGTTGTAACTATGCCGACGACGAATGACGCAGGCGCAGCCCAAAATCGGCCAGCCCCCGCGGGGGAAGCTCCATCTTTGGCCGTCTGCGGCGTTGCTCCTCCTCGGCATAGTTACAACTATGCCTCGTCGTCGCGCCTTGCAACCAACCAAATCTGGAGCTTCCAATGTACCCATTATTTAGTGAAACCTCAGTAATACCCTTTCGCTATGAATGATTCCGATATTCTAAAAATTTTCCAAGATGAGAAAGCTTACCTCACCGGGCACTTCCTGCTTTCCAGCGGTCTCCACAGTCCTAATTACATGCAATGCGCTCTGGTTCTTCAAAAACCATGGATTGCCGAGAAAATTTGCAAGGAATTGGCCAAAGCCCTCCAGGGCCGAAAAATAGATGCCGTGATAGGTCCGGCGCTCGGCGGGATGATCATTTCTTATGAGATGGGCCGGGCTTTAAAAGTGCGTTCTTTGTTCGCCGAGAGGGTAGGCGGTTTATTTACTCTGCGGCGGGGTTTTTCGATCAAAAAAAATGAGCGACTCCTGGTGGTGGAAGACGTCATCACGACCGGGAAATCCATTTACGAGGTGATTGATCTTGCCGAGCGCGGGGGAGCCAGGATAGAAGCGGTGGCCTCCGTGGTGGACCGCAGCGACGGAGCGGCGGTTTTTACGCAGGATTTTCATGCGCTTCTCAAGCTTCGTATCCGCGCCTACCGCCCGGAAGATTGCCCGATGTGCCGCGAAAAAAAAATTCCGCTTGTAAAACCAGGAAGCCAGGAGATGAAGAATACATGAGGAGACAGAAGATGAGTTCTGCCAAAACAGTAAGCTTTTTGTTCGTTTTATTATCTGTTTCCTGCTCTACGCCGGCTCCGCGCACTGCGATGGCGGCTGATCAGGCTCCTGCATACGACAAGGAGCAGGTAAAAAAAGACTACAAAATTTTTATGGAGCAGCTCAAGTCCCTGAATGCTCAATACAAGGAAATCACCGGCGAAATAGGGAAAGTGATGAAAGAGGAGGGAGTGCCCGCATGGGAGTTGGGGGATACCTCCAAGGAGCAGTCTCAACAGCCTGCTGTCCAAGATCTCGGCGGCGGGGCCTTTTTAAAGGAAACAGACGGGGAAATGATCCTCAGCCTGGACCTGCCCGGTTACAAAAGGGATTCCATTAAACTTAGTTTTCAGGACGGCAAAAAACTACTGGTCAATGCCCAGGGTAGGCTAGAAACAACCGCGCGTTCGTACGACAGATCCTTCGACCTCCCTGTTCCAGGGGATCAAAAAGACACTTCTGCCACCTATCAAGACGGTGTTTTGACCGTAAAAGTACCAAAAGTCGCGACCAAAGAGGTTGTGATCCCTATTCAATAGGCTATTTCTTATAGAATTCCTCAGTAAGCTTATACCGCCCACATTCTACCTGTCCTTTTTTATTTATTTCTTGATTTAATACCCTATCCATATTATGATTTAATCAAGTTTAGGTAGATTTAAATTATAGTAAAAGTAATGAGTAATAGTACTTGTTAACGAATATTTTAAATACTGTAAGTGATAATAGTTACAAGATTAAGAGGTCTTATGGCAGAGACATTGGTGACCGCAGAGGAATTGGTCAAACTCCTCGGCATTTCTTCCGCGACGGTGAATTATTATACAAATCTCGGTTTATTCAAGATCAAGGACAGGCTCGGCAACCGCCGGCTGTATGAGAAGAATGAGATCAAGGAGCTTCACGACCAGATCCGAAAAATGCGGCGCGAAGGTTACTCGCTCCGGATCATCCAGGAGCGCATGCAGAAAGGTTATCGTATCTGATGGAGGCTAGATGTTCGAGGACCTAAGGGCTTTTTTTAGGGGAAATTCTCTGGAGAGTTATCGGCGCAATGGCCACGATCTTCCCGTGGACGGTTTCAATGACCGTGCCGGAAACAAAACGACCATGATTGCCATTGTGAATCAAAAGGGCGGCGTCGGCAAGACAACCACCTGCATCAATCTCGCGGCGGGTCTGGCCCGCAAAAATTTCAAGGTCCTAATCATTGACCTCGATCCCCAATCGAACGCGTCTTTAGGCCTCTCCGTTAATGTGGACCAGTATTCTTCCTCGATCTACGACGTTCTTGTTCATAACGCGGAATTGGAGCAGGCGATCGTGCCGACGTATATCAAAAATCTTGATATTGCGCCTGCGTCCTCTCTTTTAACCGGAGCGCAGCTTGAGATCGCGGATCTCTTGGGCCGGGAGAGGCTGCTTCGAACGAGCGTGTGGAAGATGTTGAGTTCCCACAGCCGTTACTATGATTATATTCTCTTGGATTGCTCGCCATCTCTTAATCTTCTCACCGTCAACGGATTGGTCGCAGCTCAATGCGTTTTGGTCCCAATCCAGGCGCATTATTTTTCGCTCGAGGGGATGAAAGAACTTTTTTCGACGCTCAAAGTGGTCCGGGACCGCATCAATTCGGAGCTGGAGATCCTCGGGATCCTGCCCTGCATTGTGGATATCCGAAAGAAACTTACCCGGGAGATGCTCGACCAACTCAAGGAATACTTCAAAGAAAAAATGCTCCAGACCGTGATCCGTATGAATATCACGCTCGCGGAGTCCTCCGCGCACGGAAAATCGATCTTTGACTTCAACCCTTACTGCAACGGCGCGAAAGATTATGGGGAACTCGTGGAAGAAGTGGTGCGGCGCACGCGGCCTGAACTGAGTCTGCTCCGCCAGGACATGACGCTTGGTCAGGAAACCAAGGTAGCCGAATGAGCGAACCAAAAAAACCAGAGAACAATATCGTCAAAAAGGTGTTCGAGCGCTCCGGCGCGCGACCCGAAAAGATATCGCCGCTTTTTACCCATTTTAAGAACACTCAAAAGAAAAAAACGAAACCCGTCAAGTTGTCCGAATCAAAGTCAGGGTCAAAGCGTTTGCCGATGGCCGTGGACTTCGGGGGTTCCCGCATAAAATTACTTCAGCTGGCCCAGGACACGGCGGGCGGGCTCGAGGTGGTGCTGATGGATGAGGAACTTTTGAACGAGGACCCGAATAGCGCGCAGATCTTAAAAAATAAGCAGGCCCTTGAGAAACTTTTAAGCCGGAACCCTGTAAGCCCGCAAGTGATCGTGGGCTTGCCCGCGAAAGAAACCCAGACCTTTAATTTCACGTTTCCCACCATGTCGGAGGAAGAACTTCGTGAGGCCGTGAAATGGAAGATCAAGCAGATACGGCCGTTCGACATGGATGAAGAGAAGATTAAGTACGCGATTCTGCGTTGGGACTCGGCGCAAACAGCCCGTATTCCGGGAGGCCAGCAGCGTGTCACGGTGGTTTGTGTTTCAAATGACAACCTTTCCCAAAAAACAACCTTGCTGAACGAGGTGGGTCTCAAACCGGTCTCCATCCACGCCTCGGCTTTATCACTGATCCAAACCAAACGTTTTGGCAATGTGTCTAAAAATCCTGATGAGGTGGTGCTGTGGCTCGACCTGGGAGCTGAGGAAAGTGTGTTTATCGTGGAAAAAGGCGGGGTGGTGTATTTCCTCCGGAACCTCTCCGTGACAGGCCGTCAGTTAACCCGTCAGGTGTCCCAAACCTGCCGTGTGGATGAGAAAAAAGCGGAGGAATTAAAGGTTCAGCATGGGCTTGACTATTGGACGCCGCAATTCCAAAGCAATGCCGTTTCCGAAGAGGACGTGGCAAAAAATCCGTCCGTGCCCGTGTGTTTGGCCCTGATCTCGCTTCTCGAGAATCTCGTGATCGACATTGAGCATTCATTTAAATTTTTCTCTTATCAGGTAACTCAGTCGCAGATCGCCAAGTTCGACCGCGTGATCCTCACGGGCGGTGCGGCCAATCTTAAAAAGATTGAAAATTTTTTAAGTGACCGGCTGGCCGTGCCCGTTGAAAAACTTGATCCATTTTTTTCTATGCGTGTGCAGGAAGCCTTGAGGGGGCAGCGAAAAAATATTTCCGAAGACGGGTTGAGGTTCGCTTCGGCCTTGGGCCTGGCTATTTTTCCGACCCCCGGAGGCTCCAAACTTTTTAATTTCATCAGCGTCGAGAAGAAGAGCCGCGGTCCAAACCCGATTTTGCAAAAACTCAAGGCGCAGCCAAAGTTTGCCACGGCTTTCGCCGCGGCGGCCTGTCTGATGCTCATCGTGCCGCAGGTGGCAGTGGTGACCTATTTCAGAAACGAAGCCATCCGGCTGGACCGTCAGGTGAAAGAAGGGCGCGCGGAATTGAAAAGACGCCAAGAAAATCAACTGGGTTTTGCGGAACAGGAGCGCGTGCTCCTTGAAAAAAAGGGAACGCTGGAAGACCGTATCGCCTTGTTTACTCAATCCAGGCGTGACGGCAGGGCTTTCTCTGGGCTCCTTGTGAAACTCGCGGCGCTTCTGCCGAAAGAGGTCTGGGTTACCAAATTGTCCTACTCGGAAAAGAAATTGATCTTGGTCGGCTCCACATCCAAGAATGAGTATGTGATCAGTTGCTTGGAAAATCTAAAAAAACTGGACGATTTCAGCGACGTGGTCTTCAATTACACGAAGCGAACCGCCGAGTCTTCTATATTCAGCTTTGAAGTCGTAATGAATGTGAAATAAGTGGAATGGAGCAAACTAAAATCCAGAGAAAGAAAAGCGATCCTGATCTTCGCGGTGGCGGCATTTTTCGGGGTCTACATGAAATATGTAAATGAGCCGGTCTCTAAGACAGTGGCTGGATACAAGACGAAGATGAAACGCTCAGAGGCGCAACTGAGGGATCTTAAGACAAAACAGCCCCAGGACACGGAATTGACGATCAAGATCGAGGCACTAAAGGAAGGTGAGAAGAAATTATCGGAGCAGCTCGAGGAGTTGGAGAGCATGGTGCCTTCGCGTTTTTATGCATCTCAACTTGTCGGCGAGGTCAGCCGCCTGGCGAAAGACGTAAAATTGGAATCCGTTAAACAGTGGATTGCAAAAGAGCAGAATTATTCCAGAATATTTCTTGAGGCGAAATTTTATTCGGGCTATGTCGATGCCGTCACGTATCTGGCATCCATCGAGTCCATCTCGCCGTACATTCGATTGGAGGAGATGGAGATGTTAGAACCGGCGGGAAAGACGATGGAATTGGGGGGCGCTCCCGTGAAACTGGTGGTTTCCTGTTTGCTATCGGACGCTGCATCCGTCGCGGCCTTAAAAAAAGTTTCGGAGCCTCCCAAGCTCAACATAAAGCGCGACATTCTGGCGTCCTCCTCAAAACCGACGGCGACCACGGAAAATTCAAAATTTGCTCTGGAGGGGATCACATTCAATTCGGAGAATTCTACCGCGATTATTAATGGAGACGTGTTCCGGGTAAATTCAACGCTTGGCGGGTATAAGATCACGAAGATTTTAGAAAGTTCCGTGGTCCTGAGTAACGGGGCCGAGGATCGCATTTTAAGTTTGGCAACAGTGGCGGAGAAAACTAAATGATGATCGTTCGGAGTTCCGGGTTCCGGGTTCGGAGAATGATCGGAGGGGTCTGTCTTTTGTCTTTTATGCTTTCTGTTTTTTCTCCTGGCTGGCTGTCAGCGGCGGAGATCGGTCCAGGCAATGCTTCCACGATGGATGAGCGCCTCAAACAGATCGTAAACGTGGAATATAAGGACGCGGATCTGGGAAGCGTTCTAAGGTCGCTAGCGTCGACCTATCGACTCAACCTCTTGACGGGACCCGACATCAAAGGAAAAGTTACCATTAACTTGCAGGAGATTACCGTGGAGCGGGCGCTGGAGGCCATCCTCAAAGCGAACAGCCTTCTCTATTCGATGAAAGAAGGGGTTATTTATGTAAGTTCCGGCGACTCCACCATGGTGGATATCAACACCACTGTGATCCAGCTCAAGTACCTCACGGCCACCCAAGGGCAAAACATGTGCAAGAAGCTGTTGTCCGCCAAGGGCGACATGAAGATCAATGAAACAGCCAACAACATGATCGTAACGGACTATAAGGACAATATTGATAAGATCAAAGCGCTGGTGAATGAGGTGGACACGGCGCCAAAGCAGGTTTTGATCGAGGCAAAAATTCTGGACATCACCTCCAGCGATCTAAGGGCTCTGGGGGTCACGTATAACTTTGATTTTACGCCGGCCGGAGGAGGTCTTTTTACCCGCGGGACGAGATTTCAGGAAGAATTGGACTCCAAAGTTTCGATGGCCGAGGAATCCAGCTCTCTTTCGGGAGGGCAGATTGTCGTGAACACCTTGAAGCTCAAAGGCGTCACCATGGACGCCACCATCGACGCCTTGATCCGGGATGGAAAAGCGACTCTCCTGGCGTCCCCGTCCATTGCTGTGATCAACGGCCAGGAGGCCAGGATCGTCATCGGAGAACGGTTCCCCTACAAGGAGAGGACTCAGACAACGTCCGGCACGACCGAAACCACCAAGTTCGTCGATATTGGAACCTCACTGAAAGTCAACCCGCAGATCAATGATGACGGTTACATCACGCTCAGTTTGCATCCTGAAGTTTCCTCTCTCTTGTCGGCACTGGACGCAGGTCCGCGCATCACGACCCGCGAGGCGGACACGACGGTGCGTATCAAAGAGGGAGAGACCCTGGTGATCGGCGGTCTCATCAGGCAAACAGACAACCGCAGCGTGGACAAGGTCCCCATCTTGGGTGATATCCCGGTCCTTGGTTATTTATTTAAACGCAGTGAACGTGATGTCCAGCAAACGGAGCTGGCTGTTTTTATCACTCCCAGGATCCTGTACTCGCGTGAGGAAAGAAAGCGTCTTGGCCGTAAAAAAGAAGAAAATACGGACATGCTTATTGACAGTTCGGCCAACCGCAACATTGTGGATAAACTTTTCGAACAATCGCGCAACTTAGAAAAGGACGTGGGCATCGAAAGCATCCGCAAGACGGATGATTTTCGCATGGCGCAGGCGGTGAGCCAGTTCGAGCTCATTTACAATCAATTTCCCGACAGCGAGCGCGCGCCGGAGGCCAAGTATCGCGTCGGCATGATAGAGTGGCGCTACAATAAAAATTACAAGAAAGCCAAGAATGTATTTTCGACGCTAATCTCCGATTATCCGAACAGCTCTTGGGTGGAAGAGGCCAAGAGAGCCTACGAACAGCTGGATCGAGACCTCATAGAAGCGCACGACAAGGCGGAAGAAACGATGATAGCCTTGGAGGAAAAAGGAAGGCGATAGATCCTTTATGACGTCTTTCACCTACAGAGCCCGCAACCCGCAGGGGGAGCTCGTCGCGGGCACGCTCGACATGGACAACGAAGCCAGTGTCATCTCTGATCTGGATAAACTCGGTTATACGATCCTGGAGGTCCAGTCCTTATCCTCAGCGGCCTCCTCTTTCAGGAATTTCATTGAGAGTTTTCAGACACTAAAAAAACAAGAAGTGATCCTTTTTTCCAGGCAGCTTTCCACCTTGATCCGGTCCGGGATGCCGCTTTTACCGGCGTTGACGACCATCTGCGAGCAAACTACTAACAAGAAATTCAAGGTCATCATGGAGGATATACGCCAATCCGTCCAGGGCGGTGCAAGTCTTTCGGAAACATTAGGGAAATATCCCAAGGTTTTTTCGGAGCTTTTCGTGAGCATGGTGCGGGTCGGCGAAGCCGGTGGTTTGATGGACGAGGTGCTGGACCGTCTTGCGGCCCTGGGCACTCAGGAAATGGACATCCAATCCAGGATTATGTCCGCCATGACCTATCCCATTGTTCTGGTCGTGCTGTCCTTTTTGATCGTCAATTTTATTTTGGTTGGGGTGCTTCCGAAGTTTGTCATGATATTCAAAGCGTCTCAATCAGCGCTGCCGCTTCCGACCCTGATCGTGCTGGGCGCGAGCTTTATCATGAGGAAATTCTGGTTCCCCATCTTTGGCTTGATGATCGGAGCGTTCATCATGCTGCGGCGTTACACCGCGACCGGTCCCGGAAAACTGCGTTTTCACCGGCTGCTTCTCCGTGTCCCTATATTCGGTCCTCTGTACACAAAAATACAGGTGTCGCGTTTTACACGGACGCTCGCGACGCTTACAGCGTCCGGTGTTCCGATCCTGCAGGCGTTGGCGGTGGTGGAAAAAACCATCACGAACGTGCTGATCCAAAGGGCGATCCAGGACATTCGCGTGGCCATCGCTTCCGGAAGCTCGCTCGTAGAGCCGTTCCGGAAGAGCGCTCTTTTTTCTCCGATGGTCGTGCAGATGGTTGCCATCGGCGAAAAATCAGGGTCGATCGACCGGATGTTGGAAGAGATATCCAAGTTTTACGAGCCGGAGATCGAGTACACGATCAAGAATCTCACGGCGCTCCTGGAACCTTTCATGCTTCTTTCAATGGGGTTGATGGTGGCCTTTATTGCGCTGTCGGTGCTGCTGCCGATATTTAATTTAATGAAAGTGTTTAAGGGGTGAGAATAAAACCAGGTCGGAGGTCGGAGGTCGGAGGTCGGAGCAAAATTTGTCGATTGCTCCCAGCTCCGAGCTCCCAGCTCCGAGCTTATTATGGAGGTCTTTTACTTGGCAGCGGTTGATCAACGAAAACTAGGCCAGATCCTGATCGACCAGGGGCTTTTGACGCCCGCTCAGCTGGAGGATGTGCTGGGCGAGCAGAGATTGACCGGGCGATTCATTGGGGAGATCCTAGTGCTTCGCGGGCTTCTCACCGAGGAGAAGATCGCCAGGGCTCTAAGCGCGCAGCTTGGTTTTGGTTTTGTAGAATTAAAAGAGATGAATGTCGAGGTGAAAGCATTGGACCTGGTTCCCAGGGATCTTTGTGAAAAATTCCTCCTCATCCCTGTTTTTATTTCTCAAAATACGCTTACAGTTGCGATGGCCAACGCACTCGACGTGATCGCCGTGGACAAGGTTCAAGCCGTCTCTGGTTTTCGCGTCAGGCCCGTGTTTGCCTGTCCCAGCGACATCCGGAGAGTCCTTGCGCAGCAATCTAAATCAGGGGTATTTGAGACGCGTAAACAGACTCTGTCCGCGGAGGGCGCCGGGGGAGGAGCCGAACAATCTCAGGGTCCGCTTCCGCATAAAGATGCCATTTTGAAGCCGGTGATAGAACGCGTGAACCAGATTGTCGAAAAAGCCGTGGAAATGGGGGCATCCGACATTCATCTGGAACCGGAAAAGGCAAGATTTGTATGCCGTTACCGTGTGGACGGGATCCTGCATGCGATGGCGTCGATCCCGTTCGAGGAACAGGCGGCCGTTATTTCACGCATCAAAATCATGTCTGATATGGACATTGCGGAAAAACGTTTGCCGCAAGACGGGCGCTTTCGGATACGCGTCTCGGACCGCGAGGTCGATTTGCGTGTTTCCACGTTTCCCTCTATTTATGGCGAGAACATGGTGCTTCGTATCCTGGACCGCTCCTCGGGCCTCTTAAAGATGGAGGAGCTGGGTTTCTCCGCCCAGAATTTAGAGACGTTCCGAAAGCTTATCCGAAAACCGTATGGAATGCTTCTGGTGACCGGTCCCACCGGCAGCGGAAAGACCACCGTACTTTATGCAGCGCTCTCCGAGGTAAATTCCGAAGAAAAGAATATTATCACGCTCGAAGATCCTGTGGAATATGAGATCAGTAACGTCAGACAGTCGCAGATCAACGTGAAAGCGGGGCTTACATTTGCACTGGGACTCCGGTCCATTGTTCGTCAAGATCCGGACATCATCATGATCGGCGAGATACGCGACCGAGAGACTGCGGATATTGCCATCCACGCGGCGCTCACGGGTCACATGGTTCTTTCCACATTACACACCAACGACGCTCCGTCCGCGGCGGCTCGTCTCATTGACATGGGGGTGGAACCGTTCCTGGTTGCTTCCTCCGTGGTCGGGATTTTGGCACAACGGTTGATCCGCACGCTATGCCCGGCCTGCAAGAGCTCATACCCGCCATCGAAAGATCTTCTAAAACAACTCGGTCTTGACGAGGAGCTGATAAAAGAAAGGGTCGTTTTTTATCAGGAAAAAGGGTGTGCAAAGTGTAAAAACCTGGGGTATTCTGGACGTACCGGGATCTACGAGCTATTGGTGACCAATGAATATATCCGGGAACTGATTACAAAAAAATCTTCTGCGTCGAAGATACGGGATGAAGCGATTAAGCTTGGGATGCGGTCCCTCCGCGATTCAGGGATTGAGAAAGTGTTGAAAGGGCTGACTTCGGTGAGCGAGATTTTGAGAGTGACGGAAGAGATCTAGTAAACTAGCTCGGGGCTGGGAGGTCGAAGCTCGGAGGAAAATATCAAACAAATCCAGAGGAAAAAATGACAAACGAAAAAGAAAGTGTTTCAAAGAAAAGAAAATTGAGTATTGCTCTGTTTGCTCCGACCTCCCGGCTCCCAGCTCCGAGCTTTGGTTTCACGCTGCTCGAACTTATGATCGTTATCTCCATCATCGCGATTCTCGCGGCGACGCTTATCCCGAACATTATTGGGTTCGATGCCGATGCGAAATTAACGTCGACCAAAACAAATCTTAATTCTTTGAGAACGCGTTTAAGTCTTTTCCGCGCCAAAGAGGGCCGGTACCCTAAGGATTTTATGGAGCTTACGGAAGTGACCTACAATGATGCCGGGGTCGAAAAACCTTATCTTGAACAGATCCCCGTCGAATTCATTTCAGTCAGCGGCGGCAGCGGCCAGATGGATACCATGCTTTCGACGGAGGCTCTCCCGGGAGACGGGGGCTGGGTGTATTGGCCTGACAAGGCAAAGGTGGTCGTGGACTGGGATAAAGAACTGGACAATAAATGGGGAAAGGCCGAGGGTCAGATCCCATCGAAATGGTGATGAGCCGAGAGAATTGACTAACTATTGTATCTATTATCATATAAATATTTAGTAATAATATATAATATTAACCATTTATGCACTTATAAATAAGGAATACTAGAAAATCAAGCAACTCTGTAGTATACTAATAGCTAGTGAGCGTTAGTCTATTACGGTGATTATGAAACAAGTGTGGAGTGTAGTATGTACAAAGTTTATAAGTTTATTTCTATAAGTTTAGTTTTTATTTTTGGTGCTGCCTGGATTATCTCCTCTGAAGCAATCGCAGGAACTCTTGAATTTGATGGTGTTCCGGTGGATATCACCACCACAGACGGAGAAGATCTCCTAATCGTGCCAGGCACCGGAGGAAATGTTCAGATTGGAGACGCCATTGGCACGAATACGAATGCTGCATCCAATGATGACCTATATGTCACCGGCATCCTAGAAGTTGACGGCGCCTCTTATTTGGACGGGGGGCTGGTTTCAGGATCGAATGCGATTCCGAGTGTGGACGCAACTTACAACCTTGGATCCTCCTTAAAGTATTGGAAGAACTTATATGTCACCAGCGTCTATGCCGGGGATTTGTCAAAGATAAAAGATGTCAGTTATTCCTGGCCCTCCGTTCAGGGCGCGGCGAATACTGTTTTAACCAATGACGGCGTAGGCAATCTTGTTTGGGCTCCGGGTGGCGGAGGCGGCGGCGGTTCACTTCCCGTGCTGGACTCCACCAGCATTGTCTCCGGAAATTTAGATGCCACTAAACTTTTAAAATTTGAAGTGGATGGTTTTACCACCGCAACCACCAGAACTTTGACTATTCAAGACGTAAGCGGCACCGTCTATGTCTCAGGAGGAACAGATATTCCTATAACGGATGGCGGCACCGGAGCCTCCGACGCCACCACCGCCAGATCCAACCTGGGCCTTGCCATCGGCACCAACATCCAGGCCTGGGACTTAGATCTTGATACCTGGGCCACAAAGACTGCCCCCACAGGAGTCGTCCTTGGCACCACAGACACCCAAACTCTGACCAATAAATCTCTATCAGATGCCACCACCAACATCGTCGACTCCATCGACGCTACCAAGAAACTCAACCTCGACGTCACAGGCACTACAGGTGTCACAGGCACCCTGCAATCCACATTCACAACCGCCAAGACCCTCCTACTCCCCGATGCGGGTGATACCCTCGTAGGCAAAGCAACAACAGACACGTTAACCAACAAATCCATCTCAGGCTCCACCAACACCATCACCAACGTCAGTCTCTCGACAGGTGTCACAGGGAATCTGCCCGTCACCAACTTAAATAGCGGCACCGCTGCTTCTGCCACCACATTCTGGAGAGGGGATGCCACGTGGGCAAATCCCTCGGCTGCTATTTCAGATGACTCTCTTAACTTTGATAAATTCTCCGATACCCTAAGCCTGGACGCCTCCACCGACATCGCAGCTTCCGGCATAAATGTTCTTTCCATCACCAACACCGGAACCGGGAGCTCTCTCATCGTGAATGATGCCGCGGGTGACACCACTCCTTTCACCATTGATGCCGGTGGAAATGTCGGTATCGGCAGCACCGACCCAGCCACGACACTCGATCTCAGCGGCGCATTCACCGTCAGAGAGATGGCCGCTCCCCTTCTTTCTCCGGTAGACCAAGGGCGCATCTACTTCGATGCCACCGCGAATAAGTTCAAAGTCTCTGAAAACGCAGGCTCTTACACAGATCTCTTAAGCGGTTCCACCGGCGCTCCGGTAGACGCAGTCTACGTCACAAAAACAGCCAATGGCACCTTGACCAATGAGTTCGCTCTCGGATCTCTTGGCACAGGCCTTTTAAAGAACGCTACCACAACCGGCGATCTAAGTATCGCATTGCAAGGCACGGATTATTATGCGCCAGGCGGTACAGATGTCGCCCTCACCGATGGCGGCACCGGAGCCTCTGACGCCACCACCGCCAGATCCAACCTAGGCCTTGCCATCGGCACCAACATCCAGGCCTGGGACTTAGATCTTGATACCTGGGCCACAAAGACTGCCCCCACAGGAGTCGTCCTTGGCACCACAGACACCCAAACTCTGACCAATAAATCTCTATCAGATGCCACCACCAACATCGTCGACTCCATCGACGCTACCAAGAAACTCAACCTCGACGTCACAGGCACTACAGGTGTCACAGGCACCCTGCAATCCACATTCACAACCGCCAAGACCCTCCTACTCCCCGATGCGGGTGATACCCTCGTAGGCAAAGCAACAACAGACACGTTAACCAACAAATCCATCTCAGGCTCCACCAACACCATCACCAACGTCAGTCTCTCGACAGGTGTCACAGGGAATCTGCCCGTCACCAACTTAAATAGCGGCACCGCTGCTTCTGCCACCACATTCTGGAGAGGGGATGCCACGTGGGCAAATCCCTCGGCTGCTATTTCAGATGACTCTCTTAACTTTGATAAATTCTCCGATACCCTAAGCCTGGACGCCTCCACCGACATCGCAGCTTCCGGCATAAATGTTCTTTCCATCACCAACACCGGAACCGGGAGCTCTCTCATCGTGAATGATGCCGCGGGTGACACCACTCCTTTCACCATTGATGCCGGTGGAAATGTCGGTATCGGCAGCACCGACCCAGCCACGACACTCGATCTCAGCGGCGCATTCACCGTCAGAGAGATGGCCGCTCCCCTTCTTTCTCCGGTAGACCAAGGGCGCATCTACTTCGATGCCACCGCGAATAAGTTCAAAGTCTCTGAAAACGCAGGCTCTTACACAGATCTCTTAAGCGGTTCCACCGGCGCTCCGGTAGGCGCGACGTACATCACCCAGACGGGGGACGGCACGTTGACGAATGAACAGGCACTTTCCACACTCTCGACGGGGCTCGTGCAAGTGACGACCGCCACCGGTGTGTTGTCGAGCGTAGCGACCTCTGCCGGAGTGTCAGGACTCATCAGCGACAAGACAGGTTCCGGATCACTGGTGTTTGGCACGACACCCACGTTGACGACTCCGATTGTCAAGGGCGAGGCCGTTGTGGCTCTCACGGATGTGGCAACCGTGGCGACGGACGCATCGCTGGGCAATGTTTTCTGGGTGGCATCCGCCGCGGATCGAACGCTGGGTATCCCCACAAACCCGACGACAGGGCAAAAATGCATTTGGCGGTGGAAAAATACGGATACTGTCGCACATACCTTGACGCTTACCTTGGGCGCAGCAGGTTCTTTCAGGTTTGGCACCACAATCCAAGGCACAAACGCGACGGCGCCTGGGAAAACGGATTATATCGGGGCGATCTATAACGTCACCGACAACCGTTGGGATGTCATCGCCTATGCGAAAGGCTATGTGTGATGAAATTTTTTTTTGATGTTATTAAAACGGAACAAACACGGCTGTTATCCCTATGGAGCAGATGGCTCGAGGTAGAAAGAGGCACCTGACTACCGGATCCCGCTCAGGGAGCGGGATCAAGCCCAAGACTCCGTTTGAGAAAAAAACAACCGAGAGGTGTTCTATTTTTTTTGCCCGGCAATTTAAACATAAATTCCAATGCCTAAACTTAGTTAAGCGCTACTTCCCAGCTACGCTCATGGCTGTGGGCCTGATTTTTTTGTACACGTCGCCCGCCTGCGCTATCACAATCTCCGGCACCGTCTACTCCGATGAGGGAACTACCACTCTCACCGGC
>CAYZGM010000020.1:0-26385 GCA_964478015.1 uncultured Planctomycetia bacterium
CCGGTTTTTCGAAATCCATGGAAAAAAGGCGATCTTCGTGCGCATACCGTCTGAACCTTGCGACCGTCTTTTCTTGGCTATCCAGCGGTTTTTTGACGCGTTTTTCGGCGGGTTTTCGTTTTTCGATCGGATCCTTGAAATAGATGAGAATCATAATCGGCTCCCCGCGAAGAAATCGCTCCTCCGCTATCAAAAACTCTTCTTCGAAGCCTGAGCTGAATGTCCCTGTGGGGGTTCCCCAACGGCGATAGAGAATGCCTACGAACACATCGCAGTCACGGACGTCGGGGTTGATCTGTCCTTGCGCTCTTCCATAATCATAGCGGGGATTCTCTTCCCACAAAATCGGTTCCAAACCGATATCGTATTTCATGAAAGTGTTCGACAGCGATCGAATCACATTCGGCGCTATGATCCGCTCGGCGGGGAGATCGTTCGGCGACGCTATAAAAATTTTGAATTTTTTTAAGGTAGAAACCAAGAGATCAGTCTTTCAGTTTAACTTACCAGGCCTCCAGCGGCCCGCGAGCTGCCCTGCAACCCAAGAGCTGCGGGCATCCGCGGCTAAAATCAACCTGTCCGCTTGGTAAACAATACCGATCCACGATTGCCGGTTTTCTTCACCGTTTTAGCTTAAGACATTCATTAAAAAACTTACTTGATGGATAGTCTTACAGCTCTATTGGTTTGACCACTACACTCTTCGCCGACCGCATATACTTGCATATGTGATTGTCCCTGCCTCATAGGACCTCATCCTACGCCTCCTCCAGGAATGGGTCAAATAAACAAAAACCCAGGATTTCTCCTGGGAGCGGTGTGGTGGAGGTGAAGTGAGGGCTACTTTAGGAGAGATGGGTCTTCACGCTTGATTACTGCCTGATTGCCTATTTTCTCAGTCCGCATCCTTATGCCGCGCTTCCGAAGGTGGGCGATCTTTTGAAGTACACCGGCCCTCGTCATACCCTGGGCCTTGGCATAGTCGGAAACGGCTACCCAGTCGCGTTTAAGAGGGCCGTCATTTATCCGAAGCTATGATCTTTTTAAACGATCTAAGAATGCGCAGACGCTTTTATTTTTCAATAGCTTGGAAACAAAGACGCCCGATGCTATAGAAATCAAAAGAACTAAAAACCAAGAAAAAATATAAGGCCAGTAAATTCGATGGTCTAGTGATAACAAGTCTCTCAATCCAGATACATCTTTATAGAAGAGAGAAATAAACAATTGGAGTGCTTTATAGACTGTAAAATTAAAACCCGTAAAGATTGCGGCTAAAACATATTTATCTAGGGTGGAGAGACTTCTCGTAGGAGACAAATACGTATGGATTCCTAAAGAAATGAAGCCTGGAAGTAAAATTATTAATATCTGTAAAGCTTCCTTGCTTGTTTCCATGGCATCTGTTAGCTATATGTTAGCTAACCCTCCATCAATTGTTGTAAATCTAATGGCGGCGGGTGGTCCGCCACAGAGCTCGGCAGATTCGTCCTCGGGCTTCGCCCTCGGCGAAGATCGGAGGCTTGAAAAAATGGCGGCGGAAGGGATTGAACCTTCGACCTTGGGCTTATGAGTCCCGCGCTCTACCACTGAGCTACGCCGCCTAAATTTATGAGTCCCGCGCTCCCTGCCTGCCGGCAGGCAGGTACCACTGAGCTACGCCGCCTAAAACCTAAAGAATTACTGTGGGGATCGGGGCCATGCGAGCGCTCTCGATCCAGCCTCCGCCGATCACACGAACACCGTCGTAAAATACAGCGGCCTGCCCGGGTGTCACCGCTTTTTGGGGGGCTTCAAAACGAATACGAACTTGGTTGTCGTCGATGGACAAAATTCTTGCGGGTGTTTTTACATGGCGGGAACGGATCTTCACAGACACTTCTCCCAAACGCGGCAAAAGATGCCAATTCACGCGTCGCACAGTCATCTCATCGGCCAACAAATGTTCTTCGGGGCCCACAACCACTTCGTTGGTCTCCGGGCGGATGGCCGTCACAAAATATTCAGGTGCCGCGTTCAAACGCAAACGCTTCCTCTGCCCCACCGTAAAATCATGGCTGCCCTCATGAGTTCCGAGCACTTCCCCCTTTTCATCGACAAGCGGCCCCGGACCCGGCAAACGCCCCGGACTGTATTTTTTTATGAAATCCCCGTAACGACCGGCGACAAAGCAGATCTCCTGGCTGTCGGGCTTGGCATACACACGCAGCCCTATCTCCTCGGCCAAAGTTCGAACATCACTTTTTTCCATCCCTCCCAGGGGAAGCATGATTTTTTTAAGCTGATCCTGATTCAAACCAAAGAGCACGTACGACTGATCTTTCGAAAGATCCAGGCCCTCCGCAACGCAATAGCGGCCCTGGTCGGCGGCATACTCTTTCCGCGCATAATGCCCGGTCGCGATATAGTTCGCCCCGAGCTCTTCGGCTTTCTTGGCCAAGACTCCAAATTTAATGTGGTTGTTGCATTCAATGCAGGGATTCGGTGTTCGGCCCTTAAAATATTCATCCACGAAATAATCGATGACTTTTTCCTGGAAGTCTTCAGAGAGATCCATGACGTAATAAGGAATATCGAGTTTCCGCGCAACGGACCGCGCATCATCAATGTCGCGAAGCGAGCAGCACCCCTTAGACTTCTCGTCCCGGCAATCGTCGTTGGTCCACGTTTTGATCGTCATGCCGACAACGTCATGCCCTTGCCGTTTCAAAAGGAGGGCGCATACGGAGCTGTCGACACCTCCGGACATGGCGACAACAATGCGTTCTTTATAGAGGGGGGTCCTTGAATTCATCGGAAGAGACAAAAAAATTAAGGATTTTTGGGCGTATCTTTCGGCTTGGAATCGCCGCCTTCTTGCCCGTCCTTGAAAGCTTTTTTAAACTCGCGGATCCCCTCGCCCAGACTCCGCCCTATCTCCGGTAAACGATTGGCGCCGAAGAGCAAAAGGCATACAAAAAAAATTACGAGTAACTCTGGAAGCCCTATCCCAAACATGGGTTAAGCATAACCTCTTTCCTGCCCCCTGTCAACGCGAGACCTTCAGCGGACTCGGTCGAGGCAGTAATCTACAAGTTGAGCCAGGCTATCCCGGCTGGCGGAAGCTGGGAGCTCTTTGGCGGCCGCCAGAGCCTCCTGGGCAAAAACCCGGGCCCTGTCCATCGCGCGCGAAATAGCCCCTGTTTCCAAAGCCAGCGCACGGATATCCTCGAGAAGATCCGCGCCGGAATTCTGCATTTTGTTTAGAAGATCTTCCTTTCGAGAGGCGTCCAGAGATGAAAAAAGATACAGAATAGGCAACGTCATGTCGCTCTTGGACAGGTCCAGGCCCGCTTTTTTCCCCAGCGCCTCATGTCCCATCGTCAGATCCATGCAATCGTCCACAATCTGAAAAGCCATGCCGAGGCCGTAACCGAAGCGCCTCAACCTTTCGACGGACTCCGGACCGGCTCCGGCCAGAGTGGCTCCACCCATGCAGGCTGCCTGAAAAAGTGCCGCTGTTTTTTTATGAATGATGCGAAGATATTCTTCCTCCGGCAAACTAAAGTCTTTCCGCTTTTCAATCTGTTTCAATTCCCCCTCGCACATGATGTGCGCGCAAGTAGCGAAAGCCTGGCTGATTTTGGAGTCTCCAAAATTCGCAAGAATCACAAATGCTTTCGCATAGAGATAGTCCCCGCTCACAATGGATATTTCCCGTCCCCACTTGGAATGCACCGACGGCTGATTCCGGCGAAAATCGGAGTCATCAATGATGTCATCGTGAACCAAGGTCGCCGTATGGATCAACTCTGCGGCTACCGCCAATCGGATCACCGCGGCCCGATCGGCGCCGCTCTGGATTTTGGATGAAAGCAGGACAAGGATGGGCCTGAGAAATTTTCCGCTCATTTTCAGCATATGATTATGGATCCCCTGGATCAGGGGATCCGTGGATGCCAACTCTCTCCGCAAGACGGCGTTGAACTCTTTCAAATCCGGCTCAATGGGAAGACATATTTCCTGAAGGGACATTTTTTTAGCCAGGGTCATGTTCGTTAGAATATCTGCTTTTTCCTCTTTTGGACAAGCGCTTTCTTTTTAGCACTTTTCAAAGGTTTTGAGGATCTTCTGCAACTGAGCCGCCTGGTGGCTCGCGGACAGGAACGAAGCCTCGAAAGCCGAGGGCGGCGTGTAGACTCCTCCGTTCAAAAGCAGCCGAAAAACGCGCTTAAACTCACCAAGATCTGAACGCTGGACATCCGAAAAATCTTTCGGCGCCGTCGCTCGATAAAAAACGGTGAACATGGACCCTGCGCGATTCACGGCGATTTTTTTCCCCCTCCGGCGAAGACGACTTTCAAGTTCGCTGACGAAAACCTCCGTGCGCCGGTTCAATTTCTCGTAGAACGCTGGGCCAAGCCGGGAAAGAACGCTGCATCCGGCCGCCATGGAAAGCGGATTCCCGGAAAGAGTGCCGGCCTGGTACACCCGACCCTGGGGAGACAAATGACGCATCAGGCGTTCAGAACCCCCAAAAGCTCCCACGGGGAGCCCGCCGCCGATAATCTTCCCCAGAATCGTAATATCCGGGCGCACATCCGCCCAATGCTGGCCGCCCCCATAACACAAACGAAAACCGGTGATCACTTCATCAAATATCAAAAGCGCCCCTGTCTTTTTGGACCAATGCCGAAGCGCCGCCAGAAAATTTTTTTTTGCAGGGACTACACCCATATTCGCCGCAACAGGTTCGATAAGAACACAGGCGAGGTCTTTATTTTTTTTAAAAAAAAGTTCAAGCTTCTCTTCGTCGTTGTAAGGAAGAACCGCCGTAAGAGCCGCGAGCTTCGAAGGGATTCCCGCCGAATCGGGGGATCCGAATGTCGCCAGACCGCTGCCGGCTTTGACAAGGAGGCTGTCCGCGTGGCCGTGATAGCCGCCCTCGAATTTCAAGATCCTCATCCTTCCGGTGGCGCCCCGCGCAAGGCGTATCGCGCTCATCACGGCCTCCGTCCCAGAGCTCGTGAACCGGACGCGTTCCATGGACGGAAATGCCTTTTGGATCTCCCGCGCAAGCGCGCTCTCCATTTTGGTTGCAGTCCCAAAACTTGTTCCTTTCGCGGCCTGCCTCTGAACCGCCCGGACGGTCCGCGGATCCGCATGTCCAAAAAGAAGCGCGCCCCAAGAAAGACATAGATCGATGTACCGTCTTCCGGCAATGTCCGTCAGGATGGCACCGCGGCCGCGGTCCATGAATACGGGCTCCCCTCCCACGGCCTTAAAAGCGCGGACAGGGCTGTTCACGCCGCCGGCCAAACACTTTTTTGCCTCGCGCCAGGCAGGGCTCATCGAGCGATCCATCGTGCGATCTCCTTGGCCCAATAGGTGACGATAAAATCTGCCCCGGCCCTCCTCATGCCCAGATGTGTTTCCAGCACCGCTTTTTTTTCGTCCAACCAGCCTCTCTGAGAAGCCGCCTTGATCATGGCATATTCCCCGCTCACGCTATAAGCGCCGACTGGGCATTGGAATTTTTGCTTCACCTCAAAAAGAATATCCTCATAACCCAGCGCCGGCTTCACCAAAAGCATGTCCGCGCCCTCCTCCAAATCACCCTTGGCTTCCCGAAGCGCTTCCTTGCGATTGGCAGGGTTCATTTGATAACTTTTCCGATCCCCAAATTTTGGCGCGCTTTCTGCCGCATCCCGAAAGGGCGCATAGAACGCCGAGGCGTATTTCACGGCGTAGGATAGAATCGGGGTGTGTTCAAACCCGCCTTTATCGAGCTTCGCGCGTATCGCGCAAACGCGTCCGTCCATCATGTCGGATGGAGCGACAATGTCCGCGCCCGCTTCCGCATGCGAGAGGGCTGTCTCAGCCAAGGTTTTCACCGAGGGATCGTTCAGAATTTTTCCGTTCTTCACATGGCCGCAATGTCCGTGGGATAAATATTCGCAAAGACACACATCCGTGATGGTGAGCATCTTGGGGCATTTCTTTTTGATGGCGCGCAGGGCCTTCTGAACAATCCCCTGAGAACCCAGCGCCTGCTTTCCTTTGAGATCTTTGGATCTTGGGATGCCAAAGAGAAGCACTGCCGGAATCCCGAGAGCCAAGGCCTGTTCCGCTTGGGTCGCCGCCTCGCTCACAGGCCACTGATGCTGGCCCGGCATGGAATCAATGGCCGCCGGCTTTGTGAGCCCCTCCTTTATGAATAGGGGATACACAAGGTGCCTAGCCTCCAGTTTGTTCTCGGCAACGAGACGCCTCACCAGGGGATTCTCACGCAGCCTTCGAAGACGAACGATGGGTGAGCTCATTTTTTTCTCCTGGCATAGGCCTCAATCGCCTGAATAAGGCCGGGAACATGATACTCCTTTGCCTGGCAATGCACACGAACGCCCAGCGAGCCCAGCGCTCGGGAAGTCACGGGACCGATGCTCGCCACGACGGCCTTTGCGGCCATCCTTTTAAAAGCGAGTCCTCCCAGCATCCTCGAAAAATTATTCGCAGTGGAGGCGCTCGTGAACGTGAGATAATCCGGCGGCGCGCTTAAGAGCTCCCGGCGAACACGCGCATCCAATCTTGGACTCGCCGTCCGGTAACCCGTCACGGCACGCGTGACGGCCCCTAAACGGCGAAGCGCGGATTCCAACTCTTGCGGGGCAATGTCGGTGCGAACAAGCATCACCTTTTTTCCGCGCAAACTTCCCTCTCTTTTGGAAAGCGCCCGCGGAATCGCCTTTGTCTCAAAATCCTTTGGCAGAAGATCCGGCTGGATGCCATATTCTTTCAGCGCTTTGGCCGTCTCCGGACCCACACAGACTACTTTTAATCCCCCAAGGGCTCGGGCATCCTTTTTGTGCTTCCCGGTCAAGCGGCCAAAAAAGGCTTCGACGCCATGAGCGCTTGTGAAGACAAGCCAATCCGTCTCCGATAGATCATGAATGGCGTTATCCAGGTCGTTCCAGCCCCGAGGCGGTCGAATTTCGATGGTTGGCAATTCCGTGACGGCCGCCCCGAGAGCCCGCAATCCCGACGAAAGCAGTCCCGCTCTATTTTGCGTTCTGGTCACAAGCACGCGTTTCCCAAAAAGGGGCAACTTCTCGAACCAATTAAGCTTGGACCGCAGCCTCACCACATCCCCGACGATGATCATGCAGGGCGGTTTCATTTCTTTTAGCCGGACATGCTCCGCGATATTTCGAAGAGTGCCTTCACAAACCTTTTGTCTCGGCAGCGTCCCCCATTCGATCACAGCAACCGGCGTATTCGGAACCATCCCATTTTCCAACAAACGGCGGCAAATAACGGGCAGATTGTAAAACCCCATGTAAATCGCGATTGTTCCTGGGATCGATGCGATTCTTGCCCAGTCAATGGAGTCCAAGCCATCCGTTCCCGCACGATGGCCCGTCAAAAAAGTAACAGAGGCATTGTGTTCACGATGGGTCAGTGGAATGCCGGCGTAACCTGCGCACGCCGAGGCGCTTGTCACGCCGGGCACCACCTCAAACGAGATCCCGTGTTTTTCGAAAAATAAAGCTTCTTCTCCTCCGCGGCCAAAAAGATAGGGATCTCCGCCTTTCAGACGCACAATTTTTTTTCCTTGCCGGGCCTCGTCAAGGATGCGCCTGTGGATTCGTTCCTGCGACATCTTCTTGTGCCGAAAACCTTTCCCCACGCAGATCGCCTGGCATGATTTCTTGGTATAACGGAGGTGCTCCGGATTGACCAAATAATCGTAAATGACCAGATCCGCCTCCTCCAGCTTTTGCCGCGCTTTCACCGTTAAAAGCCCAGGATCTCCGGGGCCGGCGCCGACCAGGGACACAAAACCTTTCTTCATGAACCCTCCCTGGCTTCCAAGAGAAAATTACGGGCGCCTTTTTTCAGAAGCTCTTTGGCCAAAATCGCGGCCGCCTGCAGGCTCCGTGAGAAAGGCCGCCGTATCTCGGACTCCACGTACCCTTGGTTCCTCACGGAAAAAACGGCCGCTTTCAAATAAATTTTATTCCCAACCCGCTTGGCGAGTATCCCTACAGGCACACGGCAACCGCCCCGCAATTCCTGGAGAAAGCGTCTCTCGGCCCGGGCCAAGACTTCCGTCTCCGGATGATTCAAGCGCCGCACGATCTTTTCCACGGCAGGGTCCTTGGCGCGAGTCTCGAGGCCCAGAGCTCCCTGACCCACCGCCGGCAGCACTTGTTTGGCGGGAACCGTTCGACAAAAACGCTTGAATTTTCCCAAGCGTTCCAGGCCCGCGCGGGCCACCATCACCGCATCCAAACTTTTTTCCTTTAAAACTTTCGAGACCCGCGTGTCCAAATTACCTCTGAGATCCACTAATTTTAAGTCCGGCCGCAACCGTAAGAGCTGCAGCTTCCGCCGGGGACTCCCCGTGCCCACGCGGGCGCCGGGAGGCAGGCTCTCCACGGTGTAGCGATACCGGCTGATCAAGACATCCTCCACGGAGGCTCTCTTAGGAATCGCGGCCAGCTTCAGCCCCCTCGGCAGATCCGTCGGCAGGTCTTTCAGGCTATGCACCGCCATATCCACGGCGCCGCTTAAAAGTTTTTTTTCGATCTCCTTGGTAAAAACGCCCGCGCGCATTTTTTTGAAAATCTCCACGGATTGATACTCATCCCCGTGAGTTTTGATCTGAACAAGCTCAAACTTCACTCCCGGGCAGAGCCGCGCCAACTTTCGCCGCACCTCGGATGCCTGAGCCAAAGCGAGCTTACTTCCCCGGCTCCCGATGCGGATTAGCATGCCGCGCCAAATTCTTTGAAAAACCAGCTCATGAAAAATTCCGTCTGGCCTTTCACCATCCCCTCGCAGCGCTCCACCTGAGTCTGCCTGGAATAAATGTTCTTGTCACAAATTCCCTTAAGATCATCGATGTTGTAGAGATAAACATTATCCAGCTTTTCAATCTCAGGATCGATATTGCGCGGCACCGCGATATCGACGAGAAAAAGCGGCTTCTGATGCCGCAACTTCATCCAATGTTTCACCTGCGTCGACTCCACAAGGAAACGGCTGGCGTGCGTGGAAGCGATCAGAATATCGGCTTCGTTGATACGCTGTTCATATTCATCGTAACGCAGCGCTTCGCCATTCATGAGACGGGCCAGTTCCTGAGCCCGGTCATAATGATGCGAAGAAACGATGACAGGATAGGCGCCGCCCGACACCAGGGCCTTGGCCACCTGCGTCGCCATTTCTCCCGTTCCCAACACAAAAACACGCACTTTTTTTAACTCTTCAAAAATCTTCCGCGACAGGTCCACCGCAACCGATGCCACGCTCACTCTCCCCATCCCGATCTGGGTTCCCGACCTCAGTCTCTTGGCGACCCTCAGGGAGCGCTGAAACAAGGTGTTCAAAACCTTGCCCGTCTGCCCATGCTGATGCGCCAAAAGATAAGCCTCTTTGACCTGCCCGATGATCTCCGTCTCGCCCACGACCATGGAGTCCAGGCCCGAGGTCACTGAAAACAGGTGTTTCACAGAATTCGGCTGCTTTAAAACATAGAGCTTATCTTCAAAAAGACTGACGTCCAGATGAGAATATTCACTCAAAAGAGATTTCGTCAGTTGAATATCCTCTGAGTGATTCTTCGCGACCCCGTAGATTTCGGTCCGATTGCAGGTGGACAAAACCACCCGCTCATCAAAGATGTTCCGCCGCTTGAGACTATCCAAGAATTCGGGCGTTTTATTCGCCGGCACGCTTAGTTTTTCCCGAATCTCCACGGGCGCTGTTTTGTGATTGATTCCCAGAACAAGGATTTCCATATTCACATGCCTTGATGAAATACGCTGGGAGCGTAATAGGAGCTGGCGATCGTCAAAAAAACCAGAAGAAATACCACCAAGGTCCCGACGGCAATCTTATGTCCGCGCCGCAGAGAGGAGCCTCTCAAACTGACAATGATCCAGTACATAAAACAGGTGGCAAAAGACAGGATAACCTTGGGGTCTGCGAACAAGGACCCCATTTCACGCAAACCGCTTGCCCAGATCACGCCGGTTAAGATGCCGAGCGAAAAGAGGATGACGCCCCAAACAAGCGACCGGAAATGGATCCTGTCCAACATGTCTAGCGAGGGAAGTTTCAAAAAAGTCTGCCCGGGCTGTTTGGACTTTAGCTGAGAGGACTGCCACAAGTACATGATGGCGCTGGAGACCGCCGCGACAAAACCTGCCAAGCCCCCAAAGATCAGTCCCAAGTGCGCCCAAAGCCACGGGCTCCGATCCCAAACCCGCTCGGTGGCAACGCCTGCCTGACCCGCGGCAAGAACGGAGATCAATAGAACGATCGGCAAAGAAAAAAAGATCAGAAGTTTGGCTCGATAGCGCCATTCCATAAAAAAAGACAGGAGGACCACGATAAGCGGCACGGAAAATTCAAAGATAAGCGCCGTGTTGACCGGATCCTGGTTCATAAGATAAGCAAGAAGCCCGGCATGAAATAAAAGATTCCCCATCAAGAGGCGCTGTCCGAGCAAAAAATAAATTTCTTTTTCGGATTCGAAATGGGCGAAATAAAGCATCCAGCTCGCAAAATACCCGGCAAACACGGTCCAAAATAGCCAACCGCTCATAGCGCCTCCGCGAAACGCGTTAGCTCGTCCTTTGCCATATGGAATGAATGCGCCTGGGACGGAAATACGCCTTTCCGAACATCCGCCGCGTAGCGTGAAACCGCGCTTCGGAAAATCCTGTCGGCCTCAGCATAACGTTTCACAAATTTTGGCTTAAATTTCCGGAAAAGACCCACCACGTCCTGAAACACGAGCACCTGTCCGTCGCAATAAGGTCCTGCGCCGATGCCGATCACCGGGATCTTCAGGTGTTTTGTCACGGCCTGCGCGACATTTGTCGGGACACATTCCAGAACCATGGAGAACGCCCCCAGAGACTCCCACGCCTGGGCGCGGCTCAACAGCCGTGCCGCATCGTTCGCCGAACGCGCCCGAACCTTGAAACCGCCGCTCTTGGAGGCCGTTTGGGGCGTCAATCCCAAATGCCCCATCACCGGGACACCCGCACCGACCAAACGCCGCGTGATCTCAAACGCATGAGGACCCCACTCCACCTTGACCGCGTCGCAGCCGCCCTCCTCCACAAAACGGCGCGCGGCTCTGAGAGCTTCCCTTGCGCCGTGCCGGACAGAATTCCAAGGCATGTCCCCGATCACAAATGCGTCAGGGGCGCCCCGCCGCACGGCTTTTGCATGATGCAGCATCTCATCCATCGTCACCGGCACGGTGGACTTATACCCCAAAAGCACCATTCCAACAGAATCCCCGACCAAGATCAGATCGATGCCTGTAGACGCTAACAGCTCCGCCGTCGGCGCATCATAAGCCGTGAGCATGGTCCATCGCTTATGTTTTTTCTTGGCTTTTATCCAGCTTTGCGGGTTCATCGGATCTGGCCGTTCCTTGGTTTTTAGATGCCTAGACGCAAATTTCGCAGAATGTCGGGGACAAGCTCTTCCCAGCCGATCGCCATGAGATGAACCCCTTGAACATGCGGTCTCACTTTCTCGATAATCTCGGAGGCGATAGCCACAGATTCTTTTTTGGCGTCCGATGATTTATCCAGACGTTCGATCACGGGTTTTGGTATAAAAATTCCCGGAATTTTTTCGTTCATAAAATTTGCCATTTTTGCCGACTTGAGAAGAATGATCCCCGCCAGAATCGGAGCCTTAAAACCCTCGCTGCGGTACCGCTGGGCAAAACGCAAAAACCGTTCCAAGTCAAAAATACCCTGCGTTTGAAAAAACTCAGCGCCCTTTTCGATTTTATGCCGGGTCTTTGAAATTTCCGTTTCGATGTCCTCGAGGCAGGGATTGAGCGCGGCGCCAATGCACATGCGCGGTGCGCCCTCCAGCTTATGGTCGGTCATGTCGGTGCCGCTCTCCAGCTTGCGGATCACGGCGATGAACTCCCCGGCATCGATATCAAATACGGCCTTAGCCTCGGGATGGTCCCCGATCTTGAGAGGATCCCCGGTCAAAATCAAAAGATTATGAATGTCCAGAGCATCCGCGGACAGCACCTCGGCCTGCAAGGCAATGCGGTTCTTGTCTCGCACGGTCATCTGGAGAATAGGATCGATGCCAAACGCTTTTAAACGCGCGCAGGCCCCCAAAGACCCCATCTTCATCAATGCGCTTTGGGCATCCGTGACATTGGCCGCGTGAACCTTTCCTTTCAAATAAGAGGCCTGCTTGAAAAATGGATCGAGGTTTGTGCCTTTCGGAGGCCCGAGCTCCGCAGTGAGAACAAATTTTCCCTGCCGAATCAGCTCAATAATTTCCATTGGACTGGTCCTTGTATTCATTGTATTCATTCAAAGTTATCAAGTTTTCGATGACCATAAGATTTGTCAAAGGCCCAACCCCGCCCGGCACGGGGGAAATATAAGAAACTTTGTCTAAAACGGCCTCAAGGTCTACATCCCCGACGATTTTTCCATTCACGACATTCTCGCCGACGTCCAGCACCACCGCGCCTTTCTTGACCCATTGCGGACGGATCACGCCGGGCTTCCCGATCGCCACGATAAGAATGTCCGCTTCCGAAACATGTTTTTGGAGATTCAGGGTATCCTTGTGGCAGACCGTAACCGTGGCTCCCTCGTCGAGCAAAAGAACTGCGGTAGGTTTTCCAACCAGATCGCTGTGGCCTACCATGACCGCATGCTTACCCTTGATGCGAAAATGACTGGCATTCTCTTTTTGAAGCGCATTTAAAAGCGCCATGACCGCTTTCGAGGTTGGCGAAAGAACCCCGAACGGGTTGCCCTTGATAAACGTCCGCCCCTCCACGTCCTTCTTGCGGGGTAAGTTTAGAAAAATAAGGTTCGCGTCAATGCTATCCGGAAGCGGTGAAAAAACCATGATGCCCGTGATCGAGGGGTCCTTAAAAAGCGGGATCAAGTCACGCTGAATCTCCTCGTTGGAACGGCAGATCTTCTCCACGTGACGGATGCCAAACCGCGCAAGAACTTTTCCGAGAGACTTCGTATAAAGCTGCATGTCGGCCGACATTCCGGCTTGAACCGTGAGGAGCGCCAGCGGAGCTCCGCTCGGCTTTGCCCCCTGCAGCTGCTCGAGCTTTCGCTTAAGCTCTGTCTCGTAAACCAGAGCGACCGGCTTGCCGTTCAGTATTTTTGAAGTTGGTGGCGCCATCGCTTCACCTTTCCTTGAATTTGATTGCGAATTGCTCTGCCGGAAATTTCCTTGAGATTAATATCAACATTTAGTTTTGCGGCATCGAACGCGGCGCGAAGAAGAAGCAGCGCTTCCCTGCGGTCGCTCTCAAGCCACCGGCTTGTGCGTGGTTTTTCTTTCGCCGCCAATTGCGCGGCAACCACGCAAGCTCCGCAGATCTCAAGCGGCGGCTTTGCGCCGTTCTTGAGCGCGCGCTGCCAAACAGCCGGCTTTTTCTTTCTTAACGCATAAGCTTTTTGGATCTGCTCAAACGCCTTGGCATCCTCGGCGATCAAACGGTGTAATTTTTTCCGCAGCGCCGCAGCCTTGGCCGCCGTTCCCGAAGATGCGCCGGCGCGCTTGTCGTTCAACCGCGCCACCATTTCCGCGAGCGCCGCTCCCGTTGCGCCGGTCAGTGCAGCGGCTGCTCCCCCGCCCGGAGCGCCCTTGATTGAGCCAAGTTCTTGTAAAAAAAATTCCAGTTTCAAAATAGCCCTCTCACCTCTCCGCTGTCGGACAGGTCCATGTCCTCCAGCACAGGTTTTTCGGGAAGTCCCGGCATGAGCATCATTTTTCCGGCCACGACGACAAGGAATCCGGCGCCGGTCCTCGGATAAATGCGGCGCACCTTGAGCTTCCAGCCCGTCGGTGCCCCCTTGATATTCGGATCATCCGAAAAAGAATAAGGAGTTTTCGCAATGCAAACCGGCAGTCCATCCAATTTCAACCTGCGGATCATCTCCAGGTCTTCCTTGGCCTCCTCGAGATAGGTGACGCCCGCAGCTCCGTACAGCCCGGTCGCAAGTTTGTGGATCTTATCTTCCGTCGGCATGTCCAAGGGATAGAAAGGTTTGAACATAGCCGGTTTTTCTCCAAGCGCTTTCATGACTTTTTCGGCCAATTCAAGGGCCCCCTCGCCACCCAAACGAACTCCCTCAGAGACGGCGCAATCCACGTTCTCCGACTGCAAATAATCCCGCACAGCCTTAATCTCATCGGGCGTGTCCTGAGGAAAGCGGTTGATGGCCACCACCACAGGCAATCCAAATTTTCTGATATTTTCAAGGTGACGATCCATATTCTCGAATCCCTCGCGCAGCGCTTCCGAGAGCTTTCGGCTGCCCATCGCTTCCCCCGCATGCGACTTCAACGCCTTGATCGAAACAACGAGCACCACCGCGCTGGGTTTGAGATTGCCCTCACGACAGACGATGTCGAACATCTTCTCAAGCCCGAGGTCCGTGCCAAAACCAGATTCCGTGACCACATAATTTGCCAGTTTGAGCGCCAGCGTCGTGGAGATAAGGCTGCTATTCCCATGCGAAACATTCGCGAACGGCCCCGTATGCATGAACACGGGCTGGCCCTCCAGAGTTTGAACTAAATTTGGCTTCAGCGTGTCTTTTAAAAGCAACGCCATCGCACCGCTGGCTTTGAGATCTTTTGCCGTGACGAGCTCCCCGCTTTTCGTCAGCGCCACGGAGATCTTCGCAAGTTTATTTTTGAAATCGTGTATAGAACCCGCCAGACCCAGCGCCGCCATCACCTCGGATGCCGCCGTGATGTCGAAACCGGTGCGATATTTTGCAAAACGGCTGCTCTTCGAAACCCCGACCACAATGTCCCGCAGCTGCCGATCGCTGATATCCATTGCGCGTCGCCAAAAAATATTGTCGGGGTCGATGTCCAAAGCGTTGCCGTGATGCAGATGATTCTCCATCACCGCCGCCAGCAAATTGTGCGCGGCCTGGATGGCGTGCATGTCCCCGGTAAAATGCAGATTGATGTCCTCCATCGGAAGCACCTGGGAGTAGCCGCCGCCCGTCCCGCCGCCTTTGAATCCAAATATCGGCCCCAACGACGGCTCGCGCAGACAAAGCATCACTTTCTTTTTGAGGAGCCCCATCGCCTGAGTCAAGGCAATGCTGGTGCAGGTCTTTCCGTCGCCCCCCTTCGTGGGAGTCATGCCGCTGACGCAAATCAACTTGCCGCTTGGGCGATGTTGAAGACGATCGAGGATCTGGAGAGATACTTTCGCCTTGTGGCTGCCCAACACCTCGATCTCGTCCGCGTGAATGCCCGCTGCCGTTGCGACAGCATGGATGTGATGAGGCTTGGCCCTCAACGCGATGTCCAGCGTTTCGGGGATCTTCGTCAAATTATTTTCCCATTCCCACTCGCTGGGCCTGTTGGAATATCTTCCCCTCCGTTCGGATGGAGGGCGCAATGATAAGCTCGGTGAGCTGCAATTCACGAATATTCATGGCGCCGACATTGCCCATGCATGTCTGCAACGCGCCGACGAGGTTCTGAGTGCCGTCATCCAGACGGGCCGGACCGTAGAGGATCTCCTCCAAGGTTCCCGTCGTTCCGACGCGAATACGCGTGCCGCGCGGAAGATTGGCATGCGGCGTCGCCATTCCCCAGTGATAGCCTCCGCCCGGAGCCTCTTTGGAACGTGCAAACGCCGAACCGACCATGACCGCATCCGAGCCGCAGGCAAACGCTTTGCAAATATCTCCGCCCGTGGACATGCCGCCATCGGCAATGATGGGCACATAAACCCCGTTCTTTTTGAAATAAAAATCGCGCGCGGCCGCCGCATCGCAGATCGCGGTGACCTGCGGAACGCCGAGGCCCAGAACGCCCCGCGTGGTGCAGGCCGCGCCCGGCCCGATGCCGATCAAAAGAGCGGCAGCGCCGATGTCCATGAGTTCCAGCGTCGTCTGATAGGTGACGCTGTTTCCAATGATCACGGGAATCTTCATGGACTTGCAGAATTTATGGAAATCGAGAGTCTTGTATTCGGACGAAACGTGTTTCACCGTCGTGACCGTGGACTGGACCACAAACATATCGCAACCGGCATCTTGGGCAATTTTACCGAATTTTTCGGCGCGCTGCGGAATCCCGGAGACGCAGGCAACTCCTTTCCTGGCCTTGATCTCTTTGATGCGCCTGACGATCAACTTTTCCTGGATCGGCTGTTTGTAAATAGACTGGATCAGAACACCGGATTCGTCGGGCGAGGCTTTGGCGATCTTTTCCAGCACCTGTTTGGGATTTTCGTAACGCGTCTGCACCCCTTCCAGGTTAAGACAGGCAATGCCGCCGTGCTTGGACATCGCCACCGCAAAATCGACATCCACCACTCCGTCCATGGCCGAGGCGATGATGGGTACGCGGAATTTCCGGCCGCCAACCTGCCAGGAGGAATCCACCTCATTGGGGTTGATTGTGATATTCCCAGGCACAAGCGCGATCTCATCGAACCCGTATGCCCTGCGCGCTTTTCTGCCCCTGCCCAGCCACTCGCCCATGATCGCTCTCCTTTAGAACTTCGTTTTCTGTTCGGGGGACGCCTCGTTCAGCGCCGAACCGGTCGCTCCCGTCGTGGCGTCCACCACACCGCCAGCCACATCATGAACCGGCGCAATGGGAGCCGTAACCCCTTTCACCACCTCTCCGGTGCCCTCCAACACGTCCTGGAATACTCTTCCAACCGGAAAATCGTTCTCCCTTGGAGTCGCCACGCCTGTTTTGAAAAGCCTGTCCACCTCGACGTCCCCCTTGCTGTCCGTGATATGGAAATCAAGGAGATCTCCCCTTGAAAGATCTTTCAAAAGCGCCCGATCAGCCACCGAAAATACGGTCTCGCCGGCCATTGAAAAATCCTTGATGGCGCCGTGCCGTATCGTGATCTGTCCGTACACCGGGTCCACCGTCACGACTTCGCCGGTCGCCTGAAACTCGCGAACCTGGGCAGCCGCAGCCGAGGCGGGCATGGAAAATACGAGGAATGAAATAACAAAAAAAATAAGGATTTTTTTCATGCTGTCTCCACGGGGTTTTAAAGTAACAGCCGGTGAATATAGGGATAGTATACTAGCAAAAACAAAGGGGTTAGGACAAGTAAAACCTAAACGGGAGACCTTAATATTTCTCTTAATTTTATCGCATGAACGCGGTATGATGATGGCCGTAGTTGATAGTTACATATTTTTACTAAAGGAGGAACAATGCGTAAAAGAGCGTTGCTGGCCGGGTTCATTTTTATGGTAGCGGTGGCGTGGTGCGTGAGCGCCTATGCGGCCGACGGATCGGGCACATCGGGGTGGGAGAACTTTTGGAATGGCGTTAGCGGGTTCTTCTACAATGCGCTGCCCTGGAATTGGGGTAATTGGGAGGCTAAGTAAAGTAGCTTCGATCTTTCTGCCGGCAGGAGCATGGCGCTTTGTCATGCTCCTGTTTTTTATGATGCCTTCGTGTGAGAGCTCCTCTTGAACCAATCCCTCACGAGGTGTACCTTGTCTCCCTGAATCTCGATCACGCCATTTTTAACCGTCCCTCCGGCGCCGTAGGCAGATTTCAATTCCCTGGCAATGACGTTCAGCCTGTCCGTGCCATAGGTATGGAGCCCGGCGATGACGGTGACCGCTTTCCCGGCTCTTTTTTCCAAACGGATCTTAGGCGCCGGCGGCTGCCCTATCATTTTTTTGAATCATCTCCTCTTTGGGATGTCCGCGCGATCGCGACTCATGGTGATGTCGGATGGCAAAATATTTTTGGCGACGGCATAGGCCGACCCAAGCAGCGCCCAGAAAAGCGTCCGTAGCTGTGTCGACTGCAAGGCGGATTCGAACAGACAATTAAAAAGAAATCCGACCGCACCCACCAGGAGCGCCGCCCCAAACCATCGCGGCAGACCCCGCGGCGCCTTGCGAAGCGCCCGCCAGGCCGAAAACCCCGCCAGAACAATGAGTGCAAAGTAAAGCGTGACCCCGATCCAGCCGATCTCGGACGCCATTTGCAGATAGGTATTGTGCGAATACATCGCGGCAGGATAATCCGCCGGTTTGAATTGCGGGAAATAATCTGAGTACGTGTTGACGCCCAGCCCAAAGAGCGGATTCACCGCGATCATCTTAAGCGTGGTCCTGATCAACAAAAACCGCTCGCCCATATCACCGCCGGTCCAGCTCGGAATCTCATGCAGGCGCTCGCTGAGCGAGGATGGAATGACCCACAGCAAAGCCATCACGGCCGCCAGAGAAGGGACAGCGACACGCCACGCGCGAAAGAAAAAGCTGAAGAAAAAAAGCGCGACGAACAGGGATAGAATTGCGCTTCGGGAAAGACTGCGCATGAGCACGTAGGACAACACCGCCAAAAGAACGGCATTGGCCCCGACAAAAATTAATTTCCTTTTGGGCGGCGCTCCAAAAATAGCGGCGACGACGATCGCAAATCCGGGCATTAAAAACGTTCCGTAATCATTGCAATTCTTGAATGATCCGGTCAGGCGCTTGATGTCGCCCATATAGATATTCGCGGTCCGGCCTCTCAGAAAGTCCGCGCCAAAAATTTCCTGATAGACGCCGGAAGCGCCGGCCAGCCAGTAAGCCGCCAAAAAGACAACTAATAGCCCCATCAGATCTCGCTCGGTGCGTAACACATCCTGCGCGGCATAAAAAATGAGAAAGGTCTGCAAGTATTTCCCGAAACCTTGCAGTGAAACCCAAAAGTAATGGCTGATAAAAACGGAAACGAGCAAACTGAGGGCCAGCGCTACGACAAGTCTGGGAAACGGGAACGCCGGACGCGCGACGCCGCGGCAAAACAGCGTCTCCAGCAGCGCTGCGCCCGCATACGTGCCCAGGCCAATGCCGCAAAAGCTGTTGGAGAATGCGGAGCCAAAAACTGCCAAAAAAAAGCCGAATTGTTTCGCGCTGCGGAAAAATCCCAGCACATCCATGTTTAAAAGCATGGTTCAGTCTACCCTGAATGAGACGCGCCTGTCAGCAGCGAATTTAATGGCCTGAGACGAAAATCACAACCGGATCACGGGAAATAAGTGGTTGCCCCGTCCCGGGATTATCGCTACATTTGATAAGTATTGTAATTAGTTGTAATTAAATATAGTATATTGTCATAAAAAATTAGGGAGCTTGCCACGAAAAAATTACTTAAAAATCCGGCCGTTTATTATTTTGCTGTCGTGGTGGCCTGCATCGTCACGATCGAAATGACGGTCGTGGCTCTCTTTTTCTTCCTCCGTCCGCCGGGATGGATCGGAATATTTGTAGGCGCTATTTTGCCTGCGGCATTGGCCTGCCCCATCCTCTATCTATTTTCATATCGCCCCTTGGCCGGAGAGGTTAAAAGGGTCAAAGACAGCGAAGAAAAAATGCGTCTCGTCTTGGATTCTACGGCGGAGGGGATCTATGGCGCTGACCTGGAAGGCAAATGCACCATTTGCAACGCCACCTGCGCCAGCCTTCTGGGTTACAAACATCCGGATGACCTGATCGGAAAAAACGTGCATTTATTGATGCACCACAGTCATCCGGATGGCACGCCTTATCCTGTCGAGGAGTGCCGGATATTTAAAGCGTTTCGCACCGGAGTAGGCACGCACGCAGATAACGAGCTATTTTGGCGCGCCGACGGGAGCGGTTTCCCGGTGGAATACTGGGCTCACCCTCAGTGGCGCAACGGCGCTATTTCCGGCGTGGTGGCGACTTTTGTGGATATCACCGAACGCAGGAAACTTGAGGAACAATATCGTCAATCACAAAAAATGGAAGTGGTGGGTCAGTTGACCAGCGGGGTAGCGCACGATTTTAACAATCTTTTGACCATCATCAACGGCTACTCCCAGGTGCTCATCGGGCAAATGCCGAAAGACTCCCCCGTGCGTTTGGACCTTGAAGAAATTTCAAAGGCAGGCGATCGCGCGACTGCCCTTGTCAGCAAACTGCTCTTGTTCTCGCGCCGCGACATTGCGCAGCCAAAGGTGATCGATCTGAACAATCTCGTGATGAGCATGGACAAGATGCTTCGGCGTCTCATTCCGGTGAATATCGAATTTGTCACGCTGCCCGGGACAGATCTTGGAACGGTTAAAGTAAGCGTCGCGAATTTAGAAGCGGTTCTGACAAACCTTGTGGTGAACGCCGTTCACGCAATGCCCGCCGGCGGAAAAATTATGATCGAAACACGGAATGTGGTCGTGGAACCCGAGCGCGCAGAAAGGAGCTTGAACGTCACGCCCGGCGAATACGTCGTGCTGACGATCACCGACACAGGATCCGGCATGAGCGATGAAGTCAAAAAACACCTTTTCGAGCCGTTTTTTACCACCAAAGGAGCAGGCAGGGGAACCGGACTCGGCCTGGCAACCAGTTATGATTTTACCAAGCGCCATGGAGGCACCATAGAAATTTGGAGCGAAGTGGGCCGAGGAACGAGTCTTGGGATCTATCTGCCGCGCATTCATGAAAAGCTGAGCGATTGGTATGATTCGGAAAACACGGCGGATCTGCCTCGCGGAACGGAGACGATCCTGGTTGTGGAGGATGAGCCGACGGTCCGCCGATTTGCCGTTCGCCTCCTGACAGCGCAGGGTTATCATGCGCTCGAATGCTCGAACGGCGATGAGGCTCTTCGTTTTCTTAAAAAAGAGGGTGTGGGTCGCATCCATCTTATTTTGACCGACGTCGTGATGCCTCAGTTGGGAGGCAAGGAACTGGCCGAAAAGGTAAAGCGCTTGGCTCCCCACATCAAGGTGATGTTTATGTCCGGTTACGCGGAAGATCCTGTGCTTGAAAAAGACCGGAAGAGCGGAACGGCCAAATTATTTTTAAGCAAACCGTTCACGCCCAGAGCGTTGGCTTTCAAGGTGCGGGAGATTCTGGACAGGCCCGTATAAAAGGGGGTCCGGGCGGACCCTTGGCCTTTGATCCCGTTTAATTCAACACCCCCGCTGCTTACCCGCGGGGGTGTTGAATTACGAATGTTTTAAACGTTAGGTGACGGCGAGACGGCTGTCTTGGGTGAAAAATTAGTTGTTGGCCCCGTCTCAGCCGAGAGGATTTCCTCTTTTTTGGTTTCCTTCAATTTTTTCTCATCTTCCCTTTTCGCCCTGTCCTGAACCGGCTTCAGGATATTTTTGTCATAAAAGTCCTGGTCGACTTGGGCGATAAATCTGGGGGACTCGGAAAAACCGGTACCCGTCTCAAGAGCCACGTCCACTCTTTCGGGTATGAGTTTATTATTGGCGCCGGAAACCGCGTCCACGCCTACCCCGATAATACCGCCAACGAGGGCATTGCCAAATCCCATCCCGTTCATGGTCCTCTTCAGCAAAACCGTGGCGCTTTTATATCCTTCTTTTGAAAATTCGAGAGTGTGATCGCTTTTCCTTTCAAGTGTAAAATCAGTCGGCGTTGTCGCGCTCATTTTTCCATCAGCCGTCACTTTTGCTCCGGATGGCTGAGAAGTAACAGAAACCTTTTGATTCGTCCCTGAGACAATGGTCGCGCAGCCGGACAGCCCAAATGCCGCGATTAGAACAAAAAACAACCCGCCCGCTTTTTTCATAACACCTCCTATTTTATATTGATATGACAACAGCCGCCCGGAACCTCTTCGCACGGCCCGAATTATACCATCATAGGCTGCCAACGGAAAGTAGTTGTGTAAGATAGGTCAGCTCATTGTGTCCCCGGAGTAATGCGGTTTACGATTTAATGTACTGGTCCAAATCCTTTACAAATGTAGTGATCGGCTTCTTGACAGCATCATTAAAGGCATCGCTACAGGTACCATCAAAAGTAAACGGCACTTTACTGTCTCCTGAATAGATAGTATTGAGGACCTCATGGCCTTTGTCTGTCAAAATGAGCCGCAGTTTAACAGTTCCGCTTTGAGAGTTATTCGTCTGATCGCATGACACCGCTAAGATTTCGCCCTTAAGGGTCAGATCTTCAGACGCGGATGCCGAGGAGTTGTATCCCGCTCTTTCAAGCTCAGTAAGAAAACCCTTGTGTATCTCGCCCATAAGGTTCTGCGGCTCCAGCACATCCCCGGCTTTCATCCCGTATTGATTGTAACGCGCTCCCAGCTTACCCTTTTCGCTGGCAAGCCTTTGATCCGTAAACTCCATCACTTGAATGGAAATATTCTTGCGGGCCTGCTCTGGGGAATTGGTGGTGTAGCCCATATTTGGGGTCGTCGCGCATCCGCTGATAAAGATAACCACCGCAAACACCAACATCGAAATCTTCTTCATATGCTTGTTTTCCTTTCAATGAGTTCAGACCGTTTCGTTTTAAACTTTGATGTTACCACGGGACAACTGGCTTTTGGCAGCTCAGTGTCATATATCTCACACAACGATGTCATAAGTTTACTCCAGCTCCTAAAATCTGTCTGATCTTTAACGCCCTCCCGGTACCAGATCAACTCCCCCGTCTTCGTGTCAAAAATGGATATTTTATAATCAAACTGCGCGTATTCACCTGCCTTTCCGCCAACGACCATCGTGCCCATCAACGGTATAGTCAGAGCATTCACAATCACATTTCCTCCGATAGTCCCGGCCACCTCATCTTGGGTGGAGATGTTATAATCAAAAGATCCGTACAGCTGGATGAATATTGCCGCATCGGCCCCGCCGACAATTCCTTTCAGCCTCTCTGCTAGTCGATGGCTTCGATAAGGCAGCAAGTCCCGCTTACGATGCATCCATTCATCGGTAAACCTAGCCACCTCTATCCACATCTCATCTGACAAAGCTGGGCTGATTTGAAGCGCAGCCACAGCACCCGTCTCCTGAGCCCCATCAAGGTGGTAACCATTGGCTGTAAATGAGGTTAATGAGGAAAAATTGACCGCTTTCATGCCTTGCTTGTATTGAACGCTCGCTTCATCGAGCTTACGACCCAACGCTTCTCGGTTGCCTACAATAAACCGTGGAGGGAGCACGAATAAACGCGATACGTTTTCCAGTCGACCGTTAAGCTCATAATGATCCTTCCGCATTGTCATGGCCTCGGCATCCATGTGCAAACACAGCCCACACATAATTATGAAAAAGAAACGTTTACCGCGTCTACCGGACGCCGTCCGCCGAGGAGGCATTAGAATGCCCTCCCTTTCATAGCGGTCATTTCTTCTGCAACAAAAGACTGAGTAACAAATTCCGTATAAATGGCCATTCTTGATTCTTCCGAGTCTGATCGAAAGGTGGTCATTAGGTGGTCGCTTCTTGTCGTGCTCTGGCAGTAAGAAGTTGACGAATTTCTGAAGCGCGATCTGCATTATCCTTCTTAATTGCATCAGACATTGTGTATTTAGGAAGTTCTTCCGTATAGAATAATTCCTTTTCTAGATTACCCTGGGCGCGATAAATTTCTGATAACTGTTTGTAAACCATGGCTACTTCTGGTCCTAACGCAGCATGGGGCAAACATTCGTTAAGTAGCTTAATTGCATTTTCATAATCACCTACATTTTTTCTATTCAATGCCGTGTTAAACAAATCTGAAAATACTTTTCCGCTTTTAGTGGCGTGATCAAACGTTTCTTTATATTTCTTATCGCCTAGAAATACTACATCTGCCGCCTCTTTTTTGGAGATCTTATTCATATTAATCAATGAAAGCGCACCAATAATTACCACTAAAATCAAAAAAATTGTTTTTCGTTTCATTTAACTCAAAGCTCCGGGTATATTTTTGGTATCAATCACATAAGTACGTATCATATGTTTTAAGCCCGTAATGGGATCTGTGTAATCGGTTTTCGTTGAGTTGAAGTTTTCTAAGAATAACTCCAATTCGACCGGGTTCAAAGCTTTTTGCGATAACCTCGCTATAAAACTCGATGCTTTAATTTGCTCGGGTGTTGGATTTTCTCCATTTTGATAAAAATATTCTATATGTCCAATGTCTTTTAACTCGATATTAATGGTCTCCAACGGACGGACTGAGCTTGTAAACCGTTTTTGAATCCTTGGCAAAGTTGAGGGTGAGTACAAACCCGGATCATCTGTGCCGTAAATATTAATAATCCTTTCTAAAGATCCCTGTTTAATATTTGTATCTATGTCATAAAAAGGCGCTCCTACCATGATAGCCGTTTTTACACCAAAATCATGATAATTTAATGTGGGGTCGGCTAGGGCAAAAAGGAGCGGATTGCCAGCACCACTGTAAGCAAGCGGAACATAGGCCTTTCCCGGCTGGTTTTTTTCGATTTCTCTGAAGGTATCTTCTATTTGCTTTGCTAGTTTGACTGTTAAGAGCCACTGAAAAATACTTGAAAGTAAACCGCCTCCCTCTCCAAACATAGCAACAGTAGCGACTGCACTGTTAGTTATACCAATTTCATTGAGTTTGTTCATAAAAGGGTTGCCTGGTTGAAAATAGTACGGAGCGTCTGAATTGGGGAGAACCTCTAAACCTCTAAAACCGTTAATTAAAACAAGATCTTTTAGGGACTGCGCAACACTTGAACTTGCATCAAGGCTTACTTGAGCCGCCTGCGCCACCCCCTGCCCGATCGTAAAGGACGTTCCAAAAGAGACGAGCCCAATCACCGAGTTCCAGAACTTGGCATTCGGATCTTCGAGTGTGGAGCCTTCAATTTTAATCGATGTTTCTTGCTCTAGAGGAGTTGCCCGAGCAATTTCTTGACCGAGCTCATTACTGGCGTGAATCTCGCTCACTTGCCCATTGTTGCCTATCGTTATAACTGCAGTTGCCCCATTTTCAACTACATAAACAGAACCGCTTGTGAGCGCTATCTTAGCTTTGACAACATCCTTTCCATAGACACCGATTTCTGTGCTATCCAGTTCCATTTTCCCAATATATTTTCCTTGAGCATCATAGTACAAAGAATGATTTACATCGATTTTGGTTTCTAAGGCCTGCTGGCCGTTAGGCAATGTCACATTGGTCTTAGGAAGATTGACCACGGCCTGGATGCCGCCTTTGGCCAGGATCGCTTCCTGCATGGATCGTCCGAAAAGCACTTGGAAATTATCTTGGAAGGCCGCCAGCTGGCCCTTTTGTTGGATCTCTTGCGCAAAACTCGCTATGTTCCCGAATACCGTTTGAACAACCCCGCCCACGACATTGAAAGCATTCATGGCGGCCCGGTTAAGAACGCTGAAAACTTTGTCAAAAAGCCCACTTTTGCCCACGGCGACAGCGATGCCTTTGATCAATTGTGGGCTAAGAAGAGAGCCAAGCAAGGGGTCTTGTTCACCGACAAACTCAAGCCCATAACCAACGGCACCCATCGTGATCGACTGCTGAACCGCGTGTATGACATTTTGACCAAGAAGATTGCCGGTTCTAAAGCCTTCTCCGATGGCAACTGCGAAAGGCGCAGCCATCAAGCTTGACACGACAGGGCTAAGGCCCAGGGTATCTCCCAGCTTTTGAAGCCCATAATTGGCCGCTAGCTTTGGGATATCATTAAAAATAGTGACCAGGGCACCGCCAATATTTCCGGTCTGGACTCCATCAATAAAAGGAGACGCCACCATAAGAAGAGTATCGATAAGGGGTGCGTCCATTCCCGTATTTTGAAGGATTGTCTGAGTTCCATGAAGCGCCAGAGCCTTCACTCCGTCCTTGATAAAGTTGGCCGCGGTAAACCCTGCGTTGAACCCGCCCGTAACGCCTCCCGTCACAAAAACCGAGGCAAGGCTGGCAATAACCGGATTAACCCCCAGAGCCTCCAAGCCCTTCTGGGTGGCAACACTAATGCCAGTCCTGACCGCCGTCTGGAACAGAGTATGCCCAAAGCTCTGAATGCTGATTGTCGCCGGCGCGCCTTGGGCGGCGGCTGAGGCAAAGGGGCTGGCGAAGAACTTGCCGATGGTCGAGGCTGCAAACTTGACGGCATTGAACAGGCCTTGACCAATGTGGGAAAGCTGCTGGCCCACGAACGAGAGGGCTTGGCTAATGCCATTAAGGATGTTGCCTACCAAAGCTCCGATATTGGCGATAATTGCTCCGACGGCGTTCAGTACCGCGAAGACGGCCGTGCCGATTGCCTGAACGGCCTGGAATATCACGATAAAAAGAAGCGGCAGGAATGCTCCCCGGATATTCTTGGTTTCGTTTGCTGAGAGAATGCGTGAGGGGCTGATCCCCGCTTGCGCGGGGATGACAGAGCGCACAAGAGCGTCGTCTCCGGTGACGTTGCCGTCCCAGTATTTGAGGAAGTTTTCTTTAGAGATGGTGGCTATTTCGTTTTGTTTGTCCTTGCCCTTGCCCGGATCGATATAGGTAATCGAATCAGCCGTCATGGCCGTGATGATGACATAGTGATTCCCATTGATATGGGCGATGACCCTGGGGTTGTAGTTCTCGG
>CAYZGM010000021.1:0-25630 GCA_964478015.1 uncultured Planctomycetia bacterium
ACGCACGGGTCAAGGAATCTGTCTGAATACGAATACGCAATACGGGACCCGGTATCGCAGTCGGATATTAAGAAATCCGATCTAACGTGTCCCCGGGGGATGACCTCCCCCCAAAAAACGTATCGCCCGCCGGATGCGGGTCCCCGCCTGCCAGCTGGCGGGCAGCGCAGCGGCAGGACCCCGAGCGAGGCTAAGACTGGCCCAATGTTACCGTTGTCGTTTCGCGAACTAAGATTCTTAGACGTGGGCCGATCGGAGGAAAAACTGTGCGGCTACGATGGATGCGGCGCCCACGAGAGCCGCAAAGAGCGTGTACCGGGGATGGTGTTTGACGACTTCACTCAAAAGAGCGTGGATCACAATGAAGATGAACCCGCCTCCCACATGCCCCAGGACGAACCCCACCCAAGACGTGTGCTCCGAAAATTTTAGGATGAGACCCGCGGCGCCCCCCGTCAACGTCGTAAGAGCCTCCACCGTAAAACCAATCAAAAAAGCCTTGGTCCGGCTCATCCCGGAGCTCAAGGCAACCAAGGAGAGCGCCATTCCCTCCGGAAATTTATGGAATGCCACCGCAGCCAGGATCAGCGCGCCCGTCGACGCACCCGACAGAGCGCTGCTGTAGATGGCCATGCCGTCCATAAAGCTGTGCACGGAAAGCGCCGCGATCATCGCGATCGTGATGGCATGAAATTTCACTTCCGTATGCGTGGCGGAGCAGGCCGGGCAAACGTGAAACACAAAACGTGTGAGGAGAAAAAAGAGGAGGTACCCCGAGAGAATGCTGAGCGCTCCTTTCAGAGGTCCCACCATCTCAAACGTTTCGGGAATAAGATGCAGGAATGTTACGGCCAGTAGAGCCCCGGCTGCAAAAGAAATGAGAACACACAGACCCAGATGGCTTATTTTTTTAGCCAGCACAGCGACGAAAGACCCGGCCGCTGCGGCGCCGACCGCGATCACTAAACGCAAAGCAATAAGCGGACCCGTATCAAGATACAGCACAGCCCTATCGCTCCAACTCATCGGAATAAAACCAGGCGAGTTTCAGGAAATTATAACTGTTTGATCAGGATCTTTTGCGGTTTTTGACGACAGCTTCGGCACGCAGCCAATCTTCATGATCATGCCCATGCTCAAAACCCCGCTCCACAAAAAACTGATAGGCCAACTGCTGGATCTCGGCGCTTTCGTCAAGAATCCGGTTTCGGCTCTGGGTACTCCCCGAGCGCAAGGCTCCGTTTTTTGTTTGCGTCGTTGCGATCTTTGCCATAAATTCCTCCATTCATAGGACTCATTCTCCATTCTCACAAAAGAACCCCCAAAAATCAAGCCTAAACGCCGCCGGCCAAACCGCCGCCCTCCGTCCCCGAACCGCAGCTCTCCGCCCCGCCGCCCGCCGCAGGGCTCTACTGAGACCGGCTCGAGACGGACGATGCGGAGGTTGCCTTGTGGGTGAGCTCTTCCAGTTCTTGGCTTAGAATCTCCAGTTCTTTTTTCTTCCACAGGACTTCAATTACCTCCTGCGTGACTGTAAAATAGAGCATTGTTTTCTTGGGGATCTGGCCATAGAGTTTCCAAAAGGCCAGCGCGTACAGACCTAGCTGCCACCGATAGGCTTTCAAGGCTGATTTTTTTTCATCGTCACTTGAAAAACAATTGGTTTTGTAGTCCAGAATCATCCACTCTCCGCCCGGGTCCTGAAACGCTAGATCGATCTGCCCTTTCAGGAGTCCGCGGCGCGTCTTGTAAATGAACGGCAGCTCCGGATAGCATTTGGCAGATCTTTTTACGGTATCCCCAAGCGCGCCGGCCCAAAATTGTTTGAAACTGTCCGCGATCTCCTTTTTTTCCTGAGCAGTAAGAATGGCCGTGAGCTCTTCCATCCTCTCCGGGGACAGATGGCCCCGAGGCGCTTGGCGCGTGCTTAACTCCATCAAAAAATGGAACATCGTGCCAAATTCATTGCGCGGCGTTGCCTCATCCTCTTCTTCCTCTTCCAGCCTTTCTTCAGAGTTTGTTTCCGGCGGCGGACCAACGGCGACCTTGGAAGAAGCAGCTGCGACCAACTGGGACACCGTCAGATCTTCCAATGCCTCGTATTTTTTAATAACAGGTGCAAGCCGCTTTTCAATTCCCTCAAGAACCCGGCCATCAACCTCTTCGCCTATCTTATCGGCTAAACGCGAGATCTCGCCCGTGCACACCGGACGTCGTGAGACAATGGGAACCCGGTAGAACAGGGTTTCACCTTTGGTAAAAAACGGTTTTAGAAAATGCATCCGCGACTTGCCGCTACTCGGCTCCTTCTCTGTGGCCTCCTCCAAAACCCCCGACAGGATCAGGTGTTCCCTCGGTCGCGTCATGGCCACGTACAAGAGACGGTGCGCCTCCTCCGCTTCCTTTTTCCTGTCTTCGTCGAGAATCGCCGCGTAGGAGGCATCTTCATAAAATTGCATGTCCTCCGGATCCTTGGCTCGCGCTCCAATGCCCTCGGAGGCAGAACAGAGGAATGCCGGACGCGGCGACGCCGCGTTCTGCGCGCCAAGATCGGCTAAGATGACAATCGGGAATTCAAGACCCTTGGCCGCATGCACCGTAAGTATCCTCAGCACGTCCTCTTCCTCCCCGACGATCCTGGCTTCCGCCTCCGTCTCGGAGGAGTCCGAGACGCTTTTGAGATAAAGAATAAAATCGGAAATGCCGCGAATATTCTTGTCCTCGATTTCCGATGCCAGTTCGATGAGTTTCCAAATATTAGCGCTGGCCTGCCGGCCCTCCGGGCGGGTGAGCACTTTGGCTTCATAGGCAGTCTCATGCACAACGGCATGAAGCAACTCAGAGATTTTGAGCCGGTCTTTTTGCGCGCGAAGCCGTTGCAAAAGCGGGTTTAATTCTTGGATCCTCTGCCGGTCCTCTGCGGAAATTTCCTCAATTTCCTGATGCCGCAACAACGCCGCACTTAGCGTCATCTCCGGCTGGGACGCAAACCTTTTTTTCGAAAGCCAGTAAAGCGCATCGTCAGAAAGCTGCGCCAGGGGTGAACGCAGCACCGCCGCCATTGCCAGGCTCTCCGAGGGATTTTCCAGCACGCGAAGAAAATTGATCAGATCCGCCACTTCGATCTTCTCGTAGAAACCACGCCCTTTGTTCACAAAATAAGGGATGGAAAAGGCCTCCAGTTCCTTTTCATAAAGGCGTGAAGCGGTGGACTTCCTGATTAGGATCGCAAAATCCCGAAACCTCGCCGGACGCGGCTTTCCCCCGCTTTCCACGAGAAAGCCGGAATCGACCATTTGCCGTATCCTGGAGGCAATCGTGCACGCCTCAATCACGCGCAAGGCATCCAGCGGCTTCTCGTCTTTGGGGACGGCGATCCACTCCATGCAATGTTCTTTCTTCAATGTAAATTTTCTCTTGGGCAACAACGGCTCATGCGCTCCGCCGAATAGATCCTTGAAAACACGGTTCACGAAATCCAGAATCTCGGGGCGCGAACGATAATTCTCCGCCAGCGAAAGCGGCTTGGAGCGCTTCAAGGCTTCTAGAAATATTTCAGGGTGCGCATATCGAAAACGGTAAATGGACTGGCGCACATCGCCCACCACAAACAAATTATCCGCGCGTTTGATGAGCTCGATGATTCTGGCCTGCAGCACACTGACATCTTGGTACTCATCGACAAAAATAGAGGTGAATTGATCTTGAGTTCGCCGACGAAGCACTTTCTGTTCAGCCGATGAGCCGGCCAGGGCTCGGTGGGTGAACACCAGCAAGTCTTCAAAGTCGTGCGCTCCATTCCGGCGTTTTTCCGCCTCATAGGCTTTGGAAAATGCCTGCAGGAGGCGGCGCCACTCATTCTTGAGAGGAATGTCCAGCCTCTGCACCATCAAGGCCCCCCAAGATTTGGCAAGACCCTTGAGGAGTTCGACCCTATCCTTGGTCTTAGAACTCCGGCGGTCCAACCCCTCAACGGCGGATAAAAGACCCTGCCTTCGGGCCCAGCCCTCCGACGGTCCCTCGAGGACCTCCAGAGCCCGCCGGCAGGCCTCGCGCAATTTTTCTTCCGGACCGCTTAAACCTCCCGAGGCGGCAGAAATTTCATTTTTGCAGACTGTCACAAATTCTTTCTCGACTTCCACGCGATAATTTTCCAATGAATCGGCTCTTAAGAGATCCGTTTCGCCTGCGTGCGAACGGTGCTTGTCATAGAATTTCTTGAGACTGTCGCGCACAGCTTCCTCGCCAAAATCTGCCAGCAGTTTCACGCAAAGTTCGCTTGACGCCTCCTCCGCAAACAACCGGTCGAGAACCTCCCCCATCAACATCTCCTGCTCGCCGGCGCCCAGCACCGTAAACAGGGGATCCACGCCGCACTCGATCGGATTTTCTTTCAGAAAACGCGCGCAGAAACTGTGGATGGTGCCGATCCATGCGCCGTCCAGCCGGCGGCGCACCTCATAAAGCGCCAGCTCTTCGCAGCGACCCCGCAACCGTTCTTTCATCACGCTGGCCGCCTTGTCCGTGAATGTGACGGCGAGTAGGTTTTCCGGCAGAGAGCCCTTTCTCGTGACCGCTTCGAGATAACGCTCCACAAGCACCGTGGTCTTGCCGGAACCAGCCCCGGCCGACACGCCCAGATCGGCACCGAAGCTCCTGACGGCCGCCGATTGCTCCTTGGAAATCTTAAAAACATCACCCATTCGAATCCACCTCCGAATAAATCAGTTTCCATTTCTCAAAACGGCAGATGGATTCATAGTCACAAAACTCGCAGGACTTGGAACGCACCGCAATATCTCCTTTTTTTATACGCCTGGCCGCATCCTCAATGCGCTCCTCGGTCTGCTTCAGAAGTTCCCCGATCGTTTTTGTATCCAGAGCGGCTCTTTTTCCCGATTCCAGGAAATGCAGCTCGGCGCCAAGGACATCCATCCCCAGCAAACGCTTGACGGCTAAGAGGTACACGGGCAATTGCACCTCGAGCCCTTTTTCGATTTTGTTCTTCAAATTTCTTGAACCGAGCTTATAATCGATCACCAGAGCCCCGTCCCCATCCCGAGAAACGTCGATGCGGTCTATCTTCCCCCCGATCAGAATCTTATCCTTGCCGATCTCAAGATAAGGGTAAGGCGCTGGGCTGCCATCGAGCAATTTTCCAAATTCGAGCTCAAAATACTTTGGGACGAGATCGCGTTCTCCGGCGCATTCGCTCTCGCGCCGCGCAAAGAGCAAAAGCGTCTGCTTCATACGCGAAAGGAGAAAACGCTGACGATACATGGGTTCGCTTGCAAGCGGGCTTTCGGCGAACAAGGCTTCCAGATCTTTGGATAAAATGACTCCGATCCGCTCCCTGTCTTTCCAAAAACCGGCGTCATTTTTTTCTTGCGCGCTCAATTTTTTGAAAAATCCATCCAGCACCGCATGCAGCAAGGTTCCCATTTCGAGCCTTAAACGATCCTCCAAATAAGGCTTGAGCCGCAACGTGTGCTGCGCATAAAATTTAAATGCGCAGGTGAGGAAAGATTCGAGGCGGGTGGCACTAAAAACGGGTGATCGCATTTGCAGCGCTTCAAGAATGCGAGCATCGCGAAAACGTGCAGTCCCGTCATGCCAACCGGCCTCCAGAATACGCCGGAATCGCGGCTCGTTCTTCCGTGCGGCGGAAAAAACCAATATTTTCTTCTTATCCTCTTTCGTCCCATTGGGAGGTGTAGGTAAAAAAAGGAGTTCGGCGGCTGCGCGCTCGGCCTGTCGCTCGCTGGCCCAAGATCCGCAATGCCAACGGGCGTTCGCCTCTTCGGCCACAACCGGCAGGTCGCTGAAACCCCGCCGAACCTCTTCCATAAAAGCGGAGGCCAGGGTCGAGCGGCCATCCCGGTCTTTTTTGGGATAACTGAGGTAAAGGCGATTTCGCGCGCGCGTAACAGCCATATAAAAGAAGTACCGTTCACCCGCGTGATGCGACGACCTAAGCTCGAGCTTGGACTCCCCTCGTCTTGCTCCCAGATTCAACGCGACGCGTTCATCATCCTTAAAGAACGGATCCTGGGTGACACCTTTCGGAAATGCCTGATCCAAAAGTCCCGCGATGAACACCACGCGATACTCTTTGGGAATGGCCATCACGGCATCATAGATCTGCACGCGGTTTTTGCCGCGCGGTCGTTGCGAAAAAAGTCCGATCTCAATTGCCCTCTGAAGTTCGGCAAGAAATCCCTGCGCAGAATAGGCGCCCGTGCGACCACCGGCATAAAGTGATTCCACACGCATTAAGAGATTCTCGATTGAACGCAGCGCCGCCTGATCGGCTTCCGAAGCATCCAATCGGCATTGCCTTAAAATAACCGTGAACCGCAGACGAAGTGCGCGCGCCGAACGGGCGCTCAGAAGTTTATCCTGGGCCTCGGAGAACCATCGCAGCGACCCTTGCGCACCCGTGCAGCGGACCTCTTGGGCAAGTTTGGCCCAACACGGCTGTCCGCAAAGCACATTCTTGGAAAACGCTAACCTCTCCAGCCAAGCCACCGCCTCCTCCTCCGGCGCCACGGGGCCATACAGGGATTTGAGAAGCGGCAGAAGATCCGTGCTGGGCCAGTCGGAGAGAATTAGACCTAAAAATCGGTGAACGAATCGCCCAAAACCGCTTTCAAGAGTCTTTTTGCGCTCGTGCACGTGCATCGGAATGCCATAATCGCCAAAGATCCGCTCGATGGCCTTGTCATACCCTTTCATGCCGCGAAGAATAACGGCTATATCGCTGAAGTGCCATTCCGTATCGCGATGGATTTGGCGAATTTCACGCGCAATACTCTCCACCTCGTCATGCGCGGTCTCCGCCGTGAAGAGGCGCAACACGGTTTGCTTTTCACTAAAAATTTTAGGCTTGGCTAAAAAAAGGCTGCTCTCCAGATGAAGCAGCGCGGGCTCGGTGACCCGCTTGTTTTGGATCAGAAAATGCAAGGCACTCGATCGCGGAGCACGCGGCGGGGAAAATCCCAGTTTTATTAGAAACTGGCGGGTGTCTTCGGCGAGCTCAAACACATGCGGGCGCTTCGGCGAATCGTCGGGCAGCGTCAGCGTAACAACCATGCGTGCGGCACGCGGAGCCAGCACGCAGATCAATTTTTTTTGCGCCTGCGTAAAATGGTAAAACCCGTCGAGAATGACAAGCTGAGCCTCGGCCATTTGTCGCGACGAACCCGCCGCAAGGCGCATCAAAGAGTCCTCCGCCTCAGACAATCCGCGCGAGGCAAGTTCCGCACCGTAATATTTCATCAAAGCGGCAAAATTCCCGGATTTCATCTGAAAAACAGAGTCTTTCAGTTTTCTTGCGCGACGTTCGAACTCTTGGGCATCCAGAAGAGCCGATTTGAACTCCTGAATGCGCTCGGAGAGAAGCTCATAAAATCCCGGCAAATCTTTCACGTTGGCGAAATAGGGCAATGCCTGAGCGTGATCCTCGAGAATTTGACGTAAAATTGAACGGCGAAGCGATTCACTCGGTTTTGGCAGTGCGCCCCCGCTCAAAAGACTCAACCCCAGCTCCTGGATGGTCAAAATGTGCACATTAAAAAGGCCTGGCACGCCCTGCTTCAGCACCAGGCTTTGGATGCGGCCCGCATGCTCCCGGTTCGGCAGGACAAAATAGGAACGGCTGTCGATTCCTGCCGGTGACTTCAGGATCTCCTGCCGGAAAAGATCAATGCAATAGGTGGTCTTCCCCGTACCCGGTGGCGAAGCAAGCAGCTCGAGTTTAGCCATGCGCTTATCTTAACACAGAGCCTTGCGACGGGTCCCCGTCACAGAGCGTCGGCGGGCAGGCTCTCGGCATGGGGAAGTCTAATTAAAACAAAAGCCGCCTTGAAAAGGCGGCTTTTGTTATTCTTGGGGGAAAAATTTTAACGCGGGTTGGAACGGACAATATCCATCGCGGCGCGGAGCTCGCGAATGACGTCCTTTTCAATCTTGTCTTCTTCCACGACCTTTCGTAAATAATCGCGGCCTGATTCCGTTGTGCTGTACATGGGCCAAAGACGATTCAAGGCCAAGGCTTTGATGTCTTGAATTGCCGTTGGGGAAAAATTTTCGCGGTTCTTATTGATCAATTCCCCCAAAACACCCTCGGCCAACTCCTCCATGAAGTTGGTCATCCGGTTCATCTTCTGATTCTTAGAGCTGGTGGACATCGTCAATTTCCTCTTATGGGTCGAGTATACACCATTGAAACATAAAATACAAACCTATCTCTTCTTTTCCATAACCCTATACAGCTCAAAGAGTAACCTTAGGAAAAGGAGGCCCGGGTTTAGCAAAATAATACCCCTGGGCGAGATGGACCCCGCACATTTGCACCGCCTCATACTCCTCGCGGGTCTCGACGCCCTCAGCAGTGGTCAATGCGTGAATGCCTTTTGCGAAAAGAATCATCGACAACACAATCTGCTGTTTTGTTGTGGAAATATCGATCTGACGAACCAGGGATCGATCGAATTTAATATAATCAGGCCTCAAAATCGCCACATCGCGCAAACTCACCGCACCCCCGCCCATGTCATCGATCGCCACGGATACGCCCTGTTCCTTAAGCTCCAACAGTGCCTCGCGAACCTTGTCAAACGACCGCAGAATGCTCTGCTCGGTTACTTCGATGACGATATTCTTATACCCAATCTCTCCGCGGTCCGCAAAGAGCCGCCTCATGATCTTCTCGTCCAATAATGTCTCGTGGTTCAAGTTCAGAAAAAGCTTTTTGTCCTGGCCCATGGCCTGAGCGCTTTTCAACGCATATTCCACGCAAAGCTCATCCAGCTCTTTCACGAGCCCGGCCTCGCGGGCGGCACTGAAAAGAAAAACCGCCTCCTCGGTGGGCGCTTCGGAAAGAGCCCTGGTCAACGCCTCGTACCCGACCACTTTCTTCGTTTTAAGATCAACCATCGGCTGGTACAACGTGCGGATATTCTTGGTCTTGAGAAGCGCTTTAAAAAAGGCGGTGTGACGATCAGAGTCCTCGCTTACTGCGGTGATATTGATGCTTTTCATCTTGCTGGGGAACCGTACCTCCAGAGCGTCATCCTCTTTGGCCTGCGGCTTAAACTTATTTTTCCGGCGATACTGAATGTAGCAGCTGCCGGGAAGCGCTTTCATGTATTTCTTGAGATCCCCCGCAATCTTGGATATTTGAGGGAGGCGGTATCTCGGCCGCATGTCGTTGTGGACGATCGCAATAGAAACACTCATGATGGGATACTGCGTCAAGGCCCCCTCTTTATTCCTCTGGACAAGGTATCCCTGCTCCCGATCCTGGGTGTCATAATAGCTCGGAATAACCGCGTCAAAATTCTGGATGATCATCTCCGACAGCGTTTCCGCGCTCTCCAGATGCGTGACCACAACAAAATCGTCTCCGCCGAGATGCCCCACAAAATCATCACGAGAACCGTGATATTTCAACACGTCCTTAATGATGTGCCCGAGTCGGATGATCACCTCATCTCCCCGCGCATCCCCATAAGCCCGGTTGAACGTCGTTAGATTCGCCAGGTCCACGCAACAAACGGAGAAAGCTCCCTTGGAACGTATCGCGCGCTCTATTCTAAGAACACTGGACCGCGCGCCCGGGAAAGCCGTGAGCGGGTTCAGATCCAGCTCATTATGATTCTGAGCGATCAACTCCTTAGACCTGAAGAGAACGTGCTTCAGGATCTTGTTCTTGGGAAGGTACGCATCTATCCGATCGGATTCTTTCGACAGCCCCAGGGTGGGCTCTTCCGAGAAAAAAATAATCGGGATATAGCGAAGCACCATGTCTTCCTTGATGGAATGGGCAATGCGACGGCCCTGCCCCTCGCAAAAATCCTCGTCAATAAGGATCAGATGAGGCAATTCATCAAAAACATTTTCCATAAATTTTTCTCCGCAATTCACGACAGTTCCATGAAGCGGACGAAGGCATTTCAAGACACAGGCGTTCAGCGCTTTGTCATCCACCATCAGCAATACCCTGTTCTTTATCCGAGGCATTTTGTTTCCTTAATTTTTAGAGGCCTGGACCACGATAAGCGTCATGTCGTCGTGCTGCTCAGCTTTCCCCATAAACTTTGTGACATCTTCAACGGACCGGTCCAGGATCTCCTGCGCGGACAGATCGCGACATTTTAGCATAACCCGCTGCAAAGCCTCAATCGAGAATTCTTCTTTTTTACGGTTACGGGCCTCGCTAATGCCATCGGAGTAAAAAGCGAAGCATTCCCCCGGAAGAATGGGACGTTCAACGTTGGCGAATTCTACGCCCTCCATCACCCCGATCGGCATCCCGGCCTCTGACGTCAAAAGCTCCGTCTGTCCGCCGGTGCCGGTCACCACCAGAGGCAGATGCCCGGCATTGGAAAGCGTTATTTTTTTATTCCTCATGTCAAATATAGCATAGCACAGAGTGACAAACAAACCCCCCGTCGGCTCACTCGCGATCGAATTGTTTAATTTGGCGAGCACATCCGCGGGGTCGAGACGATCGCGGGCCGAGAATTTGAACTCTGACACTGTCTTACCCATGAATAGTGCGGCAGGCGTGCCCTTTCCAGAAACATCGCCGCACATGATGCCGATCTTCTCGTCTCCAAGAGGCACGAACGCGTACAGGTCGCCGCCCACGGCCTTGGCCGGCTTCATGAAGACCGCAACATGGAGGCCTTTTTGCTCGGGAAGAGCCGCAGGCAGAAAGCTTTTCTGAATCTGGCTGGCGATCTTGAGTTCATTTTCCATGAGTTCCCGCTTTTGCATCTCGCTTATAATGCGCGTGAGCGTTCCCGTCACGTAGACCGCCAAACATGCGAACGCAGGATAAAAAAGGTCCACCCAAAGCCCGGCATAGATAAAGAGGTTGATCACGGCCGCTGTAAAGATCATCATCGCCGCGAAGCTGTACAAGAAAGAAACAAAAGGTTTTTTGTAGAAAACGACCCAAGCCATGCAGGCCGCCATGAGGATCAGAATCAGGAGATTGCTGAGCCTGTCCAGCCGGCGGATAAAATCACGCTCGAGAACCGAATTCAAAATGTTCGCATAAGTTCCGACGCCCGGATAAACGGCCTCGAGAGGATTGGGGTTGGTGTCATGCATCCCTTGTGCCGTCAGACCTATGATGCAGATCTTATCTTTAAATTTCCTGAGATCAATCCGGGGTTTCTCTCCGGACATCATTTCCGAATAGGAGGCCAAGATATCCACATAAGAGTAATGCTGAAAAGTGTCTTTCCAGAGCCCGGCAAAATTGATGATAAAACACCCGTCTTCATCCAACGGCAAACGTAAGTCCCTCAGCTGGAGATAATTCCCGGGTTTAAGGATCGCTTCTTCCGGCTTGACGTTGAGAATATCCAACAGGACACGGAAACTGAGTTGGTAGTAATCTTTCCCGGCATAGTTGATGATGGGCATGACTCGTCGGCGCTTGCCGTCCACATCAACCTGGATATTGACGAAACCGATGCCCTTGGCCGCCTCCGCGTAACCGGGCAGAACTTTCGACTCGATCTTTGAGGCAACAAAACGGCCCCGGAACAGCCTTGGAGAAGAAAATCCAAATGCGAAGTACACGTTCTTCGCATCCGTCACAGCCTCAATTACTTTTGGATCCTGGTCATGAGGCTCAACAAACTCGATGTCAAAAATAACCGCTTTTACCCCATATTTTCCAAGGGCTTGGATAAGTAGCTGGTGGTATTGGCGGTCGAACGGCCAGCGGCCTAAGGCGCGCAGCGAGTCATCCCAGATATCGACAAGCACAATATCCTGGGAAAAAGTGCGGGCGCCGCGCAGGCCAAAACGCCAATCGTAAGTCTGGAGTTCGTATCGCTCGAAAGCCCTCGAATGAGACAACCAAAGGGCAAAAAAAACCACCCCGCCGATGAGAATCAGCCGCAGGTGATTCTTGGAAAAAAACTTAGAAAGTGCTATGGAGGCCAAGGGTCCCGGTGGAAAGACTAGCGTGCGGGTCCAAAATTTTTCTTAAGGGTTTGCGGACCCTCTTTTACCGGAGCCGCCGCTGAAGATTCGGAATCGGGCATAAGCGGCGCGGCGGATTTCCCTCTCCGCTTTTCTTTTTCTAGCCGCCGGGCCTCGCGGTCCTTAAGCATCTGTTCGCGGGGGACTTCCTTGCCTTTGGCCAGCACTTTCCAGGGGTGGTATTTTACGTCCTGGCTGAAATCATTGAAGTTTTCAGAGGTCTCCTCCAAATTATCGAAGATATTTCCGACCTTGGAACGGTTCTCCTGAATCAATTCATCCACGTGATTGGTCACTTTTGAGATGTCCTGAGCTGTCTTTCCGATGTCTCCGGCCACTTTCTTGCCAATCTCGATCAGGTCCTCCATTTTCACCGGATCCTCGCCTTTGATCAGATCGCCAAGAGAGGCGATTTCGCCGGAGGAGCCAGCACGGATCTCCACGTATTTTTCTCCCATGAGACCCATGGTGGACACGTTGGCCACCGAGTCCTTGTGTACCTGAGTGCCCTCCTCAAGCCAGAGCACCGCCTCCGCGACCGTCTCATTTCCATCATAAAGCAGATGGACCTGCTGCACCTCACCCACGTTCACCCCGGACAGACACACCGGCGCGCTTTTTTTAATGCCGCCGGAGAAATGAAAACGGGTTTTTATCGTAAAACCTTTTTTAAATAGGTTGAAGTTTCCGACCTTGATCAGCATGCCCAAGAGAACCGCGACGCAGATCAATACGAATACGCCCGTTTTCGTTTCATTCGAAATTTTCATTCCTAGCCTCCCATTTCAGATGTCATTATTTAATTCCGGCCGTCAAATGCTCCAGATAATCGTCCCCGGATTGAAAGAACGAGATCGGACCCTCCGCGGACCCTGCCACAAACTGCTGGACGATTGGATCCTTAGAATGCCGGATTTCATCGGGCGTTCCCACCTGCAGCACATTCCCCTGATGCAGCATGACAATGCGGTCCGCAATACGGAAAACGCTGTTCATGTCATGCGTCACGACCACCGATGTGATGCGGAGTTTCTTCGTCAGATCAATCGTGAGTTTATCCACCACACCCGTCATCACCGGATCCAAACCCGCCGTCGGTTCGTCGTAAAACACAATCGTCGGGTCCATCACAATGGCTCGAGCCAAACCCACGCGTTTTTTCATCCCGCCGGAAAGTTGGGAAGGCATGAGATCTTCAAAACCGCGCAACCCCACCAATTCCAATTTCATCTTAACGATGATGTTCACGATATTCTCATCGAGTTTTGTATGCTCGCGAAGCGGAAGCGCGATGTTCTCACCCACCGTCATGGAGTCAAACAAAGCCCCTGATTGAAAAAGCATCCCGAATTTTTTTCGAACTTCGTGCATCTCATCGTCCGAAAGCTTCGCGATGTCATGGCCAAACATCCATATCTCCCCGCTGTCCGGACGAATGGCCCCGATCAGATGCCTCAAAAAAGTACTTTTACCGCAGCCCGAACCGCCCATCACCACCAGCGTCTCGCCCTCATAGATCTCGATAGAAACGCCGTTCAAAATGCGCCTTGCCCCGAAATTCTTGACGAGGTTCTTAACGCTGATCACGACTTCTTTGTTAGGCATCACGCCCCGCCGCTAAAAAGATTCATTTCCCCATCCTCCGAGTGCCGAACTTTTTTTTATGTGTTCGCAAAATAAAATATTGCCGTTAAAATTGCGTCCGCCACAATAATCAAAATAAACGACGTCACGACGCTGCGTGTCGTGGAGCGTCCTACCCCTTCCGCGCCACCTTCTGTGTATAACCCCTGATGACAAGCAATCATAGAAATAATCACGCTAAAAACGACCGTCTTAAAAAGACCTGTTAAAATATCTTTCCGGGTCAAGAACTGGATGGTCGTGTCAATGTAAAGACCATGCCCCAGACCCAATTGGGTCACCCCCACCACATACCCTCCGAACATGCCCATCATGTTCCCCAAGATTACCAGGCAGGGCAGCATGACTAGAAGCGCCAGAAACCTGGGCGCCACAAGATACCGGACGGGATTTAAGCTGATGGTTTCCAGGGCCTCCACCTGCTCAGTGACTTTCATGGTCGCTAATTCCGCCGTGATGGCCGCGCCGACGCGTCCCGCGATGACCAGGGAGGTAAGCACCGGTCCGATCTCACGCGTCATGGAAACCCCCACCAGCGCCGCGACGTAAATCGTAGCCCCCAGCTGCTTTAGCTGATAGGCCGACTGCATGGCTAGGACCATTCCGATAAAAAAATCGACAAAAAAGACAATGATTAAAGAATCGACGCCGGAAAATATGGTTTGCGCGAATAAATTTTTTCGAGAGATCGCTTTTCCCCTGAACGGCCCGACGACCACCCAATAGATGGCCTTTCCCAGGAGGGTCAGGACCTCCCGGGACTGCTTTATCGTGGAAAGCGTTGTGCGGCCGATGAATTCGATCATGGGTTATTTCGCGCGGCTGACCGCCTCATCCTGGGTTTTAAATATTTGGAAAAGCTTATCGAGCTTCGTGATTTCGAACAAACTCTTTACCTTATCCGACATGCCGGCCAGTCCAAGGCTGCCACCCTGTGTCTTGGTCTTTTTCAGGACCTCCACGAGCGTCGCCAACCCAGAACTGTCGATGTAGGTGACTTTCTCCAAATCCACCACCACCGTTTTTGAGGACTGCTTTTCGAACTGTTTCTTCAGTTCCGGCGAGGTGCTGATATTGATTTCTCCGCTTACCAGAAAGACCGTGACGCTTTCTTTTTCAAATGCCCTGACTTCCATGATCCCCCCTACAATTTGGACTTCTCATTTCTCTTAATGATCTTCTTTTTTCTTTAAGGACTTCACCATCCGCAAACTGTTTCCCTTTTCGTTGTAAGTAACCTCGTCCATCAACTGATGGATGAGGTAAACGCCTCTTCCGTGACTCAAGAGAAGGTTTTTCTCATCCGTGCAGTCCTCGAGTTTTTTGGGATCGAAACCCGGACCCTGATCTTTCACCGTGATCCGCACCTCATCCCCGGTAGTTTCCACATCCAACTCGACGGGCACTTCTTTTCGGAGCGCATTTCCATACTTCATGGCATTGATCAACGCCTCTTCCAAACAGAGGCGGATATCGAAAACAATTGCCTCCTCAAGCTTCAGTGGCTCCAGGAAAGAAAGCACGTCTTGGCTCGTTTTCTGAACAATTGAAAGATCGCTATCGACTTGTAACTTTTTTCTCACGAGGTTTTTTTTCGATCTGAAACACCCCCATACAGCGGAATTTCTCATAACGGCTCTCCGCCAGCTGGTTCCGCGGAGCCGCTTCGATCTCGCCAAGGTGTTTCAGTAAAGCGTTTTTTATGGTCTCGGCAATCTCATCCGGGTTGTGATGCGCGCCGCCGAGGGGCTCTTTCAGGACCTCATCAATCAACTTAAGCTCAAAAAGATCTTTTGCTGTCAACCGTAAAGCCGCCGCGGCGTCGGGTGCTTTCGTTCGATCTTTCCAAAGAATTGCGGCGCAGCCCTCCGGGGAGATGACGGAATAATAGGCGTTCTCCAAAACAAGCACGCGATCCCCCACCCCGATACCCAGAGCCCCGCCGGAACCGCCCTCGCCGATAACCGTCACCACGATAGGCACCCGGATTCTGGCCATGTCACGAATGTTGACCGCAATGGTGTAAGCTTGTCCGCGTTCCTCCGCGCCGATGCCTGGATAGGCGCCCGGCGTGTCTACAAAGACAACGATGGGGATGTTGAATTTTTCAGCCATCCTCATCAAGCGGAGCGCCTTGCGATACCCCTCAGGATGAGCGCTTCCAAAATTCCTCATGATATTTTCTTTCGCGTCGCGGCCTTTTTGATGACCCATCACCATGACAGATTTTCCATCGATCTTTGCGATCCCGCCAATGAGCGCCTTGTCATCGGCGAATGTGCGGTCCCCGTGAAATTCTACAAAATCACTGAAAATCGTTCGAATGTAGTCCAGCGTATACGGACGTTTCGGATGACGGGCGATCTGGACGCGCTGCCAGGGGGTAAGATTGTCGTACGTCTCTTTTTTTACATGCACGAGGCGTGATTCCAGTTTTTTGACTTCGGACTCCAGGTCGAGCTCGCCGACCGTGCTCAAACTTTTCAGCTCGTTGATCTTTTTTTCGAGCTCAAAGATCGGCTTTTCGAAATCAAGGACTGTCATCATGGCCCTAATCGGTGATGGTCACTTCGGTGGCTGAGGGAACAAGACTGTAAAGTTCTTCCACTTCCTCGTTTTTCATACGAACACAACCTGCCGTTACTTGCTTGCCCAAGGAGGTTGGGTCAATGGTCCCATGAATTCCGTATCCCTTGAGGCTGATCCCCAGCCATCGCGTGCCTAACTGATTGTCCGTGCTGCCCGGCGGAACAACGGCGCCGGCTTTATACCAGGTGGGATTTTCAAGCTTATCCGTAATCTTGAACGTTCCTATGGGAGTCGAATTGTCGGAACCGGTGGAAACCGTGTAGACTTTCAAAATAGCTTGATCTCCCCTCAGCGTCAACGTGTTGTCCGACTTGTCCACCAAAATACTGAATTTGTACGTTGGGATTTTAAGTTTTTGGCCGACATCCAAGCGGTCGCCGGTCATCGCATTTGCCATTCGGATTAATCCCACGGTCACTCCGTGTTTTTTGGCAACCGTAGTCAGATTGTCGCCCGATCGGACCTCGTAAAGCGTGGAATGCCCCGAAAAATCGAAACCCGTCACCTGTCCGGACAAAGCCGCCGGCGCCAAAAGAAACGAAAAAAAACTGATCGTCGCTAAGAATTTTCTCAAGCAGCCCCTCGGTAAAATAAGATGGCCATCAAAATACCCAGCGCCCCACCCGCATAGACTTCGATCGGCGTATGTCCGATCAACTGTTTGAGCGGCGCCTCCTGGATCCCTTTTTTTAAGTAAATATCTTCCAGGATCCGGTTCAAGGCCTCCGCCTGCTTACCGCTATGCCAGCGAACCCCCTGGGCATCAAACATGGTGATTACGGCAAAACCCAAAGCCATGGCGAACAACCCGGAATCAAATCCGTAATACAGGCCGATCGACACGGTCAGGCACATGGACATCGCCACATGGGAACTGGGCATTCCGCCAGAACTGATCAACCATTTGAAGTTGAACCGTCTGTCCCGCAATACTCCGATTGCGACCTTTAACACCTGAGCCGCAAACCACGAAGTCGCGGTCGCTATAAAAATTCGATTTCGGCCTAATTGGGCAACAATGGAGTCAGAATTTTCAAGCATTAAAAATAGCGTAACATCCGTATTTTTAGACCGTTATTATATAAATTTTAGCCGAAATACGCAACCATTTCCCCGAGGCATAATCTAGATATTTATTCTATTTACCTATGCAGAACTGCTTAAAAAGAACCTCAAGTATATCCTCATGGACTACCTCTCCAACCAGGGCTCCCAAATGGGCCAAAGCGTGTCGAATATCGGCCGCGGTTAGCTCCGGCGAGTCCACGCGCTGTAAGGACTCTATCGCGCTCGACAATTCTTTCAAAACTTTTTCTAAAAGATCTCTTTGGCGGGCTGTGTTGAGCGGGACCTCATCGGATATTTCCACTTTTCCACCGGACATAAACTTGAGAAGAATGTCCTCCAATGTTACCGTTCCGTCCTCCCGGACACAGGAACAGGCAACGGCTTCATGACTGTCCCCGAGATCCGCCTTTCCAAAACATGGCGGAAGATCCGATTTATTCAGCACGATTACCGCGGACTTGTTTTTCAATGAGGCCAAAAGCTCTCGGTCCTCTTCGCTCAAAGGCCGGCTTACGTCAAGCACGAGAAGCACGAGATCCGCACCGGCCATCGCCTTTTTGGAACGCTCCACCCCTTCCTTTTCAATAGGATGTTCCGTGTCATGGATTCCTGCCGTATCCTGGAACCGAACAACGATTCCCCCGAGAATCACTTCCTCCTCCACCACATCACGTGTTGTGCCGGGGTAAGGCGTCACGATTGCGCGATCGTGGCGTGCGAGGCAATTAAGAAGACTCGACTTGCCAACATTCGGCTTGCCCCAAAGAACGACCTTATAGCCGCGTTTGGCCATAAAAGCCAGTTGCGAATCTTTCAGCATTTTTTGAACATCGGCGACAAGTCTATCCAAGCGCTCGCGCATCTGGCTGGGAGAATCTGCCTCCGGACGGTCCTCCGGAAAATCAACGGCCGCCTCCAAATGGCTCAAGAGGAGCACCAGCTCATCCTTCCAAACCTTGATCTTCCTCGAAAGGACCCCCTCCAACTGCGCCGCCGCCCAGCCGAGAGACCGGTCCGTCTTGGCTCTGATAAGCTCCAGCACCGCTTCGGCCTGCAAAAGATCGATGCGTCCATTGAGAAACGCGCGCTTGGTAAATTCGCCGGGTTCGGCGAGCCTCGCGCCGGCGCTAAGCGCCAAACGCACGACGCGTTGCAATACCGCCTGCCCGCCATGAACGCTAATTTCTGCCACATCCTCACCGGTAAAACTTTTGGGACCGCGCATGATAAGCAACAGGGCTTCATCGATGGTCTTTCCCGAGCCATCCGCCACACGACCATAACGAGCGCTGAAACTTTTTTGTGAGTCAACGCTTTTCCCGTTCTTGGCTCTGAATAGCCTCTCGGCAACCGCCAAGGCACGCTCTCCACTTAACCGCACGATCCCAACCCCGCCCTCGCCGGGCGACGTCGAGATCGCCACAATCGTCTCCTCAACCCAATTCTGGCGCAGCATGGCGGCTACATCCCTGAAAAAAGCTGTTGACGGATCTCAGCAACCAGATACAGAGAGCCGGAGACAACAATCAGGTCGTCGACATCCGCGAGCGACCTGGCTTTCGCCATGGCATTTTTTACGGAGGGCTCCACGAACATCTCTTTTCCCGTATTTTCAATAAAACTTGCTATCTTTTGCACGGGCATTGCCCTGGGATGAGAGGACTGTGTCACAATGAGGCAATCGGCTTCGCTCAATACCTCTTGCAGCATCCCCTCCGCATCCTTATCTGAGGAAGTCCCAAAAACGAAGATAAGATCAGAAAAACGAAAATGTCTTTTGAGGCCCCCGATCATTTTATGGACACTGTCCACCGTATGCGCCCCGTCGAGCACAATTCTAGGACGGTCCGCGATTTTCTCCAGGCGTCCCGGCCAACTCGCGTCCAAGACGCCCTGCCGCACCGCCTCCTCCGTAATGGCCAGGCGCGGGATCTTCCTCTCGAGAGCTTTGGCCAACCCAATGGCCACCGCCGCATTCTCCAGTTGATACCTGCCGCGAAGCCGTGTCTCCAAATCATAAAAATTTCCCCAAGGCGTTTTGACGTCAAAACGCTGGAGATCCTCCGTGAAATTACGTTCTTGGACCTGGATCTCCTTTCCAACACGCACGAGTTGCGCTTCGCGGTCCTGACACGTCGCCTCGATGACATTGGCCGCTTCCGACGGCTGAGAGGAAGAAACCACGATCTCCCGCCCCTTAATGATGCCGCATTTTTGCACGGCAATCTTCGACACCGTTTTTCCAAGCTTGTCGGTGTGTTCCAAGCTGATAGGCGCTAAGCCCGCGACTTTGGACGAAACAACGTTCGTCGAATCATAAAGACCGCCCAGCCCCACCTCCAGCACCGCCACTTGCACTTTCAGTTCTTTGAAATGGCAAAATGCCAGCGCCGTAAGAACTTCAAAATAGGTGGGCGGATTCTTTCGCCAGACGTACTCTTCCAGGATCTTTTTAAACTTAGTCAAGTACTCGGAGAAACGGACTTCGTTAATCCAGAGTCCATTCACCTGGATCCTCTCCCTGACATCCAAAAGGTGCGGCGACGTGTAAAGACCCACCTTTAAATTTTCCATGCGCAGGATTGAACTCAAAAAAATGCAGATGGAGCCTTTCCCCTTGGAGCCGGCAACGATCACGGAATCGAAAGCGTTCTGTGGATTGCCGAGCTCACGCAGGAGGGATTTCATCCGGTCCAGCTTGAAAGCCTCAGGATAGGCTTGGCTGGTCTCTTTCTCGTAATTGGCCAAAGAGTCTAAATATTCAAGGACTTGGGAGTCATTCATGGTAGGACCGCGCTCAGCGGGAAAGCTCTTTTTTCAGTTCGCGCAGCTCTTCCTTTAGTTGGAGTTTGCTTATCTCGACCTCGTGCATGTTCTTCGTGAGCTGTGCGATCCTTTTTTCTTTCTCAAGATTCTCCAATTCCACCAATCGCTTCGCGCTCGATAGATCCATGATGTCTGAAACGGCCTTTCTTAACCGGCTGCGCAGATCGTCGGCCTGGAACTCGATTTCGGATTTTTTCTTCCGGATTTCGAGGGCTCCGCCGCGCTCATCATTTAACCTATAAAGCGCCAGTTTCATTTTTTCTTCGGCTTTGCGGCGCAAGACATTCTCGCGGACAAGAAGGGCGCTCTCTGCGAGCACAAACAAAAGCATCATCCACCAAAACCATGCACTTGCTGGACGATGAGATCCGACGGTGAGCAGGGCCTCCCCTTGGGGGGATGCCGGTGGGGCTTTCTTTTGACGGACCTCGCGCGCGCGCTTGAGGGCCTCGTGGGTAGCGCTCATAACGGGTTATGATAGCCCATGACGCTACGGTTTGGCAATTCATTGGCTTGCGCTGCACGGCGCAAGCCAATGAATTGGTTGAGCTATTTAGAGCAGGTCCCTTCTTTCTTGCAGCAAGGGCAGCTAATGCCGAATACGCTGACAAGCTTGATAAGACCGGCGACGGCAATTAAACCGTAAACGATTTTGGCCGCGGCGGTTTCAGGACCCAGGATCTTCACCACAAGGTCCGTCTGAAAGAATGCCAAAAGCCCCCAGTTGATGGCCCCGATCGCCACCAGAAGCGTTACGATCTTACAGACGACGCAACAATTGCCATTTTTCATAGCACCTCCTTGGTTGACTAACAAAACAGAAAGCTCAGGTGACCCAGACTTGTTTGAGTTGATCGATGCATCTTCTTTTTAAATCTGTGCAATCTCCGCCGAATTTTCCTAGTGTCTAAAGTGACGAAGCCCGGTGAACACCATGCTAATCTTAGCATGGTTGGCCGCTTGGATCACCGCTTCGTCCTGGACCGATCCCCCAGGCTGAATAATGGCGCTAATGCCGTATCTCTTGGCAAGAGCAATGGAATCGGGTTTCGGGAAGAATCCATCCGAGGCCAGCACCGCACCCTTGGCGCGTTTTCCCGCTCGACGAAATGCCGTTTCGCACGAATCCACGCGGGAAGTCTGGCCCATGCCAAGGCCCAGCGTCGCACCCGACTTGGCGATGACAATGGCATTGGATTTCACATAGCGACAAACCTTAAATGCAAAGAGGAGGTCCTGGATTTCGCTCTTTTTAGGGACGGCCTTGGTGACATGCTTTAGATCCGCCGCAGCGATGCTCTGCGTATCGCTATCCTGCAGCAAAAGCCCTCCCGTTACTTTTTTGAAATCAAAAGACAGCGCCTGTTTTTCGTCTGACACGGCGAGCAGCCTCAAATTTTTCCTTGTTTTCAAAACCTCCAGCGCCGATTTTTCAAAACCCGGGGCAATCACGCACTCGACAAAACCAATCGCCAGGATTTCTTTGGCAGTCAGCCCATCAATCGGCCGGTTAAACCCGATAATCCCGCCAAAAGCCGAAAGGGGATCACAGTGGTACGCTTTTTTAAAAGCCTCCTGAGGTTTTTTTGCGGTCGCAAAACCACAGGGATTGGTATGCTTGATGATCGCGCAGGCCGTTTCGTCAAAAGCCCGCACAAGTTCCCAAGCCGCATCGAGGTCCAGAATATTATTGAACGAGAGTTCCTTGCCGTTCAATTTCTGAGCCCCGATAACCCCGGAGCTTTGACCTCGCTCGCGGTAGAGCGCTCCGCCTTGATGAGGATTCTCGCCATAACGGAGGTCGGTGACTTTCTCAAACTCGAAATTTAATTTTTCTGGAAAATGAGACCCTGTTTTTGAGCTGCCGTTCGATAGATAGCTCTGGATGAGCCCGTCATAATAGGAGGTTAGGCGAAAAACTTTCGCCGCCAGCTGTCGAAGCGTGCTCTCGCTCAAGACCCGATCATGGCTTTTTAGTTCTTGGGCGATCTTGAGATAATCGGACGGATCCGAGACGGAAGCCACAAAACGAAAATTCTTGGCGGCGGATCGCAGCATCGAGGGACCGCCGATGTCGATCATTTCAATGATCTCGCGCTCATCGGTTTTTGTCTTCACGGCATCCCCGAAAGGATAAAGATTCACGACCAAGAGGTCGATTGGTTTTATATTGTGCTCGGCAAGCGTCTTGAGATGAACCGAATCATCGCGAAGCGCCAAAAGTCCCGCATGAACCGCCGGATGCAAGGTCTTCACCCGCCCGGAGAGCATTTCGGGGAATTTGGTGACTTCGGAAACTTCTTTTACGGGGACACCCTCTTTTTTGAGGAGTTGTGCCGTGCCGCCCGTGGAGATGATCTCCACGCCCAACTCATGGAGCGTTTTGGCGAAAGAGACTATCCCGGTCTTGTCATAAACACTGAGGAGGGCACGGCGGATTTTGTTCATCGCAATTTTTTAAAATCCTCCCCTAAAAGCCGTGTTAGCGGGCCAGGAGCCCCATCGCCGATTCGGCGACCATCCAGCGTCACGACGGGAAGTACCTCGGAGGATGTGTTCGTTAAAAAACACTCCCGGGCCGTGTAGAGGTCATGCCGCGTCAAGTGCCTTTCAAGAACGCGCCACCCTCTTTTCCGCGCCAGATCCATCACAACTGCGCGCGTCACTCCCCTTAAAATACCCGAACTGACAGACGGAGTCAAAAGGCTTTTTTCTTTGAAAATAAAAATATTTGACACGGTCCCCTCAGCGACCGTGCCGGAGGGCCCCAAAAACAAGAGTTCATGCGGCCGGGAAAGCCCATCCTCACCCGCTGCATCCAGATGGGCAAGGACGCCGCTTACGTACTGAGAGGTCTTGGCCTGCGCATCCTGGGCTCTCGAAGAGGGACGCCGGCACACCGTCGAACGCAGCGCCACCCCTTTTTCATACCAACTTTTTGGGTGCGACTCAAAAGGGGTCAAAAAAAGAAGAAGCCTCCCCTCTTGCGAGAACCAGTGGACCGACAAACGTAGCGACGCATTCTTCAGGCCGGTTTCTTTGAGCGAAACGACAAGCCACGCTTTCAGCTGCCTCGCCCGGACCGGAAGCGTTTGTCCCAGAGCCAGGCAGGACTCGGTCAGGCGCTCCATGTGTTTTTCCCAGAAAAAAATACGCCCCTCGTAAACACGGAACGTTTCGAATGCCGAGGTCCGATCAAGGAATTCGAGCGGTAATGCCTCGCCGCTCGTAGAACTCCCGGACGTTTTTTTCTCCAAAAACGGCTTCGAGAACCGCTTTTGCCTTATGTAAGGTCTCATGATATTCCTTTTTTGGGTCCGAGTCGGCGACGATCCCCGCCCCGACATTGAGCCAAGCCGTTCCATTGCAAATCACGAGGCTGCGGATCAGGATGTTGAGATCCATATCCCCGGAAAAACTCAGATAACCGAGCGAACCCGTGTAGGGCCCGCGAGAAACCGTTTCCAGCTCATCAATAATCTGCATGCAACGGATCTTCGGCGCGCCGGTGATGGTGCCGCCGGGAAAAATGGCTCTCAGGGCGTCGAATGCATCCAGGCCCTCACGCAACGTCCCACTTACATTCGACACAATGTGCTTTACGTGGGAATAATTTTCGAGCGACATGAACTCATCCACCCGGACGCTTCCGACCTCACTGACACGGCCCAAGTCATTCCTCTCGAGATCCACCAGCATCACATGCTCCGCGCGCTCTTTTTCGCTTAAAAAAAGATCCAGCGACAGCGCCCGATCCTGCTTGGAATTGCTTCCGCGTGCACGGGTCCCGGCAATGGGCCGTGTGTCCAGTGAGCGCCCCTCGAGCCGCAAAAGCCTCTCCGGCGACCCCGAGATAATCGCAAAATCCCCGCTCTCCAAGATCCCAAAAAAAGAGGAGGGGTTCACTTTACGCAGACGTGCGTAGAGCCTCTTGGCGCTCTCGGTTATTTTAAAACTAATGCGATGGGACAGGTTCGCTTGAAATATATCCCCCCGCCGAATATATTCTTTCACGCGCTTAACGGCCGCCCCAAATTCCCTTTCCTCCATAGAGAAGCCCAGGTCCATTCTGGGGGTGAAATTTTTTATTTCCAGACCTTTCGAGGGATTTCTTTTTTCCAATAGCTTTTTCTGCCATTCTTTTAATCCAAGACGCGGCCGGGCCAAAGCCTGGCCATTCCATTCACACCAGTGGATACACCGCCTCTGGTGGTCCCAAACAACAGACCGGTCGAATAAAAGGAAATAGATCTCAGGGACCGAGAACCGTGAAGCGGTTCTCAACGTTTTGGAATTCAAAATTCGGTGTTCGGAGTCAAACGGTTGAAAAATTTTCTTTTTCTTAAAATTTTGATTCTCCGGACTCCGGACTTCGGACTCCGGACTTCTTTTTCTCTTGATGCCATTCTCCATGTAATTCTTGCATTCGTAGGCAAAATAGCCGATCGCTCCTGCCGCAAACGGCGGTAAGGACGGGTCGGGCGCCAGGCGGTATTTTTGAAGAATATCTTTCAGATGGGTGATCGGATCACTCGTCTGGAAAAATTTTGGCTGCCGACCGCGCGCCGTCAGACATAGCTTTCCTTTTTCGTATCGGAAAACAAGGAATGGATCAGACCCAAGAATGGAATAACGGCCAACCCCGGGGCCTGTCCGGGCACTTTCCAAAAGCACCCGCGGGGAGGAGGTCTCCAGATTTTGGTAACACTCCCAGGGTTCCGCGATCCAACGGGTTTCCTGGGCTAAAATACGGCGAGACTTTCCCATGAAGATCAGCGAGCTACTTCAAAAATCCTATCTTCTGTTTCTTGAGTCGGACCTGCAGCCTTAATTCTTGGATTTCTTCCGAGAGCGGGCGAATCTTTTCTGAGAGCATCAGGATACGTTCCTCCCATTTCTGTCTTTCGGCTTTAGAGAGACTGATCCCCTTGCTTTCGGTGAGCACTTTCTTCACATCCGCCAGGGTCCTCTGGTACCCAGCCAATTCCGTGCTCTTGTTTTGCATCGCAGCGGTGGCAAGCTCAATCTCCTTTTTCAACTGATTCCGGCGCATTTCAACGGTCGTACGGAATTGGTCAATCCTTTTGTTCTGAGCCTTGGCATAAATATCGTATTCCGAGCGCATTTTTTCGAACTGGGTGTCCAAAACATTCTTACGGCTCAAAAGATCCTGCTTGATAAGCAGGATGTCGTGACGTGCTTGGTCGCGCTCCGCAATCATTTGTTTAAATGCCGAGTCTTCCTTGACGAGACGGCTCAGCTCCTCGGGATTTTCAGAGAGGCAACCGATAAGCAGAGTAGGACCCAAAAAAAGAATTAGAGCGCGCTTCATCCCCCAAATATAGCATAAACCCCGCCAACCGTTAAGCGTTAGGTAGGATCCCACCTGCTTGCCGGCTCCCGAGGCATTGCCCTCCCGGGGACGTCGCCATTTCCCCCCCCGGGAAGTCGACTCCGGTGGCACGGGTCGCACGAGCCCCCACCCCCGTGCCACGCC
>CAYZGM010000022.1:0-25411 GCA_964478015.1 uncultured Planctomycetia bacterium
AAATAATACCATTATCAAAGAACATTGTCACTATATTATGAGAAATTCAATAGTACGGCATATGCGCTTAAATTCGCAGTCAAAAAGGGCGACATTGGCGTTGACTACGGCGTGATGCCACTAGAAGGTCTGTGGTGGTCAGATGACATGTCAACTTTTAGCGTCGAAAACAAAGCAGACTGGAAATGGACGCTCATGATCATGCAACCAGAATTTGTCACGCGCGATCTATTTGCAATTGCCCTAGAACAGGTTAAAAAGAAAAAGAATCTTAATGCGCTCACGAAGCTAAGGCTGGAGGCATTCGCTGAAGGGAAATCTGCTCAAATATTGTATGTGGGGCCCTTTTCGGAAGAGGGCCCGACCATTGAGAGTATCCACGCCTATATCAAACAGAACGGGTATAGAGTTTCTGGAAAGCACCACGAAATTTATTTGAGTGATATCACGAAAACGGCACCCGACAAACTCAAAACAATTATCCGCCAGCCAATAGCGAAATGAACCAAGTTATCCGTAAGCTAAAGAAAGGTGATTTGCGCCAGAAGGGAAAATCTGAAGAGGTAGTTGAAGATGTGCTCAAGAGGCCACAGTTATTTCGCGATTTGGTCGCGGGAATAACGGATGAGGAACCGGGAGTGAGAATGCGAGCAGCAGATGCGGTAGAAAAGATCACAAGATCACGTCCAGAATATCTCCAGCCCTACAAGAGCGATTTTATAAACGTTTTCGCGGGAAGTGGCCAAAAGGAAGTACGTTGGCATCTGGCGCAGATACTGCCGCGTTTGGAGCTTACCAAGAAAGAGCGACAGCAAGTATTCGAGATTCTCGTTTCTTTTCTCGATGACGATAGCCGAATAGTGAAAACATTCGCCATGCAAGGGCTGGCAGATGTAGCGGAAATGGATCGCTCGTACCTGCCCTGCGTGGTAAAAATTGTCGAGGGCTTAATGGCGAGTGGAATTCCAGCTATTCAAAGCCGGGGAAAAAAGTTGTTACCAAGACTCACAGAAACACGACCTAACCCTGCGCTCAACCGGACGCGCCAAAACCGGCGCGCCGGTTAGCTCTGCGTTAGCCGTCACTCAGGTAAATGGCAAAGGCGAAGGATAAATAGTCATGCATGAAATCATCTGTCCGCACTGTAAGAAAGCATTCAAGATTGACGAGGCAGGGTACGCGGACATTCTCAAGCAGGTTCACGACAACGAGTTCGAGCAGCAGTTGCACGAGCGGCTCGAGTTGGCCGAGCAGGATAAGCGGAATGCTGTCGAGCTCGCGACAACCAAGGTCACCAGCGAGTTGGAGAAGGCTGCCGCAGCCAAGGATGCTGAGATCCAGGAACTGAAGGCTAGGCTTGATGCCGGCGAGGTCACACAGAAACTCGCCGTGACGGAAGCGCTAAGCGCCTTGGAAAAAGAGCGTGACACGCTCGCGAACGAACTCAAGCAAGCAAAGCATGACAAGCAGACTGCCTCCCAGCTTGCCGAGGCGAGGCTTGTGAATGAACTGCAGAAAACTGCTGCTACGAAAGACACGGAGATTCAGGGGCTGAAGGCCAAGCTCGACGCTATCGAGGTTGCGCAGAAGCTCGCGATTACCGAGGCGGTCAATGCAGTCGAGAAGGAGCGCGACGAACTGAAGAGCGACCTTGAGCGAGCGCAGCTTGAGAAACAGCTCGTCGAGAAGTCGCTCAAGGATAAGTACGAGACGCAGATCAAGGATCGTGATGACACGATCGAGCGCCTCCGGGATATGAAGGCTCGCCTGTCGACCAAGATGGTTGGAGAAACCCTCGAGCAGCACTGCGAAACCGAGTTCAACCGCATTCGAGCAACGGCGTTTCCGATGGCATATTTCGAGAAAGACAACGACGCGCGATCTGGCAGTAAGGGAGACTACATCTTTCGCGACTCGGATGAGGCTGGCACTGAGATCGTCTCGATCATGTTCGAGATGAAGAACGAGAATGACGAAACAGCTTCCAAGAAGAAGAACGAAGACTTTCTTAAAGAACTCGACAAGGACCGGAATGATAAGAGCTGTGAATACGCGGTCCTCGTTTCACTTCTTGAGCCTGATAGCGAGCTTTACAACTCCGGCATTGTCGATGTGTCCCACCGTTATCGGAAGATGTATGTCGTCCGACCGCAATTTTTCATCCCGATCATTACGCTGCTGCGAAACGCCGCCCAGAACTCACTGAAGTACAAAACAGAGCTCGCGCTAGTGAAAGCACAGAACATTGATATCACGAATTTCGAGAACGAGCTCGAGGAGTTCAAGACAGGCTTCGCCCGGAACTACGAACTGGCGTCCAAGAAATTTAAAACGGCTATTGAGGAGATCGACAAAACCATCGACCATCTTCAGAAGACCAAGGATGCACTGCTCGGTTCTGAAAACAATCTCCGTCTTGCCAACGACAAAGCCGACGACTTGACCGTCAAGAAACTGACTAAGGGTAACCCCACAATGGCTGCAAAGTTCGCTGAGATCAAGAACGATGATCTGAATGAGTTCGGTCAATTGCGAAATCGTCGGTAATGTGGGCACCGTCTGCCGAGGAAAGTATATTTCGTAAAATTTAAAAGCTTTTTCGCTTCACGCTTCACGGATCAAAATTTTCGCTTAATCACAATCAGCGCCGCCGCCGTAAAGATCATCGGCGCCAGCCATGCGGCCAGCCAGGGCGGCAAAAACTGTCCTTTCCCGAACGCCAGCCCGACGGCATTGCACACAAAATAGAGGAATCCCACCATCACGGCGATCGCCAGCGAGGCGAACGTCTGCGCCTTGCGGCGGGCCGTCATAAGACAGAGCGGCAGCCCCAGGAGCACGACCACGAACGCGGAAAACGGTTTGGAGGTTTTTTCATAGAGATCGACCTTGAGATTATTGAGCGCGCGGAAGGCCCCGCTTTTGGAAAACCGTTTGATGTAGTCGTAGAGCTGCCGGATGTTCATCGAGTTGACGTTGAGGCTCTGTTTGAGAAAATCCGTCGGCGACTCTTTGATGTCCATGAGCTTTTCTTCATAAACCTTGACCCTGGTGTCCCCCTGGATGGATTCGGTAAACGTGCTCACGTGGCATTGATAAAATTTCCAGGCGATGCCGGTCCATTTGCCGGTTAAGGCCACGGTTTTTTCTTTGAGGTTCAGGTTGTCGTCGTATTCGTGGACGGTGACCCCCTGCAGTTCGAAGGTGTTGGGGTCGAAGGAATCGATGCAGTACAGCCGGTTTTTGAGGCCGTAGTAGGTGAGGTATTTGATTTTGGCCTTCTTTTTCTTTTTGCGGTCGACCTCGAGGACGATGTTTTCATTTTTGATCTTGCGGGTCTGCGTCTCGGCCTGCGGGACAAAGCGTTCGTTCAGAAAGAAGACCAGGGCTGAGACGAGGAGCGCTGCCCAGAGCGCGGGCTTGGCGATCCGCCAGAAATTCATGCCGCTCGAGCGCAGGACGATGATTTCGTTGTGGCTGTTCAAATTCGAATAGGTGAAGAGGACCGCGATCAGGGCGGCCATGGGCGCCAGCTGAACGACGATGACCGGCAGCGACCAGAGGTAGTATTGAAGAAGCGTTTTGAGCATCACGCTCTGCGCAATGAATTCATCCAGATTGCTCGTCGAGTCGATGAGGACATAGAGCAGGCAGAAAATAAAAAGGCTCGCCGCGAAGATGAAGAGGATGGACTTGACGATGTAGCGGTCGATGATGCGCATGGTGTTTTCCGTTAAAGCCGGAGCACCCGGGTGTTGAGGGCGGCGGCGGCGATGGCGCCGGCGGCGTTGGGGCCCCACATCACAAGGGCCGCCGGCGCGATTTGCTGGAGGCTTAAGGCCTCGCACCCTAAGGACAAAAGATAATACAAGGCCGCGCACACAATCGCGATGATCACGTTGGCCGATTTTTCGCGCCGGTTGGTGATGACCGCCAGTGGAAATCCGATGAGAATAAAAATCAGCGGAGAAAAGGCCCAGGTGATTTTTCGCCAGTATTCGGTTTTCAGAGGCGAGGTGTCGACCAGAAGTTTTTCGAGGCGGTTGTGCGCGTCGGTCAGTTCGTTCAAGGACATGCTCTTGGGTTTTTTTTCGACCTTCTGCTTGCCGGAGGACAGGTCGAGGGTCATAAAAAAGGTCTGAAAATTGAGCTTGTAAAAGTTGCTGGGATTTTTTAAATCCGGTTCATCGGACGTGCCGTCCATGAGCTTGAGAAGAATCTGGTCTTTCCCGGGCACGGGGCTGAACTCCCCGCGGCTCGCGATGATCGTGCGGGTGGGTTTACCGTCGGGCTGGGGTTGATAAATGGTGACATTGAAGAGCTTGTTGTCTTCGATGCGGTGGATGAAGATGATCTGTTTGTCGAACGACGTGATAAAAATTCCCGGTTCAAGGAGCGCGGTCGGGTTGCGGGTGCCCAGCTCTTTGAGCATTTTTTTTTGTTCGTGATGGGCGTAAGGGATGACGCGGTCGTTGAGGATAAAGAGACACAGGCTGAAAATGGCGCCGATGACGATCAAAGGGATCAGGAGTTCCCGCAGATAAATCCCGCTGGCGCGGATCGCGATGATTTCGTTGTCTGCCGAAAGCCGGCCAAACGCCAGGGTCACGCCCACCAGGCAGGCGATGGGCAGCGTGTACCCTAAGAGAACCGGCACATACAAGAGAAAGACTCTGCCGATGGTCGTCAGACTCACGCCCTTGTTGATCACAAGGTGGGTGAGCTGGATGAGATTTCCTAAAAGAAAAATACAGGTCAGGACCCCTAAGGCGAGGAAGAAGGGGATGACACATTCACTCAAGATATAATTGCGCAGGATCCGCATTTTTGCGTTTGGATTGTTTCGGTACGGCGACGGCCAGGACGAGGGCCTTGGCCTCTTCTGCGCCGGCGGCTTTCAGCAGCCGGGCGGCCTCGGAAATGGTGGCGCCGGTCGTATAAAGGTCATCGATAATCAGTATTTTTTTGTCTCGGAACTCATTGGGATTTTTTATTTTAAAGGCGGCCTGGATGTTTGTCCAGCGTTCTTTTTGGGTTAAACGGGCCTGGTTGGGGGTGTGCCGCGTCCGGATGAGATTATGGCTGATGACCGGGACCCGCAGTTCCTGGGCGATCAACTCCGCGATGAGTTGGGACTGGTTGTACCCCCGTTCCCGCAGACGGGCGGGGTGGAGCGGGATGGGGACCAGACAATCGGCCTGGCTTACATCAATGTGGTAAGTGTCCAGAAATGAAAGGATTTGGTCCGCAAAAAAATGCCGCAGCCCGGTTTTGTGCCCGTATTTGAAGAGGTGGATCAGCCGCTGCATGGTTTTGGTATAGAGAAAGGCGCCCCAGCTTTGGTCGAAGGCCAGGGGTGTTTCCTGGCAGGTTAAGCAAAAAAAGTGCGCGGGGTTTTCCAAAGGCCGGGAGCAGCGGCGGCAGAAGGGAGGGCGGTTTTTGACGATCGTCTTCTGGCAGGCAAAGCACAGCTGGTGCGGTTTCTCGACAGGGGTCAGATGGTTTTTGCAGAGAATACAGCAGGCGGGGTAGATAAGATCAATAAACCCGGCGATCAAATCCGTGAACACGGGGGTTAGTGTAGCACCGGACCATGAGGATGTCAAAATTAGGGCATTAAAGAGGCTTGCTCCTCCTGAAGGCGTTAATAATACAATCCCGAAGTTTGTCTGATCTGCAAAGATAGGTATCGAATTTTTTGATATTGTCTTGTGTCATATGAAGCTGGCCTTCTCCGACATTGCCCCGATGTTGTCCTTTGGAGTAATGATCGTTCTGTTTGAATTCTTTTGACGATAAAACCCAGTATTTGATCATATCACGCCAGACTGCGATCAAAACAAACACATCACAGCATGCGGGTTTGGCTTGTTGGAAATTCATCCAGAAATTTTTTTTCGAGTCAGAGGCAAGGGCCTTGACATACAATGCGCCACGATCATCGAGGTCAACCGCCCGCGAAGCTTTAACCTCAACACGAATGATTTTTTTGTCATCGTGCAGCAAAAAATCGTATTGTCCGCTATAATTCTTATCAAGTTTTTTGGTTGGTTTGACTAAGTCCGGAACAAGTTCTTTCAAATGTCCTTGAGCCCATGCCTCACCAAACCCCCTTGGCGAACTGATTTCGAAAATGTACAAATACATATTGCGAGCGATATATTCATCCCTGATCTCGTAATAATCGTCGAGTGATATCTTATTCATCCCCAGGAGAACAGAGATAACATATTCGTATTCGTTAAATGGATAAACGGAAACGAGGTTTTCGAGACGAACCCGTATGCGCCCACGCTTTTCTTTGGACAATGACTCGATCAAATCGGTTATCTTTTTTTGCAACTTTTCCATAAAAATCAATCCTTCTCTTTAAGGTTAAGGCTTCTAGAGACCAGGTTCATGTCTTCCTTTGTCAGTCCCCATTGCAGCATCACCAGTTCGTCGAGTTTGTGAAGAAAATGATTGCGGCGGCTTTGGTTTATGCCACAGTCAAGAATAGTGTCTGCGAGTCCTGTTATTTGATTGGTTTCCTGTTCCGGCCAATGTGGTAACGGCAACGCCTCAATATGGCTTCTCAAAACTTTAATTGAGTTGAATTTTTTCCGGAAGATATACTGATAGAGCGATGAATTGAACAAACCAAGAATAAATTTGACGGGATATTGATCTGTCTTGGGGATGAGAATATTAGCGCTGTTCAAAGTTATTTGTTGCTGATTGTCATATGAAAAAACGAGTTCTTTAGAAATGAACCGGTAAATGAGCTTTTCTTTTACGCGGTATTTATGTTCCGGCGCTGCCTGCTGCAATTCTTTCGATTCAAATCTGATGAAATGTTTCGCCGGATGATAAGTGAATTTGGATATCTCTTTCCCCGTTAAGACCGGTTCGTATCCCGGCAGTTTTGTGCTCGATAAGAATCTGGCATTGTCGCCCGTAACAACACCAAGCGCCCAGTCTGCTTTTCCGGTTAATGTTGAATGATTTTGTGAGTATATTTTATCCAGAATTATGCTGTCGTCCTGATTGACGTTGATATGGAACTCGCCCCCCCTGTTAACCAAAAATGTTTTTTGTTCGACCTGGAATGTTTTGCCATTTTCGATCTCTATTCTGTGCGAATCTGGCGGGGATTTCTTTTGGATATCCAGTCGAATAGCGGGCGTAAACACATTTTTAAAGGCCCGGTTGAGAGAGGCGGTTTTTATAACGGATGTATTGTTTAGAATTTTTTTTCTGATATCTTCATGAATTCGCACATTCAAGAACGATTCCGGAAGGATATAGGAAAGGATCCCGTTTTCTTTCAAATATTCGAGCCCTTTTTCAATAAAATATGAGAACGATTCCCGGGAGGCAATCTGTGGAAAGAGCCGGCTCAATTGCGACAACTCTGTGCTTGAGAATTTTGCCCCCCATGGCGGGTTGGTAACAACCAAATCAAAGAAATTTTCTTCAAGGCACGGTTTGGGAGCAAAAAGGTCAATTGCATTTTCAAACAGAGTGTTCCCGCAATAGATATGGGGCGAAACATCATCTTGTGTTTTACACTTCGCAATAACATTGATTCTGGCGATCTGAACTGCGATGGCATCAACATCCTGCCCCCAGACATTCTGTATGGCATTCTTTTCTCCGCTCATGGATATGAGACGATCCAACGCAACCAGGAGAAATTGGCCGGTTCCACAACAAGGATCTAAGACTTTTAAATGAGGAGCCCGCAGATGGTCTCCAATGATGCCTTCCGCGATTTGTCGCGGGGTATAATAGGCGCCGGATTGAGATTTCTTCCCTTCAGCCGATAACGATTGATAGACAACACCAAGAAAATCCTGCACTTGAGGGACGTGCGTTGCCAGTATTTTTAACTGAAAATCGTGATTCGATTTGAACAATATTTTTTTTGCCCAGTCCCGCATCTCCTGCATAATTTGGTGGTGGCAAAAGAATCTGTTTTTGAAAGCAAGCAGGTCGTCAATCCGGGCTGTTTTTACAACAAGTCCTTCCTGGGATAGAAAATTCAGGGTAAGAAAAAAGAGCCCTTCATCGGCGGAGACGTTATGCTCGACGATAAGTTTTGCGGCGGTGTTGATGTCGTGAACTTTTTGCGGATCGGACAAATACTCGATCGGCAGGGAGGTTGATGTGGATCTGTTCTTGTTGGCGCGTTTCCTAAGCCGGTTGATGCGGCCGTTAATCAAATCTTCTTTAAAAGAACGAACGTCTTGATAAAAAAAACGTGTTTTGCCCGTTGTGTCTATGGGCGCCAGGTAACTATGTTTAATCCAATTTCTCACCGTGGCCGATGATATTTGGAGAAAATTAGCGACCTGATTTATGTCCATGACCTCATGTGCTTGAGTGGATAGAGGATTCATACAAAATAATTCTTTATGCAGACTTATCGTTAGGATGAGCATATCTTAGTGAAAAAATATGCCTAACGCAACTGGGATTCGATTTTACCCTTTAGAATTGTTTTGCTATACTCATACCCTATGATCAATCGTGCGTCGTTTGTCCGGAAGCATAATATTTTTTTTGGCGCCATCGGGGTGTTTCTTTTGATTGTCTTGAGCTACGGCAACAGCCTCGGGAACGGGTTTGCCATGGACGATTACGCGATGCTTGTTTATAAAAACGAGACACCGCTCCTTGAACTTTTTCAGCTGGATTTCGCCAAACTGACCGGGGCGTCTTCCGGAAAGAGCCGTGTTCTGTATTTTCGCCCTTTGGCGCACTTCGTGCCGTGGCTTGAAACGCGGGTGTTCGGCCCCAACATCGTCGGGTATCATCTTTTTAATTTCTTGCTCTTTTATCTCTGTTCTTTGATTCTGGCGGGGACGGTGTATGTGATCTCGCGGGACCGCGCGCTCTCCTGGCTGAGCGCGGGCTTTTTCGCGGTCCATCCGATCAATGGGGTTCTGGTCAATTATCTGACCGCGGCGCATTACACCATCATCATCCTTTGTCTTAATGTCGCGTTGAGCGCCTTTTTGCTGGGGATGGGTCCCCGTGCGTCAGCGTGGGGCGTGGGGCGGAAATGGGTTTTTTACGCGGTCTCCTTGCTGGCGTTCGGCGCGGCGCTTCTGGGGCATGAGACAGCGTTGATGTTCCCGCTTTATTTAGCGGCCCTGCTTTATTTTGTCCAAAAATTGCCGTGGTTGGAAACTCTAAAACGAATCATTCCTTTTTTAGTGGTCGCGGGTGTTTATCTCCTGGCGCGCCTTAAGGTGGCGAGCCTGGTCACGAGCACTGTCGACAGCATTTCGTTCTTTCAGATGGACCTTTTAAAATATGCCGGCACGCTGGTCGTATTGTTGGGGGCGTATCTGGACAATTTGATTTTCTTGAAAGACATTGTCCTGATCCGTTCAACCCCGCTGCTGGAGAGTCATGTTTTCGTATTGATCGCGATGGTTGTTTTGGGCCTGGCGGGGTGCTGGTATCTCGTCGTTAAAGTCTGGGGCCGTGATATCAAGTCCATGGCCTTGTGCTGGATCCTGATCGGATTTTTGCCGTTGCCTTTGGGGGCCCTGTCCCGGAAAAATCTGGGCATCATCATGGAACCCCATTGGTTTTTGTTTTCGGCCGTCGGCTATGTCGTGCTTTTGTCCGCGGCCTTCGTCTATTTGAAAAATCGGTGGCGACGGACGCTGTGGGTTTTTTCCGTGGCCTTTCAGTTGTTGGTGTTGATCGTCAGCAGCCGTTATTACAATGAATTTGTTTGGGGGGATGAAAAAAAACATTGCCGCCATATGCTGGCCTTCAACCCACAGATGCGGCTGGTTCATTATTGGCTGGGCTGCGCGTACATCCGCGAGCAGCAATGGGGTCCGGCAAAGGCGCATTTTCTGCAAGCCCTGGGGAACACCGTCGAGGATTGGCGCGTCTGGCTTAACCTCGGGTTTATCGAGATGAGCCGGGCCAATTTTGACCTGGCCAAAGAATATTTTAACCGTTCGCTGCAGCTTAACCCCGATTCAAAAAAGGCCGTTTACAATTTGCAGCTCATTGAAAGGGCAAGAAAGTAGTTTAATAGCGGCGGGCAAGACCCGCGCGGGAGGGCGTATGAGAAATCTGAGGATTCATCCGAAAATTTGGCTGCCGGTGCTGGCGGCCGTCGGTATTCTGTGGGCCGGCAACGTTTTTGCTTATCCTTCGCAGATCAAGATCTTGAGCAAGGCGGAGATCGCCGCTCTGCCGGACGATGCCCTGACGCAAACTTACATCGATGCCGTGGTCGAGACAGAGGCAAAGAACGCGTTTCACAAGACCTCGGGATTTACTCCCCGGGGATACCAGGAGTACAAAGATCTGGTGCGTTTTCGCGTTGAACTTAGGGCCGAACTGGATAAACGTAAACTTTATATTCCGCAACCGTGAACCGTAACACCGGAAAGGTTAGCCATGACACACTCCCTGGGAAACGACAAAAAACAACTCTTTCAGATCATCAAAAAGAACGCCTTCTTTCGCGAGAAGATCATCCTCTCCTCGGGCAAAGAGAGCGATTATTACATCGACGCCCGGCGGGTGACGTTGAGCGGCGAAGGGGCGTATCTGTGCGGCAAGATCATTCTGGAATTGGTTAAGAACGAAAAATTTGACGCTATCGGCGGCCCCACGCTCGGCGCGGATCCGATGGTGGGCGCCTTGGGGGTTTTGTTTTTCCAGTCGGGCAAGCCCGTCAACACCTTTATCATCCGCAAGGCGCCCAAGGCCCACGGCAAACAGCAGCAGATCGAAGGCCCGCTCATTCCCGAGGGAGGACAGGTCATCCTGATCGATGACGTCGCGACGACCGGCAAGGCCTTTGTCGAGTCGATCCAGGTTTTGGAAAAAATGAACATCAAGGCGAAAAAAGCCGTCTGTATCGTCGACCGCGGCGAGGGCGCGGCCGAGGCGCTGGCAAAATATCATTGCGACCTCGTTTCCATTTTTAAGGTCGAGGAGTTTTTACGATGACAAAGAAAATCATCCTCGCCTCGGCCTCGCCGCAGCGCAGGAAGCTTTTGAAACTTGCGGGGGTCAGGTTTTCGGTCCGGCCCAGCCGGGCCCACGAGGCGGATAAGATCACAACCACGTGTTCGGCGCTCGTCAAGCACAACGCCCTGCTCAAAGCCCGGGCGGTCGCGGACAACATCAAGGCCGGCATCGTCATCGGCGCCGACACGATTGTCTACGCCGGGCATGGACAGATCATCGGCAAGCCTAAAGATTTGAAAGACGCCAAGCGGATTTTGAAACTTCTTTTTTCCGGCCCGCAATGGGTTTACACGGGCGTCGCGGTGATCGACGTTGAAAGTCAAAGGACACTCATCGATTACGAGCGGACAAAAATTTTTATGCACCACTTGTCCGATGAGGAGATCGACCGCTATCATGGGATCACCTCGCCCCTGGACAAGGCGGGCGGGTTTGATATCGAAGGCCGCGGCGGGCTCTTTATCCGACGGATTGAAGGCTGTTATTCAAATGTCATCGGCCTGCCGATGGCCAAATTGCGGATGATGTTAAAAGAGGTTGGGGTGAGGGTTTTATAAATCGCGTGAAGCGTTTCTCGTGAAGCGTGAAGCGGAAATGAAGCGGGGGATGATGAGAAAAAGTCTGCAAACAGTTTTTGTCCTTCTGGGGGCGGCGGCCTTTTCTTCGGGATGTGCGACGGAGTATAATCTCGCGACCGGCCGGGAAGAAACCCTTTTGTACGGGACCGAAAAGGAAATCAGCATCGGGGACGCCGTCGCCCGTCAGGTGGACGCGGAGTTTAAAATCGTTTCAGACCTGGACAAGAACGCCCGCGTGCAAGCGATCCTCAACCGTATCGTCGAGGTTTGCGACCGGCAGGAACTGGTTTATACCATCAAAATCATCGAAGACGATAAGGTCAACGCCTTTAGCCTGCCCGGCGGGCATGTTTATGTTTTTACGGGGCTGATGGACAAACTCAAAGAGGACGACCAACTGGCCGGCGTCATCGCCCATGAGGTCGGGCACATCACGGCCAAGCATGGGATGAAGCGGATGCAGAATGCTTATGGGTATACGCTTTTGCAGATCCTGGCGGCAGGGACGGGCAGCCGTGATTTGGCCTACGGCACGAATGTGATTCTGACCTCGCTTTTTTTCGCGTATTCGCGGCAGGATGAGTTTGAGTCGGATGAGTTGGGCGTCAAATATATGAAGAAGGCCGGATATGACCCCGGCAAAATGATCGACGTTTTAACGATCCTCAAAGAACAGGAATCCAAGGCCCCGCCCAAAGAAGCGAATTATTTGCGCACCCATCCTTATCCTAATGAACGGATGGGGATTGTGAACAAGGCCATCACCGGACAAATCGGGTTCCGGGATTATTTAAACTTGATGGGAAATGAATGATGACAACGCTTCACGCTTCACGTGGCCCGCTTCACTCGATCATGTCTGTCCCGCTTGCGGTGTTGGTGACTTTCGCGGCATGGGGTTGCCGGAATCAGGCCGGCACCGACCAGGTTTGTTTTCAAGATCATTGCGTTGATGTTGAGGTGGTGCGCACGCCTAAGGAGCGCATGAAGGGGTTGCAGGGGAGGACTTCTCTTAATCGAGATCAGGGAATGCTTTTTATTTTTGACCTGAATCAACCCCAGCGATTCTGGATGAAAGACACCTTGATTTCTCTTGATATGATCTGGCTTGATTTTGCCAAACGGGTTGTCCATATCGAGCATAACGTCCCGCCCTGTGTCGGTGATCCCTGTCCCTCCTATGGTCCTCGCGAGTCGATCCTCTATGTCCTGGAAGTCAATGCCGGCCATGCCCGTGAAATGGGCCTTGCCGTCGGCACGCAACTCCAGTTTCATTTGATTTCGAAATAAGTTCTGGTATTGAAAATGTTGTGTAAAGGTTTAAACACATGTTATAAAATTCAACATTGTCTTGTAATGGTGTGGGATGGCTTGTCATGGATTGTCTATGTATGGCCATAATGTTTGCCTGACAAAATAGCTGAATTACCCGAAAGAAATTATAGATGTGTCTTTATTTTGATCTTCTATAAAGAATAAATTTACTTTGGCACATATATTGCTCATATATCACTGTAGGGTAAATTTTATAGGACATTTGCGCTTGGATGGGCTTCTAAAGCAATGGCTGTGGAGGAAACCCCAAACATCAAATTCCTAAATTCATCAACCGCAACTGCAGGAGAGGAGAAAAAGTTATGAAAGGTTATCTACCCCGTATTCTTGCGATCGCGTCCGTACTCATGTTCGGAATGCTCATCGCAAAACCGGCGCACGCCGGCGCTGTTATTACAAATGGTAGTGGTGTCTATTTGGGCGTGAATGATGAAGGTCATCTCAATTTTACCGATGGGGTGACAGTGCCGGTAAATGCCAGTGCTGTCGGTGTTTCTTTTGTTTTTCCCGATGGAAGTCTTCGTGACGCCACAGCACCCGGCTGTCTTTGTGAAGGCTGGGGTGTCGCCGCAACGCATCCGACATTGGGGACGCACAGTGGAGATGCCGATGTTTCTGTTGGCGGCGTTGATAACCTAACAGTTGATTCTTTCGTTTCCACTCCAAGCACCGCAACCTCAATCGTTCATTTAACTTCGCTTCCCGGCTTAACCGTAAAACAGGAATATTTCCCTTCGGCTTCAAGTTCATTGTTTGAAAATAGGGTCACGATCACAAACACGACAGGGGATACCGTTACTGATGTTCGTTACTCCAGAGCCATGGATTGGGATGTTCCTCCGACCGAATTCGCGGAATATGTCACGATTGGTGGTTTACCGGCCGCTAATGTTATTTTCACCAGTGATAATGGGTTTGCTGAGCCTGATCCGGTTACCGGTGGTGGTCGCATTGATATCGGCGGCTGCCCGACAACCGGAAACTTTACCGATTGCGGGGTAGATGATCATGGGGCCCTGTTTGATTTCGGGTTCGGTTCTTTGGCCGATGGCGAATCCCGCGTGTTCAGCATTTTTTACGGTGCGACCCCGACAGAACCTTTGGCCTTTGCGGCCTTGGGGACTGTGGGTGCTGAGGTTTATTCTTTGGGGCAGCAAAGCGGGGACCCCTCGGGCGGAACTCCGGCCACATACATCTTTGGTTTCAAAGGTGTCGGCGGCACGCCTTTACCTGATCCCAACGTCATTCCAGAACCGGGAACTCTGCTTCTCCTGGGATCTGGTTTGGTCGGTCTTTACGGTAAAACCCGTAAGAAGTTAGCCTAAGTTTTTGTTTTAAGATGTTTTTCTGAAACCCCATGGGTTGAGTCGAGCAACAAGAGACTTGCCCGTGGGGTTTCTTATTTTTTATCGGATTTCTAAAGAGGGACTGTTGCAAAATGGCCAGATGCAAGGCATCGACGAGTGAGCGCGGAGACGTCCTCGTCGGACGTCGCACAAGCGAACGAGGAGATAACGCCGCAGATGGGCGTTTTGCAACAGTCCCAAAGAAGGGACTTGATTACCGGGACTTTTTTCATTACATTAACAGACATTGTGATCTTCGAGTTGAACTGCATTAACAGAGAGAGGGGAGCATGGAACGAATCATGAAATCATGGGGTTTCGCTGTTCTTGTCATCGGCGGGCTGTTAATCTGTCCCCGGCCGGCTAGCGCCTTTTTTGTTGATATCGATACCGCGCCGCCTCTTGAAAAACAAAAAGAGTCTCCTGCCGAGAGTCACTATCAGACCGGGATTCAAAAACTCGCTCAAGGAGATCTGAAACAGGCCAGGGAAGCTTTTCAGAAAAGCCTTAAGGTCAACTCCAAATATGTCAAATCCATTCTGGGTTTGGCGGAAATCGCCTTTAAAGAGGGAGAAGTTCGACAGGCGGGGCAATACTTAAAAGACGCGATGTCCTTATCACCCGAGAGCGGGGATATCCAGACCGCGTGGGCCCGGTATCTTTATCTTGAAAAGCGTTTCTCTGAAGCCGAGGTCGCATTTAAAAAAGCGATCACACTCGCTCCTCGCGGGGTCGCCGCTTATGTTGACTTGGGCGATATGTACATGAACGCCATGCAAGACACCCGAAAGGCGATTGAGGCCTACAAAGGCGCGATTGATGTTGACCCGGAACATGCCGGGGCCCATTATGCCCTGGGTGTCGCCTTAAGCAGCTTGGGAAAGATTGAGGAGGCCCAGCCAGAGTTCGAAACAGCCCGGAATCTGGCGCCGGAAAATCCTTTGCCGATTCAAGCCCTGGTCCGGCTGCATCTGGAACGTCAGGAATATGCGAAGGCGTTGGAATATCTTGATGCCCTGCTGAAATTCAACCCAAAATTTGTTCCGGCCTATCTTGACCGCGGGGATATTCATATGATCAGCGGAGAGCATGAAAAGGCCATTCACGAATACGAAAGCGCGCTTAAGGTGGACTCCAAGTTTTCCCCCGCTTATGTGAAAATCGGCATGGTCCGGCAGATCCGCAAGCAGCCGAAAGAGGCGCAAGAGGCGTATCGAATGGCGATAAAACTCAATCCCAATGAAATCTTTGCCTACAATAATCTGGCTTGTGTGCTTGTTGAAAACCAGGGCGATATGGGGGAGGCGCTCAAATCCGCCCAAAAGGCTGTTGAATTAGCGCCCGGCGTGAGCCAGTTTTGGGACACCTTAGGGTGGGTGGAGCGCGCAAGCGGCGACACGGCAAAAGCCGTGACGTCTTTGGAGAAGGCGGTGTCCTTGCCCAACCCCACAGCGGAAACCTATTATCACCTCGGGGTCGTTTATACGGAAATCGGGAAGAAAAGCGAAGCAACCGGCGCCTTTAAAAAGGCCGTGGAAGGTAATCAGAATTTCCCCGGTCTCGAAGACGCTCAGCAACGTCTGCAGGCATTACAGTAAATTTGAATCGAAAATATTCCTCAACAAAAAAGGCAGCCCTTGTCAGGACTGCCTTTTTTATGTATCCATGGCCGTTTTGATTACGGTCGCTTGGGGCGGTAGATGTGGGTACTTTGACCGAAAAATCCTTCGGCGGATTCCATGAGGGTTTCTGAGAGAGTGGGATGAGGATGGATGCTCAATTTAAGGTCGGTGGCCAGCGACCCCATTTCAACCGCCAAAACGCCTTCCGCGATCATCTCGCCGGCGCCAACCCCGCAGATCGCGACACCCAAAATCCGTTCCGTTTCGGGATCGATGATGAGTTTGGTCAGCCCGTCGGTGCGGTTTAGCGTGATCGCCCGTCCGGACGCCCCCCAGGGAAATTTGACGACCTTGATCGGTCGGCCTTTTGCCGCGGCCTCGTTTTCCGTCAGGCCGCACCAGGCGATTTCCGGGTCCGTGAAAACGACCGCCGGGATTGCCGCGGGTTCAAATGCGACCTTATGCCCGGCGATGGCCTCAACCGCCACACGGCCCTCGTGAGAGGCCTTGTGCGCGAGCATGGGGTCCCCGGCGATATCGCCGATCGCGTAAATGCCCGGGTCCGTCGTCTGCCGCTGGGCATTGACCGCGACAAACCCGCGTTCGGTGACGGTGACCTTGGTATTCTCGAGTCCCAGATTCCGCGAATTGGGTTTGCGGCCGATGGCAACCAGCACTTTATTGAATTCTTCCGTCGAGATCTGCCCCGCCTTGTCTTCAAACGTCACTTTGATTCCCGCCGCGGTCTCTTCCATTTTGGTCACCCTGGTGCTGACCTTGATGGCGGCAAAATGCGTCTTGATCCGGTTTTCTAAAATGACGGCCAGATCGCGGTCCGCTCCCATGAGGAGGTTCGGCAGCATTTCAACCACGGTGACCTTGCTGCCCAATTCTGCATACACGGTTCCCAGTTCCAGCCCGATATAACCGCCGCCGACGACGAGGAATTTTGAAGGAATATCATCGAGATTGAGCGCTGTTGTTGAGTCAAGGATGCGCGGCGACGCCGGCGCGAACGGAAGGTTGACCGGAATGGAGCCCGTCGCCAGGATCGCGTGGGTGAAAGAAATCTGTGTTTCTGTCCCGTCGGTTTTTTGAACCTTGACGGACGTGGAATTGAGAAACGTGGCCCGCCCCTGGACGAACTTGATCTTGCGCTGTTTGCAGAGTTGACCCAGTCCCCCGGTCAAACGCGTGACGACACTGTTTTTCCAGGAACGAACTTTGTTGATGTCGATTTTAGGGGCCGCGAATTCAATGCCCAGCTCTTTGGCCTCGCGCGATTCCGAAAGGATTTTGGCGACATGGAGGAGGGACTTGGAGGGGATGCATCCCCGGAAAAGGCACACGCCGCCCGGGTTGACTTCAAGATCAACCAGGGTCACGTCCATACCAAGGTCTGCCGCTAAAAAGGCCGCCGCGTAACCGCCCGGCCCGCCGCCGATGACTAAAAGGTGAGTGTGGTCTGTGTTTGACATATGGTGTGGTTACGTGCCTCGTGAAGCGCACCACATGAAGCGTATTTGATTAAGTTCTTCGGTATTTCGCTTCACGCGCGACGAGGAACGAGTTTTATTTCCCCTCCAGTTCCATCAAAAACGGTTGTTCGATCGCGTCCGTGATCCATTTTAAAAATCTTGCCCCGTCCGCCCCGTCGATGAGACGGTGGTCGTACGAGAGAGACAGGGGGAGCATGAGCGTTGGAATCCCCTGCGCGGCCCGGTCAAAATTCAATTCGGTTTTGGCGCGGGAAATCCCTAAAATGGCGACCTCCGGCCAGTTGACAATCGGGGTAAAGCTGGTGCCGCCGATGCCGCCCAAATTTGTGATGGTGATGGAACCTCCGCGCATCTCGTCGAGCGTGAGCTTGCGGTCGCGGGCGCGCTGGGCGATTGTGCTCAACTCGTCGGCGAGCTGCAAGATGCTCTTCTTTTCCACGTCGCGCACGACCGGAACCAGGAGACCATTCTCGGTATCGACGGCAACGCCGATATTGCAGTATTTTTTGTAAATGATTTCGTTGGTGGTCACGTCGACGCTGGCATTGAATTGAGGAAACAGTTTGAGCGCTGAGGCCATGACTTTCATGATAAACGGGGTCACGGTCAGTTTCCGGTCGGGCCGCGAAAATTGCTTGCGCAGTTTTTCGAGGTTGGTGATGTCTGCTTTGTCGAACTGGGTGACATGCGGGATCGTCTGCCAGGCGTGGCTTAAGTGGTCCGCGGTTTTGCGGCGGATATTGTTCATCGGTTTGCGTTCGACCAGGCCCCATTTGGAAAAATCTGGAAGCGGCTGCGCTGTCACTCCGCCGCTGGCGCGCGGAGCGCCGCTCAGTAACTGCTTGGCATAGGCCTTGATATCGTCTTTGGAAATCCGTCCTCCGGGCCCGCTGCCGGGAACTTCGCTGATATTAATCCCAATCTCGCGGGCGAAACGGCGCACCGACGGGGCCGCGGCAATATCTTTCTCGACGGCGGGTGGCGGTGTTGCCGCGGCTGGGGCAACGGGGTGGTGTGTCCGTGCGACAGCCGGTTGGGTCAAAGGCGCAGCCGGTTCTGAAACGCCATGAGTTTTGGCGGCTTTGGTTTCGGGCGCAGGGGGCGGCGTTTGAGTTTTCGCGGGTGCCGTGGCACCCGCATCGATCTTCATCACCACCTGGCCGACCTTAACCACGGCCCCTTCCTTGATCAGGATTTCCTTGATAACCCCGGTGACCGAGGAGGGGACTTCGATGGTGGCCTTATCTGTCTCAAGTTCAAGAAGCGGTTGATCTTTTTTTACGGCCTGTCCGACGCTCACCGGGATCCTGACCGCGGTGCCGGACACGATGTTTTCACCCAGTTCGGGGAGTTTGAATTCAATCAACATAAGGAGCCTTTCCTCTAGCTGATCATCGGATTGAGTTTGTCCGGATTGATCTGCAAATCCTGCGCGGCCTTGGTTAAGACATCGGCCTTGATTTTTTTATCGCGATAAAGCGAACCTAATGTTGCGTAGACAATGTGCCGGGCATCCACTTCAAAAAAATCGCGCAGGGCCTTGCGGCTTTCGCTGCGGCCGAATCCGTCGGTCCCCAGTGAAACGAGCGGGCGGGGGACCCACCGGCTGATGGAGTCGGGCAGGGTTTTCATATAATCCGAGGCCGCCACAAAAACGCCGTCTTCATGGGCCAGAGATTGTGTGATGTAAGGGACCCTGGGTATTTCAAGGGGGTGGAGGGTGTTCCATCGCTCGACGTGGAGGGCCTCGCGGCGGATTTCGTTGTAGCTGGTCACACTCCAGACATCGGCGGAGACATTGTATTGTTCCTCAAGGATTTTCTGGGCCTCGATCACCTGATTCATGATGGCACCGCTCCCCAAAAGATGCGCGCGCAGGGCGAAATCTTTTTTGGCTGAGGTCTTGAATTTGTACATCCCTTTGATGATCCCGTCTTTAACGCCTTCCGGCATCGGAGGCATGGCGTAATTTTCGTTTCCAATACTCAGATAATAGAAAACGCTCTCCTGCTTTTCATACATCCGCTCAATCCCGTTGCGGATGATAACGGCCAATTCATAAGCAAAGGCCGGATCATAGGTGATGCATGTGGGCACTGAGGAAAGCAGGAGGTGGCTGTGTCCGTCCTGGTGCTGGAGCCCTTCGCCGTTCAATGTGGTGCGGCCGGAGGTGGCGCCCACGAGAAATCCCCGGCAGCGCAAATCGGCCGCGGCCCAGATCAAATCTCCGACGCGCTGCGGCCCAAACATCGAGTAATACGTGTAGAACGGAATGGTGTTGATCCCCTGGGTGGAATAGGCCGTGCCCGCGGCAATGAATGAGGAAATGGCACCCGCCTCATTGATCCCTTCTTCGAGGATCTGGCCGTCTGTCGCTTCCTTATAATAGAGCAGGCTGTCTTTGTCGACTGGCTCATAGAGCTGCCCCACATGCGAATAGATTCCGCACTGACGGAACAGGGCTTCCATCCCGAAGGTCCTGGCCTCGTCGGGAATGATCGGGACAATCAGTTTTCCGGTCGTTTCGTCCTTGAGCAGCTTCGCCAGGATGCGGACATAGGCCATGGTGGTTGAGACCTCGCGTCCTTCCGTGCCTTTATAAAATTCTTCAAAGGTTTCTTCAGACGGCGTTGTCAGCGGCGCGCTTTTTGTCCGTCGCTGAGGGAGGTAGCCGCCCAAGGCTTTGCGTCGTTCATGCAGGTACTGCAGCTCGGCGGAATCTTCCGCCGGTTTGTAAAACGGCGTCTGAACAACCTCCTCGTCGGACAACGGGATGTTGAAACGGGTCCGGAACTCCTTGAGTTCGTCTTCGTTGAGCTTTTTCTGTTGATGCGTGATGTTTTTGCCTTCGCCGCTTTCGCCCAGGCCGTAACCCTTGATGGTTTTCGCGATGATGACCGTCGGGGCGCCTTTGAACTCGACCGCGGCCTTGTACGCGGCAAAAACCTTTTCAGGGTCATGTCCGCCGCGTTTCATCTTGCGCAAGGCTTCGTCGGAAAGGTGTTTGACTAAGTCCAGCAGCCGCGGGTCAGAGCCGCAAAAGTCCTGGCGGATGTACTCGCCGTTGGAAACGGAATATTTTTGATATTGTCCGTCGACAACCTCGCCCATGCGTTTGGCCAAAAGCCCTTCGGTGTCCTTGGCGAGGACGGGATCCCAGTCTCCGCCCCAGATGACCTTGATCACGTTCCATTGAGCGCCGCGGAAAAGGGCTTCCAGTTCCTGAATGATTTTACCGTTCCCCCGGACCGGGCCGTCGAGCCGCTGCAGATTGCAGTTGATGACAAAAATGAGGTTGTCGAGTTTTTCTCGGGAGGCCATGGTGATCGCACCCAGCGATTCGGGTTCGTCGCATTCGCCGTCGCCCATGAAAACCCAGATTTTGTGGTCGTCCTTGGGTTTGAGCCCGCGGTCTTCCAGATAACGATTAAACCGGGCATGATAAATGGACATGATCGGCCCAAGCCCCATGGAGACGGTGGGGAATTGCCAGAAGTTCGGCATGAGCCAGGGATGCGGATAGGAAGACAGGCCGCCGCCGGATTTGAGTTCTCGTCGGAAATTTTCCAAATGGTGTTCAGTCAGTCGGCCTTCTAAAAAAGCGCGGGCATAAACGCCGGGGGAGGCGTGCCCCTGAAAATAGACAAAATCGCCGCAAAAATTTTCGGTCCGGGCCCGAAAGAAGTGGTTAAACCCGACCTCGGAAAGGGTCGCCGCAGAGGCGTAAGTGGAGATGTGCCCCCCGATTCCGGCCTCGGCGCGGTTGCCGCGGATGACCATGGCCATCGCGTTCCATCGCACCAGACTTTTGATCCGGCGCTCCAGCTCCCTGTTGCCGGGGAACGGAGGCTGTTTCTCGACTGGGATCGTGTTGAGGTAAGGGGTATTAACCGCGAAGGGGAGTGTGACGCCGGCCTCCTGGGCCCGGATTTGCAGCTGTTGAAGAATTCGTTGGGCCTGCTCTGTGCTGCCATGCTTTAGGACATAGTCGAGGGAGCTCAGCCATTCTTGGATTTCAATTTCCTCGACTTCGGGGTTTCGGTTTTTTACACCATCAGCCATGATTCGCTCTTTTCTTTTAGAATGTTAAAAATTTGTCGCAATACGAAAGAACTGCGTAGATCGAGGACGTATTGTATTATGGAATCAAACATTGTGCAAGTGGTATTGCGTTGCAATCTCGTTGTTTCTCATTCCGGGCATTTTTAAAAGGGAGCAAAAACTTTTTTATAAAATCATTTGACAAAAACAATGACATCATCCATAATGCGTCAGGAGTAAATAAGGTAGAAGATTCTTAAGCCGTGAGGTGGAAGGATTATCGCCTGACGGTTTTTTTGCAGGTCGATTTGCCGTTATTTACTCGAATGCTTGTGAAAGGAGGTAGTAAATAATGGCAAAAGGAACAGTAAAATGGTTCAATGACCAAAAAGGTTATGGTTTTATTACTCCTGAGTCAGGTAAAGATGTCTTTGTGCATCACAGTGCAATTCAAGGTGAGGGCTACAAGTCATTAAGCGAAGGTCAGGCGGTTGAGTTTGATATCACCACCGGACCCAAGGGCGACCAGGCTCAGAATGTCGTAAAGCTGTAAGCATGACAATGCCATAGGCCAAGGGTTTATCCTTGGGTTATGATCAAAAAAGGCAATCTCGAAAGAGGTTGCCTTTTTTGGTGGAGTTTTTAAAAGAATCCAATTTTTAAAAAAATGCCGAAGGGGGGATTCGAACCCCCAATCCTTTTGGGAACTACGCCCTGAACGTAGCGTGTATACCAATTTCACCACTTCGGCAAAGCTGATGGAAAACGAAAGGTAAAACTTTGCTTGAAGGTTTTCCAAGTATAGCGATAAAATTTTTGGCTGTCAATCTACTCTTTATAAAGTGGATGCGTCGTTCGCTTTTTGTCCACAAAACATGAACTGCGTCATACAAAATACAACCTGATCATGTATAATGATCCAACGATGTTTTGGGAAACTTTTCAGACGACGTTCTCGGCCACGGTGCAGGTCATCCTTTTGGCGGCCTGCGGTTATTTTGTCGTCCAGCGCAAGCTTGTGGACGAAAACGGGCTCAATCAGATCTCCGCGCTTTTGGTCAATTTCTTTCTGCCGTGCTTTGCCTTTGACCAGCTCACAAGCCATTTCAATTATCAGGAGTATCCCCGGTGGTGGTTTTTCCCGATTCTCAATATCATGATGGGGATGGCCGCGTTCGGCATAGCGTTTTTGATTGGCGCCTCCCTGAAAGGCCAGCTCAAAAATGAATTTTTAGCGCTAGTCACGTTTCAGAATACCGCCAACATCCCACTGGTCGTTGTGACCGCTCTGTTCACCGGCGAGGTGCTGCATAAGTTGTATGTTTACATTTTTCTCTATATCATCGGCTCCAATCTGATGATCTGGACGGTCGGGGTGTGGCTGATGATCCGGGGGACATCCACACGGCTGGATTTTAAGAAAATCATCAACCCGCCGTTTGTGACGACGATATTGACCCTCGGGCTTGTGTTCTTGGGGTGGCACCGTTTTGTGCCGCAGACCGTTCTCAAACCGGTCCAGATGCTGGGCAATTGCGCCTTGCCGCTGGCGATGTTCACGGTGGGCGGGAATCTGGCCAGCATCAATTTTGTGAAGATCGATGTTAAGCCGGTTGTTCTGCTGATTGTGACGAAACTGGTGGTTCTTCCGCTGTTGGCGCTGCTTTTGGTGCTGGGATTAAAATTTGATTCCCCGCTGGGATTCTTGATTGTCCTGGAGGCGGCGGTTCCGAGCGCGGTGACATTGTCGCTTATCTCCCGGTATTATCACGTGGATGAAGAGTTCATCAGCGAGGGGCTGTTTTTCGGGCATATCGCGAGCATCGTGACGATGCCGGTCTTTTTGACAATCTATCTGAAATTGCCGGGGCATTTTTGATGGCCATTCAACTGATCGCCACCAACAAAAAAGCGTATCACAATTTTCATCTCGCGCAGACGTGGGAATGTGGCATTGCCCTGAGCGGGGGCGAAGTCAAGTCTATCCGCGCCGGCGAGGTGAATTTTAAGGACAGTTTTGCCCGCGTCGACGAGGGGGAAGTCTATCTTTATAGTCTGCACATCAATCCCTATTTACAGGCCAGCTATCTCAATCAGGAACCCGACCGCGTGCGCAAACTTCTTTTGAACAAGCGCGAGATCCATAAAATCCAGTCGCTGATGAATGAAAAAGGGCTGATCCTGGTGCCGACCAAAATTTATTTCAACGCGCGCGGGTTTGTGAAAGTGGAGCTGGCGCTGGGCAAAGGCAAAAAACTTTTTGACAAACGGGAAGACATCAAAAAGCGTGACATCGACCGCGTCCTCAAACGGACGGTCAGGAACCGCAGCGGATGAAATCCTGGGAAACAAAGGTGTTTTACGTCCTGTTAGGCGTTGTGGCGGCCGTCCTTGCGGCGTTGCCGTTTTCTCCGCCGGTGCAGAGGATGATCATGGAAAAATTCCATTGGCGCAGTCCGTCGTTCGCGCAATGGGTGCTGCTCCAGTTTGTGCCGTCGATGTACAATTTCAGCAATGAGATCTGGGTGACGCAGGAGCCGGTTGACTCTGTGAAGGCGGGGGACGCGCCTCCGGCGTCGGCGCTGCTTTACCAGAGGGTCAACCATTTCCCGTTGCGGATGATCACATTCCGGCCCGAGGTCCGGGAATCTTTCGCCCAAAGCGGACAGCATTTCAACGTTGTTCTGCGGTCGCGTTATCAGGACGCGAGCCTGGTCAGTGTGTATGAAATGGATTCATATCCGCCGGTCTTAATTTTTAAAAATGTCACAACCGCCCCCTAAAGACGAATTGTTGATCCGGATCAATCTCCTCGCCGCCCGGTGGGTTGTCTTGTTTTGGCTGGCGGGGTGGTATTTGAAGGCGGGATTTTATTTTCCCTACCTGGTCCAGACGACCAGACATTATCCCGTCGCGCATCCGCTTTTTCCGGAGTTCTTTTCAAGTCCTTACGTCGCGACTGTTTTTTATTTTCTTCCGTTGCTTGTCGTGCCTATTTTATCGTTTTGCGGGAGAGGGTTTGTGTGGGTCGCCGCTGTCCTGATGGCCCTTTCCGCCGCCGTGCTGAATCTGCACATCAATACCTGCAACGACGCCACCTTTGTCACGTCGTTCTGGGTCGCGCTCTGGCTGTGCTGGTTCACCAGCCAGGCGGGTCGGGCATCCGCTGATGTCCGGCGTCACGCGAGGTTTCTGGCCCAGTGTCTTGTCGGGGTCATTTTTTTGGGAGGCACGGTCGGGAAATTGACGCCTGAATATTGGGATGGCGAGGTGATGGGCCGGATTTTTATAGTTCAAACGGACCAGTCGCCGGCGGGAAAAATCCTGCGGCACCTGTCCCCGGAATTGCAGAAAACAGCGGCAACATGGATATCCCGGTCCGTGATCGGCGGGGAAGCGCTTTTGGCCCTGTCACCGTTTTTTCCTTACCGGCTTGTGGCTGTTTTGGGATCTGCCGTATTTGTCGTGATTTCCATTTTCTCGACGTGGCGCATCTTTTCGGTTTTGGCGTGCCTGATGGGCATGCTCCTGGCGTGTTTGTTGTTGGAGAAGTCAAACAATGCTGGTTCGCAGCCTGAGGATCAGATATAATCGCTTGTTTTCAAAAGGGGGCACTATGATTTTTTACGAAGATATCCTGCGGGAGTTTCAAAAACAAAAAGTCAAATATGTCCTTGTGGGGGGCATTGCGATCAATCTTTTAGGCCTCATGCGCAGCACGTCGGATATGGACGTTTTGGTTGAGATGACAGATGATAATCTGAAGAAAGCTGTGAATATTCTCAAAAAGAAGGGTTATCGCGTCAGGCAGCCGGTTGATCCGATGGGGATTGCCGACAAAAAAACACGCCAGGAGTGGATCGAGAAGAAACATATGAAGGCGTTCAATTTTTATAAAGAAGTCAGTTTTGAAGAGGTGGATATTATTATCGACTCGCCGGTTAGAGTCTTTTCTAGTTCAATAATGAGCCTGAAGGAAAGTTGTTAAGTTCGAAGAT
>CAYZGM010000023.1:0-5281 GCA_964478015.1 uncultured Planctomycetia bacterium
TGGTGGAGCGATACGACTAAATAACAGGACTATAAAATCACGAGCTAAAGAACCTGTTTTTTTGTGCTCTCTGTCTTCCCGAATAAATGAGCTGACATTGAAAACTTGGTTTCTAAGCCCGTAACACGTGTTGACGACTGCCTATGTGTGATGGCGTCTTCGCCAGCAGCAGTGGCTTTCTCTTCATGACGCTTAAATGAGGGTGAAAAACGTGACGCAGATCGCCGGCGGGAAAAAAAGGCTTGATGGCGGTGATACGCGCATGACAGGTGCAGCGATACGTTTGGCAAAGATGGTTTCGGCCGCGCTATTGCTCGTTCTGTTGACGGTTTCGCTTATTCATAGTTTGGAAGTCATCAAATTCGATCTCGCCCGGATGCTAGCCTCGGGGTCCGTAATTTGGCAGTCGAAGCTGGTCCCCACGATAAACCTGTTTTCCTTTACCGAGCCGGACCAGGAGTTTCTGAATCATCATTGGTTGTCTGAAGTTTTTGTCTACAGCTTGCACGTGCTGGGCGGGATGCCTTTGATACAGATTGCCAGCACCATGCTCGCATTGGCAGCAGCGTTGATCCCTGTTGTTATAGTGTGGCGACTGCGCGACGAAGCGTTTGCGCATGAAGCGCCTTTGCCGCCGCTGCAAGCGCCGGGTTTTCTCGCCGTGGCGATATGCGGTCCTCTGGCCGTGCTCATGTTCACGTATTTTAGCGCGCCGCGCCCGCAAAACGTTTCCTTTTTAATGTTCAGCATTTTTATGGCTATCTTGCTGCATGCCAAATACACCAAGCAAACAGCCTGGCTCTGGCTATTGCCGCCTCTGCAGGCACTGTGGGTGAATTTCCACGTTTTCTTCTTCCTGGGGCCGGTGCTTGCCGCTACATTTTTCATCGATCGTCTTTACCGTCTGCCAACGGAGCCGTGGCGGGGGCGCGAATTGCGACGGCTGATAGTGCTGGGGACCCTGCTCGGACTGGCCCTGTGCCTGAATCCCGAAGGCCTGCGCGGCGCGTTGTATCCCCTCTCCGTTGTAAACAAGACACCGATGGAGGTGATGGAGATGCGGTCGCCGTTGGTTCACGAGCTTGACAAGAATTGGACGGTGATAGCTCTAAAAATCTCCATTCCTATCCTCCTGCTGAGTTTTCTCTTGGCCCGGGCAAATCGCCGGAAAATATTCGAAATATGCGTCACTGCTTTTTTGCTGTATGCGACGCTAAAAATGCTGCGGAACATCCCCTTCTGGGCACTGTGGTTTTTCCCTATCGCTGTCATGAACGCTCTGGACGGCTGGGCGCGCGCGCCTGTATATGCCGGAAAAAAAGCGATCTCGGTTCCGGTTCGGTGGATCAAAGGGCCACGCGGCGCGGTCAGTGCCGCCCTGCTGCTGGGTGGGATAGCCCTGCCAGCGATGTTGACTCATGCGATCGTGACCAACCAGTATTATAAACAGACAGGTGAAAGCCGGCGATTCGGATGGGCTGTCCCCAAAGGCGCTCTGGGCGGAGCTGGGTTCATCCTGCAGCATCAGTTGAAGGGCCCGATCTTCAATGACTTTAACGTCGGAAGCATGCTCATCTGGAAGCTTTACCCTAACGAGAGGGTCTTCATCGACGGCCGCGGAGACGCCTATTCCTCACAGTTCTACAACAAAATATACCTTCCGATGCTGGAGAGCCGGGAGGGTTGGCTGGAGCACTCCGAACGCTATGGCATCAATCTGATTGTGCTGGGCCATGATGAGGCTTCACCGGATATTGAGAGATTCTTGGCAGAGCGGCTCAAGGATCCGAAGTGGCGGCTCGTCTACGTGGATGAGTCGGTGACGATCTTTTTAAAGGCGATAGAAAAGAACCAGCCGTTTCTCAACCAATATGCGATCACGCCGGAGCGCGTGCTGGAACGCCCGGAAGTGCGCCAGCTGCAGGCTCAAGGCGACGCGCTTGCGCTGCGACAACTGGGGAGGTTTTTCTTCTTGGTGGGTTGGGTGGATCCCGCTCGTATCGTACTGGAGCAATCCTTGAAGCTTGATCCGGATGACGCCCAAACGGCGTTAGTGTTGGGCCTAGCGAACAGCTCTCTCCGCGACCGTCGGTCGCTCGAGCAAGCGGCGCTGCTCCTTCGTTATGCCATCGACCATGGACAAGATATAGTTTTCCACCGGCTGACGCTGGGCCGCATTTACTATCAACTCGGGCAAAAGGACAAGGCGTGGCGTCAATGGCAGGTACTGCGGAACCGAGAGCCGTATAATCCCGATATTCCGGATCTCATCGAACAATTCATAAAAAAAGCCAGCGAAGAACCTGCAATCGGAATCGAAGAGAAGCATGTCTGAACAAAATCTGCCGTCCGCAGAGCTGTCGATCGTGATGCCTTGTCTGAATGAGGCTGAAACACTCGGAACCTGTATCCGGAAGGCGCAGGATTTTCTTCGAAAATCAGGCCTCTCAGGAGAAGTTGTGATCGGCGATAACGGGAGCTCCGACGGATCGCAGGCTATCGCAACAAGTTTAGGCGCGCGTGTTGTGAACGCGGCGGTGCGAGGCTATGGCAGCGCACTGCTCGAGGGCATCACCTCGGCGCGGGGGCGATTCATTATCATGGGTGATGCGGACGATAGCTATGACTTTGCGCATTTGAACGAGTTCGTTGCGGCCCTGCGGACCGGCGCGGATCTCGTGATGGGCAACCGGTTCCGCGGAGGAATTCGGCCCCATGCCATGCCTTGGCTGAATCGCTATTTAGGAAATCCCGTACTCTCGGGCCTGGGTCGCCTTTTCTTCCGTGTGCCTGTCGGAGACTTCCACTGCGGCCTGCGCGGATTCAGTCGCGCCGCGTTTGACCGAATGGACCTGCGCACGACCGGGATGGAATTTGCAAGCGAAATGGTGGTAAAAGCGGGTCTTCTGAAAATGAAAATCGTCGAAGTGCCCACGACGCTTTCACCGGACGGCCGTTCGGGCCCTCCGCATCTGCGCCGCTGGCGCGACGGATGGCGTCATCTGCGATTTCTTCTCATCTACAGCCCGCAATGGCTCTTCTTTTATCCGGGCGCGTGTCTCATGGCTGTCGGCGCTCTAACCGGCGCCTGGCTATTGTCCGGCCCCAGGACCGTCGCCGGCACCACTTACGATGTCCATACACTGATCTATGCGGCGATGGCCGTTCTGGTCGGCTTTCAAGGCATCAGTTTTTCCGCTTTCTGTAATCTTTTCGCGTTGAGTGAGGGCCTGCTGCCAGAGGATCCTCGCTTGGATCGACTGGCGCGTTCCGTGACCTTGGAAACCGGACTCATCGTCGGCTCGATATTCTTGCTTCTGGGACTCGGGGTATCCTTTGTCGCCTTGGGCCGCTGGAGCAACCAGAACTTCGGGCCGCTGGATCCGGCTAAGACACTGCGCCTTGTTATCCCCGCGGCCACATCGGTCGTTATGGGCTGCCAAATCATTCTCTCAAGTTTCTTCCTCAGTATCCTGTGGGTCCGTCGGCGGCGTCCGCACTTGAATCGGTATGAATTGGACTGAGCGTTTGCATGAGGGGTACGTTTTCGGGCGCCGTGTGAAGCGGCTCAGCGGCCATCTAGCCGAATTGATCCCGCAAAACGCCACAGTACTTGATGTGGGCTGCGGCGACGGACGACTGGCTGCCCAGATCTCAAAGAGCCGTCCCGATCTTGCAATGAAGGGCTTGGACGTTCTCATCCGCCCGCAGAGTCAAATTCCTGTGAAAGCGTTTGACGGCTGCGTCATTCCTGAGCCCGACAAGAGCATCGACGTGGTGATGCTGGTGGACGTGCTGCACCATGCGCAGGACCCGGAGGCGCTGTTGCGGGAGGCTTGCCGGGTGGCGCGGCGGGCACTGGTGATTAAAGATCATCTGCGCGACGGATTCCTCGCCACCGAAACCCTTCGCTTTATGGACCGTGTGGGTAATGCGCGTCACGGTGTGTCATTGCCATACAATTACTGGCCACGGAGCCAGTGGCTTCATATCTTTAAGACTCTGGGATTACATATCGCGGATTGGCGTGACCGCCTGGGCCTTTATCCTTGGCCAGCGTCATGGGTATTCGAACGCTCTCTGCACTTTGCGGCCCGCCTGGATTTACCAATACCGGACCCAATACCGGACCAGGTCCGAAAGACCTGTTTGGGGACAGGTTAGGCAATAAATTAATCGATTAGCTTAAAGCAGGAATATCTGAGAGCAAGAAGTGAGGCGGTGGATTTTCTAACGTGTCCCTAAAAGTCCATTTAGGACCAGGTCCGGTACAGTGACAATATTTTCTGAATGATCTCAAATAAAATTACATCCGGCGTGGAAGCTCCGGACGTCATGCCGATATGTTTGGTTCCGGGCGAAAACCAATTTTCCTCTGTTTGTGTTTTCCCGCTCTTCGGTTGACGCGAGCGTATCCGCTCCAAGGACAAAATATCTCCGGCACTCTCAATGTGAAAAAAAGGAATGCCATTCCCCCGCACGCGGGAATCAACTTGATCCCCGATTAAAACACTCGGGGATGACATAATTGTGCGATCCGCAATCTCTGCCAAATGCGTCGTGTTGGAACTGTTGAAGCCGCCCACGATCAAGACAAGGTCCAGCGGCTTTTTTAAAAGATTCCGCAGCGCGTCCTGTCTATCTTGAGTAGCCCCGCAAATCGTGTCGAAGCTCCGGAATTTTTCTCGGAGCATCGCCTCACCGAACCTCTCGACAAAAGCTGCTTTCAAGGTCTCCTGGATCTTGAGGGACTCCCCTTTCAACATCGTCGTTTGATTGGCCATGCCCATTTTGCATGCGGCAGAATCGAAAGAATACTTTTCTGAGATCGCACAACCTGGATGCGCGGCGATAAACTCGGTGGAACTTGTCTTTCCCCGGATCACATCCGCCAACTCCAAGGCCTCGTCCATATTCTCGATCGTGATGTACGCGCCGCCCTCTTTCACGGCCTGCGACACAGTGGCCCGTGTTTCTTCATGGTTTCTTTTTCCGTGGACGATGGTGATGAAACCGTTCTTCGCGTAACCCTCCACGCGCTTCCAGACATTGATGATGGCCCCACAGGTCGAATCGACAATCGTGACGGAACTTTCTTTCAAACGCTCAATGTCCCGGAAATCCGTTCCGAACGCGGATACCACCACAATGTCGCCGGGAACGAGTTCGCCGCAGACCAAAAGGTTCTGCGAGTCGCGCTTCAAATATTGGACGCCTTTTTCTTTTAATTTCCCATTGATGTAAGGGTTATGGATCAGCTGGTCCGTGAGGAAAATGCGCC
>CAYZGM010000023.1:5381-24169 GCA_964478015.1 uncultured Planctomycetia bacterium
ATGGCCTTGTCCACCCCATAGCAAAAGCCGAAATGCTCCGGGAAATGGAAAGAAAGCCCCTCCAACTCCCACACCCCGCCCGTCTCCCGGATGGCGGAAATGGTCCCCGCGGAGTAATTCTCGTGGTGATGCTTGAAACCCTCTCCGAACTCGCTGAGTTTTTTGATAATGTTCTTGGACATAGACGTATTTTACTTGAAAAAAAAGATTTATGCTATAATGCTTCCTTTCAAGGACTTAGAGAAATGCCCCCGACAAAGAGCATTGAAGATATTCTTAAAGAGACAAAGATCCACCAGATCCTGCGCCCAAAACTCGTCATGGCGCTCCCCTCGCTCTCCGTTCAGGAAGCCTTGGACCTCATGCACGGCGAAAGATCCGGGTATATCGTCATCGCGGATGAGCATTCCAAGCTCGTTGGGATGTTCACCGAGCGTGAAGTCCTCATGAATGCGCTTCGTCCCGGAGTCTCCATGAGCGACCCCGTCGAAAAATACATGCGTAAAGACGTCCATCCCCTGAAAAAAACCGACACGGTGGGCCAGGCGCTGGACTACATGGCGCGCTTCAGCATCCGCCATGTGCCGCTTCTGGATGACTTTGAGCAGGTCATCGGCATCCTTTCCATCCGCACCATCGTCTCTTTTTTGGCCGAGCTTTTCCCGACAGGTGTTTTCAACCTGCCGCCGGAAGCCGGGCAGATCCACGATACGATTGAGGGCGGTTAAGCATGTCTGAAAAGCTTATTAAAGAAATCGAGTCTGTGATTATTCGCATCGCCGGTGACTCCGGCGACGGCATGCAGTTGACCGGCGATCAATTGACGGATACTTCGGCAATCATGGGAAATGATATCGCCACTCTCCCGGACTTCCCGGCCGAGATTCGCGCCCCACAGGGGACGCTGCCCGGTGTTTCCAGCTTCCAGATCCAATTCAGCCAAAAAGACGTGTACACCGCGGGGGATGCGCCGGACGTTCTTGTCGTCATGAACCCAGCGGCTCTCAAAGTCAACGTGAATGACCTCGTGAAAGGCGGCCTCCTCATCGTCAATTCCGATTCTTTTAATGAGGACAATTTAAAAAAGGCGGGTTGGAAATCAAATCCGCTCACCGATGATTCCCTGCGGGACTTTTCCCTGCTCAGGATTCCCTTTTCCTCCCTCACCAAGAACGCGCTCGGCGAATCGAAGATCAAGACGTCCGAAGTCGACCGCTGCAAAAATTATTTCGCGCTGGGGCTTCTTTTCTGGATGTACGGCCGGTCGCTTGACCACACGATTGAATGGACCAAAAACAAATTCTCCAAGAAACCTGAACTCGCCGAAGCCAATATCATGGCGCTCAAAGCCGGCTACAATTTTGGAGACATCACGGAAGTGGCGCCAATCCAGTACCTCGTTAAAAAAGCGCCCATGGCACCCGGTTCGTACCGCAAGATCACGGGCAATGAAGCGGCGGCTCTCGGAATTATCGCGGCAGCTCAGTTATCCGACAAACAAATTCTGTACGCGGGCTACCCCATCACCCCCGCCAGCGATATCCTGCACCAGCTTGCCTACCACAAAAATTTTAACGTCAAAACATTTCAGGCCGAGGATGAGATCGCCGCTTGCGGCGCAGCGTTGGGCGCCTCTTTCGGCGGACAGATCGGTGTCACAGGCACGAGCGGCCCGGGGATCTGTCTTAAATCCGAGATGATCAATCTTGCGGTGATGGTGGAGTTGCCGCTTGTCATTGTCAATATCCAACGGGGCGGCCCATCCACCGGTCTTCCGACCAAGACCGAACAGTCCGACTTGCTACAGGTGATGTTCGGCCGCAACGGCGATTCTCCTGTGCCGGTTCTTGCGGCATCCACGCCCTCCAGCTGCTTTGATGTCATGTTGGAAGCTGTGAGGATTGCGACCAAATACATGACGCCTGTTTTTTTCCTTTCGGATGGCTACATCGCCAACGGCTCCGAACCTTGGAAACTTCCTGAAATTGCAAGTTTAAAACCGATCATGATCAAGCATCCGACCGCTGCCAACGGCGGCCCATTCATGCCTTACCAGCGCGACCCAAAAACGCTGGCACGCCCTTGGGCAGTTCCCGGCACGCCCGGCCTCGAACACCGCATCGGCGGCATTGAAAAGGCTGATCTTACGGGCCGGATCAGCTATGACCCTGAGAACCACCACAGGATGACCGAGTTTCGACGCGACAAGGTGCGCGGGATTGCGAACGACATTCCGCCGTCCGAGATCTTTGGTGACAAAAAAGGCAAGGTTCTTATTTTGGGTTGGGGAAGCCCATACGGGGCCATCCGCGCCGCCGTGGAAGAACTTCGTGAAGAGGGAAAAAAGGTCTCCCATTGTCATTTGCACCACATCAATCCTTTCCCCAAGGACCTCGGCCAGATCCTGAAAAATTTTGAGACGGTCTTAATTCCGGAGATCAATATGGGGCATCTTCTTTTCCTCATCCGCGCCCAGTTTGAGGGTGTCCGCGCGGTGGGCTACAACCGTGTCACCGGACAACCTTTCAAGATACGCGAACTTAAACGCGAGATCGAGACGCTGCTATGACCCCATCAACCCTGGTTCCCGATAAACCCCATTACATCAAGGATGATTTTGTGTCCGGACAGGATGTGCGCTGGTGTCCAGGTTGCGGAGATTATGCCATTCTTTCCGTGATGCAAAAAACCCTTGCGGATTTCACGACGACCGCCCGCGAGAATCACGTATTCATCTCGGGCATCGGTTGTTCAAGTCGATTCCCTTACTACATGAATGCCTACGGTTTCCACACGATCCACGGCCGCGCACCAGCCATCGCGACGGGATTGAAACTCGTACGTCCGGACCTCACCGTGTGGGTTGTCACCGGGGACGGCGACGGTCTTTCCATCGGCGGCAATCATCTTATCCATTGTCTGCGTCGAAATGTGGACTTGAAGATCATCCTCGTGAACAATGAGATCTACGGGCTGACCAAGGGTCAGTACTCCCCCACTTCTAAAATGGGCAAGGTGGCAAAATCCACTCCGGATGGTTCTATCGATTATCCCATCAATCCCCTTTGCATCGCAATCGCGGCGGAGGCCACGTTTATCGCGCGCACGTTTGATTCAGATCCTCGCCACATGAGCCAAGTTTTCCAGGCCGCCATGAAACATAAGGGCGTCGCATTCATCGAAGTGTTCCAGAATTGCGTCATCTTCAATAAGGACACGCATCTACCCATCGTCGGACGCGAGACCCGCGAAGACCGCGCGATCTATCTCGAGAACGGTAAACCCATTATTTTTGGAAAAAACAAAGACAAGGGCATTAAATTGAACGGCCTGCTCCCGGAGATTGTGGATCTGGCGGCCAACCCCGGCGAGACAAAAAACGTGCTCGTGCACAATGCTAAAGAACTTTCTCCCAATTACTCCTACTTGTTGACTCAGCTGGAGTACCCCGAGATGCCCGTACCTTTCGGCGTTTTCCGTGATATCCAAAAACCAACCTATGAGGAAATGCTCTCTGAACAGGTGAAAGCCATCACTCAAAAAAGAGGCGTCGGAAACCTAAAGGATATCCTCTACACAAGCGAGGTCTGGAAAGTCGCGGCTAAAACGAAGGACGTCATCAAACCCGTTGTTGAGAAAAAATCCCTTGAGTCCGCGACCTCCGGGAAAAATTATTGGCATGAAGAGGAATATTCTTCACTCGTGAAAGGCGGCGACGCCAAGCCAACGAGCGATAAACTCCAGAAGCTTATCATGAGCGAGCTCCTGCAGGATTTTATCTCCAAGATTCCTCCGATCATCGTCAACCCTGAGACCTCGATCGCCGAGGTGATCGATAAAATGCATGAGTTCCCTACAAAAGGCTGCGTCTTGATCTGCGGTTCAGACAGAAAACTTGTTGGCATTGTTTCGATCCGAGATATTCTTCTAAAAGTGGCCGGCCTCATCAAGGACCCGGCCAAGGTTCCCGTCAAGAATATCATGACCCCGAAGCCGGAATGCCTCGACAAGTCCGCGCCTCTTTCGTACGCGCTTCATAAAATGTCGATCGGGAAATTTCGCCATGTGCCGGTCCTCGACAACGGCATTCCTGTTGGCGTCGTCTCCACAAGAGACCTCATCGAATACCTGACCGCTACAAAAAAGAAGTAAGGGCGCCATGAGTTCAACTGAAAACTTCCCTTCATCGCGAAAAATCAAGGTCGCGGGAAAGCTCCACCCTGAACTGCGCGTTCCGATGAGGGAGATCTCACTTTCCCGTACTCATACGGGTGTGAAAGAGGAAATCAACGCGCCTGTTCACGTCTATGACACGAGCGGACCCTACACGGACCCGGAGGCGAAGATCAATCTAAAAAAAGGGCTGGATCCAGTTCGCCAGCCGTGGATTGAAAGCCGGAACGATACGGGACTGCGCGGAAAATTCCGTGTCGCCAAACCCGGACGCAATGTCTCCCAAATGCATTACGCAAAAAAGGGCATCATCACGCATGAGATGGAATACATTGCCATTCGGGAGAATCTCTTGTCAGAAAAAATATCCTCGGCCCTCAAGAGTCAGCACCCCGGACAAAATTTCGGCGCCTCCGTTCCTGCAGTCGTAACGCCCGAATTCGTCCGGGATGAAGTCGCCCGCGGGCGCGCCATTATCCCGGCCAATATCAACCACCCGGAATTAGAACCCATGATCATCGGGCGGAACTTCTTCGTTAAAATCAACGCCAATATCGGGAATAGCGCTATCGCCTCCTCCATCGAAGAAGAGGTAGAAAAAATGACCTGGGCGACGCTTTGGGGAGCCGACACGGTGATGGACCTCTCCACGGGTAAGAACATTCATGAAACGCGCGAATGGATCCTAAGAAACTCCCCCGTTCCCATCGGCACGGTCCCCATCTATCAGGCGCTTGAAAAAGTAGACGGGAAAGCCGAGGAATTAACCTGGGAGATTTATCGCGACACGCTTATCGAACAGGCGGAGCAGGGTGTCAGTTATTTCACCATTCACGCGGGAGTTCTGTTGAGGTATGTGCCCCTCACCGCCAAGCGCGTCACGGGCATCGTCTCCAGGGGCGGTTCTATCCACGCCAAATGGTGCCTCGCACATCATAAGGAAAATTTTGCGACGGAACATTTCGAGGAGATCTGCGAGATCATGAAAGCGTACGACGTCTCCTTTTCTCTCGGCGACGGGCTTCGCCCCGGCTCCATTGCGGACGCGAATGACCGAGCTCAGTTCGCGGAGCTTGAAACGTTGGGCCAACTCACAAAAATCGCCTGGAAACATGACGTCCAAACCATGATCGAGGGACCAGGGCATGTGCCCATGCATCTGATCAAGATCAACATGGATAAACAACTAAAAGAATGCGGCGAGGCGCCCTTTTACACCTTGGGACCTTTGACCACGGACATCGCCCCGGGTTATGACCACATCACCTCCGGGATCGGGGCCGCGATGATCGGGTGGTTCGGCTGCGCCATGCTCTGCTACGTAACTCCGAAAGAACATCTGGGTCTTCCAAACAAGAACGATGTAAAGACCGGCGTCATCACCTACAAGATCGCCGCACATGCGGCGGACTTGGCGAAAGGTCATCCCGGCGCGCAAGCAAGAGACAATGCCTTATCCAAGGCGCGTTTTGAATTCCGCTGGAAAGACCAGTTCAACCTCTCGCTCGACCCCGCAACTGCCAAAGAATTCCACGACGAGACCCTGCCCCAAGACGCGGCCAAGGTCGCCCACTTCTGTTCTATGTGCGGCCCTCAATTTTGCAGCATGAAAGTCACCCAAGACGTCCGCGAATACGCCGAGAAACACGGCCTGAATGAAATCGAAGCCCTCGAAGAGGGCCTCAAAGAAAAATCTGAAGAATTCAAAAACTCCGGCCTGGAGATCTACCAGTAACTCGCACCTAGGAACATCATCTCTCTCACCCAAACTGCCTGTGCTATCTACCAGACTCTTTGTCCCACTCCGCGCCAAACGCCCCTCTCGGACAATATCTCGGCATCCGGTGCGAGTCTAACAGCTAGCTAGAATAGAAAAAGTGGCCAGCATGCGGGTTTGAGACATGCCCGACAGAGCTTGATGAAAACAGTGTAAGGGAATTACTTGATGTAGCGTTTGATGAAAGCCAAGAGTTCGGGCATGTTGATCGGTTTGATGAAGTAATCGGTGACTTGGTACTGTTGGGACTTTATGAGCGCTTCGGTGTTGCTTTTTGCGGTGAGCATGATAACAGGGGTCTTCACTTTTTTTTCTTTCGCCCGCAAAGCTACCAGCATTTCCCAGCCGTCCATGACGGGCATCATGATGTCGAGAAGCACAAGATCCGGTTTGAAACGCTCCATCTCCTCGAGTCCTTTCTGGCCGTCCATAGCCACGGCTGTGTCGTAACCATGCTGTCTCAAGCTATCCGTTAAAAATTCACAGATTTTTGGCTGATCGTCAACGATAAGGATCTTTTTTTGTCCCAGCATAATCAATCCTTTTAAATTTAATTACCAGAAGTGGAAAGCGAACTTCACCTCCAATTCATCCCTCCCTATGAGATCCAATATCTCATTCGGCAGGGGCCCAAAACTCCCGGCGTGCTGCAAGGCCTCGACGCAGAACGCGGCAAATACGGGACTGCCCTGAGCGTCAACCACCTTCACCATCTTCACTTCGCCGGCCTTATTGAGTGTGAATTGAACCACGGCATCGGCGGAACGAAAATCTTTTGGAAAATGAAACGCCAAATATGGGAACCATGCGAACCATATTTTATCTTTCATATTCTTCATGTACTGCCCCATGCCGGATCCGGTGGCTTCGAAAGAGGTGATTCCATTTAGCTGAGCCCCGTGAGACGCGGAGCGACTGACCGCCTGCGTGTTGATCCGGTCTATTCCAGCGGTTCCCGCGTGGGGCGCCTGCGGCAAGGAAGACGGAGAAAGCACGCTCGGCGTCTTGGCAGAGTCGGCTATTTTAGCCTCAGCCTTGGGTAAGTCCGCGATCTCGGTTTTTTCCGTGAGGCCCGGTTGTTTTTTTTCTTCTTCCCCCGCCTGCTCTTCTTTCGTCTGGGATACGGGAACAGGCTGCTCAAGAGACGGTTTGGATTCTGCCGCCGGCGCCTGAGTCGGCTCAAAACGATGCTGCTCCAATTGGTCAGCGGGGCCCTTACTCTCTATCTGCGGAATAAGCTCAGAGGCAGCGTTCTCTTTTTTTTGCGCCATGTCTTGGGCAGCAGAATCGCGACTAGAGATCTTTCCGGTTTTTTCAGGTTTTCTGGGAGCGGGCTTGGCAGGAGCTTCGACAAATTCAAACTGAATCGGGCCGGACTTGTCTTGGTTTTCTTTCTGCGCCAAAAGCTGGCTTTGGACATATTGCGTGCCCGCACTTTCAAACGAGCCCAGTGCGGCGACGTTGATCAAAACAGATGCCGTAAATGCCGTAATCCCTGCACGCATCGACTACCCCGCGTCCGGAACCTTAGGCGTCTTGTTTGGCCTTGGCTCCTTTTCTCGTCTCGGGACCTCTACCTCTACTCTACCGCCAAACACCAGGGCTTGGCAACCCAGTCGATAAGGCCCTTTAAGATCGAAAGAATCCAACACTTCAGCCTCATTGTTGTCCATGGAAGACAGGTTCTCAGCACCGCTCACGACAACGATCCGGCAGGTGCTGCAAGAACAATTGCCGCCACAGGTGTAGTAGATCGGAACCTTGTTCCGGAGGGCCGCTTCAAGAACAGAGATGCCCTTCTCCACCTCGAAAGTTTTGTGAACGTTGCGAAATGTTATTTTAGGCATTGGTCATCCATTTTTGGTAGTCAGTAGTCGGAAGTAGGAATTCGGCAGCGTCAAAGAGGACCCGTCGCCGTTCCATCTTCCACCGGCCATGCGGTGATCTCCAATTTATTCCCGTCCGGATCCAGAAAATACAGAGACCAGGATCTATCCCGTTTTTTTTGATACGTGATCGTGACGCCTTTCGCTTTTATTTCTTCGGCGACCCGGTCAAAATCTTTCGTTGGCACACGAAACGAAAAATGATTCCCGCCCAACCCGCTGTCCTGGAGCATGTGATGATCGCCGGCATTGTCCCCCTGGATCAGTCCGACAAGGGACGTGCCACAATCCAAGAAATACTCGACCCCGGGCTTTTGGTGCTCACGGTCTGAAATTTTAAGTCCCAACACTTCGGTGTAGAACTTGAGCGAGCAGTCAAGGTCCGCGACGCTCAGAGCGACATGATCAATGCCTAGAATTCGAGTCATCACTGGTCGTCCCCGCGAAAGCGAGGACCAAGTTGATTCCCGCCGGAGTTTACCCCCGACCACGATCGGGGGCGGGGATGATAATTAGAGCTTCTCAATTCTCTCCACCTTTCTTTGTTTGAACACGTGGTACTCCTGATACCCCGCCGCCAGCGCGAGCTCTTTGGCCTTGTCATAATCTCTGCCCACGTCCCCGGGATCATGGGAATCTGAGGAAAATGTGATCGGCACATCAGCTGCTCTGTAGATCGTAAGGACCCGCAGCGAAGGATAAATTTCCTGCACGGGTTTGCGCAAACCAGAGGTGTTTATCTCGACAGCCACGCCGAATTCCTTAAAAACCTTTGCGGTCTTCTCAACTTCGGGCGTCAGATCCTCCGTAGCGCGATGCCCAAATTTCTTCACCAAATCCACATGCCCCATGATGTCAAAGAGGCCTGAGGATGCAGAAGATCTTAATAGTTTATAATAGTCGCGGTACACCGCGTTGATGTCTTTGTCGCGCCATTTCACCTTTTCCTCCGGGTCATCGAAAGCCCAACGGTCGATGAAATGAACGGAGCCGATCACGAAGTCATAGGGGTAGGCTTTCAGGATCTTCCGCGTTTCGTTCTCAAACCCGGGAATGTAGTCGGCTTCCAAACCCAGCTTGATCGTAAAATGGCTAAACTTTTTTTGGACCTTATGGATCATGTCATGGTAAATGGGCAGCTCGTTCGCAGCCATGGTGTACCGCGAGTCTGGATGCGAGACGAGCGGTGCGTGATCGGAAAAACCAATCTCGGAAAGCCCGACACGGATGGCCTGCTCTACATACTCCTCAGGTTTACCTACAGCATGCCCGCAAAGCGGGGTGTGCATGTGATAATCGACTTTAGGTAACATAAGAAAATATACTCAGATTGCATAGATTTAAAGATAGATTACACAGATTAGATCGAAAATATCTTTTTTGCCTAGTCGGTGTCATCTTTTTTGTAATCTGTGCAATCTGAATTAGTTAAACCTTTCCGGTGACAATGCCCTTTTCAACCCATTATCCACTTTTTTACCTAAAATGATATTGGCGGCCATCCGGCCGACCGAAAAACATGTCGTGACCCCGTGGCCCCCGAGGCCGGCGACCCAATAAAATCCTTTTCTCTTGGGATCTTCTCCCACAACGAAACGCCCGTCCGGCGTCATCGTCCGGAGTCCTGAAAGAGCCGAACCTAAGCGGACCCTCCCCAGAGGCTCCGAAAAATTCTTCAGTTTGTTGGCTAGAAGCGTCCTCATCTTAGGATCTGTTTTTTCGGTTCGGTCTCCGCTGGTTTCCAGCGTCTTATCGCAAGGGCTTAAGAGAAGACCTTTTTTTGACGGTCGAAAATAAAAGTCATGTGATACGTCCCAGACGAAAGGCCATTGAAAAATGTTCGGCGTTCGGAGTTGGGAGTTGGGAGAAAGGAAAAGGTGGCGGCGGTAGGGTTGCAATGGGATGGTGGAAGCGCCTGCTTTCTCGCCAACCCAAGATGCCCAGGCGCCGGCCGCATTCACGATCTTTTTTGCAAAAAATAGCCTGTTGCCGGCTTTTACAATAAAGCCTCCATCAACCGCTTTCACCCCGCGAAGCGCTATGGGACGCAATACCGGGATGCCCATCTTTTTTAAACTTCTCAAAAAACCACCTAGAAGCGGCTCAAGCTCAAGCATGGCGTCGGAGGGGCAAAAAAGTCCCTCCGAAAATTGGCCGCCCTTGAGCAAGGAAACTTTTTTCTCAATCTGCGCTCGTGACATTTTCTGGTTGCGCACGCCGATCCTATCCAATGTTTTTGCGATCGATCGAAGCTTCGCAATATCCGAGCCACTTGCTAAAAGAAGCGAGCCCCGGCGATTCAAGGTCAACCCTTTCCACCCATTGGCCGACAAGGTGTCAAAATAATCACGGCTATTTTTTGCGAGCGCCGCGAGAATTGGGTCCGCCAGGGCCTGTCGCAGCATTCCCGCATTACGGCCGGACGCATGCCCGCCAAGATCTTTCTCCCGTTCCAGGATAACGACGGAATACTCCCCGAGCTTTCCCAGAAAATACGCTGTAGAAAGCCCGGCAATGCCTCCGCCGACGATCAAAACATTTTTTTTAATCAAATTTCCCTCCGACAAAAAAATCCATCAGCCGGTGGCCCTCTTTCACTACGAGGCCGGCCGCTTTCGAAGATTTTTCTGAAAATTTCTTGGGTCCTTTTTTTTCTTTATCGCTGGAATACATTAAGAAAGGGACCAGATCGCTTGAATGCGTCCTTGTCTCGACGCACGTAAAATGGTCTGGCAGAAGAAGAAGCTTGTATGAGCCAAATTCCCTGAGCTGTTTTCTCAGCGTCCCAACCACAAGACGGTCCACATCCTCGATCGCTTTGATCTTGAGTTTTGCGTCCCCAAGATGCCCAGCCTCGTCCGTCGATTCAATGTGAATCGCGATAAAATCACGGCTTCGGAGGGCGTTCACCGCGTACTCAGCTTTGCCGACATAATTTGTGTCAAAATAGCCTGTAACACCTGGCACCCGAATGACATCCAAACCCGCATGCATCGCAATCCCTTTCAAAAGATCCACGGCGGTAATAACGCCTCCTCGAAAACCAAACCGGCAAAAATAAGTCGGAAAACTTGGCGGGAAACCCTGCCCCCACAGCCAAATACTGTTCGCCGCACCGCGTCCGTTCTGGGCGCGCTTCAGGTTAATGGCATGATTCTTCAGGAACTCGCGCGACAGAGCCATTAGTTCATTTAAAAGATCGGCCGCTTGTCCTTTTGGCAGATGAGCCCGATAGGACTCCCCCATAATGTCATGCGGCGGAACGCAGTTCACCTTGCAGAGCGCCGCCGGTGCGTTCCTTGCGACCATGAGATGCCGATAGCCAGTGCCTTTTCCCGCGTAAAGCTTCACTTTGCCGTCAAACTTTTTTTGAACGATCTTGTCAAATGCCTCTATCAGAACTTTTGCATCGCCCAAAGAAATATGATCGGCGCTGAAATCTTTTAACCGGCTGCCATCCAAGGTCACCAAATTGCATCGGAATGCGAGATCTTTCGGCCCCAGATCGATCCCATGCACCGTCGCCTCCAAAGGACCCCTTCCGGTAAAATATTTCCGTGGATCATATCCAAAAACACTCATGCTTCCAATGTCTGTGCCAGGGGTAAACCCCCTGGGAATCGTCTGCGTCAACCCCACGATCCCGTGCCGGGCAAAATAATCCATGTTGGGAGTGCGAGCGGATTCAAGGGGCGTTTTTCCGCCGAGTTCTTTGGCGGGTCTATCGCCCATGCCGTCCGGGATGATGAGGATGTACTTCACCCCACCAGTTCCTCAAGAGCTTTCAAGAGCTTTTTCATCTCGGATACGGATTTTGTAATGCTGCAACCTGCCGAATTGTGATGGCCTCCGCCGCCGAAGCGCTGCGCCACAAGAGCCACTTGGACCCCTTTCTTGGAACGGAGACTTACGCGGTAATGGCCCCGATCGGTTTCGCGAAAAAGCGCCGCAATCTTCACGTTCTCTATCGAGCGCAGATCATCAGCCACCGAATCGGCATCCGATAACCCCGCACCGTAACGGCGGATAGCGGCCTGGCTTACCATCGCCCAGGCGATAGAACCATCCTTGGAAAATTTGGCACTCAGCATCGCATGGCTGGAAAGAAGCGCCATGGAGCGGCTCTTGACCCAATAACACCCCTCAATCAAATGCTGCAGATCCACCCCCTTTTTTGCGAGTTGCGCACAGATCTCGAAAGTCTTGGCACGGATATTGGAAAAACGAAAAGCTCCCGTGTCAACAATGATGGACGTTAAAAGACAAGTCGCAATGGCAGGCGTGATCTCAACTTTTAAGGCTTCAATGAGATGATAAATAATCTCTCCCACCGCCGAAGCTTCGGGATCCACGATCTGGATCTTGCCGAACGGATCGCCAAAATCATGATGATCCACCTGGAGCGTGGTTCTGGCTTTGAAAAATGCCTGTTTAGAAGTGCCTAACTGCCGTACCCCGCCACAGTCCACCGCGACCGCCACATCAACCTTTTCACGGCATTCAGACCTCACCAGTTCGCTGCCGGGAAGAAATTGATAACGCGTAGGCACCGCATCCTGGCAAACGAGGGACACCTGTTTGCCCTTTTGCATGAGTGCCAAACCCAAAGCCAACATGCATCCCAGAGTATCTCCATCAGGATTCAAGTGAGAGACGACCATCACTTTTTTTGCGGTCTTAAGGACCTCAACACCCTCTTTCATCCCCAGCTCATACTCGTACATAATTATCCTAAGTTTATTTATTGCAACAAGTTACAAAGTTCCCTAGCAAAGAATGGCCCCCCGCCATCCCATTCTAACGCGCAACATTTTAGCCTATCAAATGGCAAAGGTTAAATCAAGGAAGCTTACAGCTTACAACTAGCCTACAGCGGCTCCTGGAGGTGGTGTTTGATGTTGCGGCCGTCTTCGATGAAGACGACTTCTTCGCTGATATTGGTGGCGTGATCGGCGATGCGCTCGAGATTCCGGCTCACCAGGATCAAGTCCACGGCCCGTGTAATGCTCTTGGGATCTTCCATCATGTAGGTCAGGAGCACCCTAAAAACTTGTTCATTCAGGCGGTCCACTTCGTCATCCTGCTCACACACACGTTTCGCAAGCGCCGTGTCATGATGAACAAAGGCCTCGATACTATTTTTGATCATCTGTTGCGCCACCTGAGCCATGTGTGAAATATTGATCGGCGATCGAAGGGGGGGCTCTTTAAGCATGAAACGGACTGTTCCCGCGATATTGCAGGCCTGATCCGCAACACGTTCGAGATCATTGTTTATTTTAAGAAGCGCCGTCAGAAGCCGGAGATCCTTTGCAGCCGGCTGCCGAAGAGCCAAGAGTCTAAGAACTTCCTCTTCGATCTCGATCTCGAGATGATTCACCTGTCCCTCTAGGTTGAGCACATCCTCCGTGTAGGACTCCTTGCGCTCCGTCAACGCTTTCACCGCGAGACCAATCATGGCCTGCGCGGAATCCGCCATCGTAAGCATTTTTTGCTTTAAAAGATCCAGTTCATCGTCAAAATGTCTTTCCATACTCTCCTCCTATGATAAAATTCAACTCAGATTACGGAGATTTAAAATAAGATTACACCGATGTCATCCCCGAATGCTTTTGTCGGGGATCAAGTTGATTCCCGCCGGAGTTTACCCCCGACCACGATCGGGGGCGGGAACGACGTCTGTGTAATCTGCGTCATTTTTTCCCCTTGAATTTACGAAATATTTTTAACCGGCCCTGCCCGTAATGTAATCCTCAGTACGCTTATCACGCGGCGTGGTAAAGATCTGCTGCGTCGTGCCGAACTCAGCCAATTCTCCCAAAAACATGAAGCCCGTTTCATCCGAAACGCGCGCGGCCTGTTGCATGTTGTGCGTGACAATCACAATAGTGTAATTTTTTTTGAGACCCTGCATCAATTCTTCGATGCGCGCCGTCGCCATGGGATCCAGGGCTGAGCAGGGCTCATCCATCAAAAGCACTTCAGGCTTCATCACCAGAAGCCGCGCAATGCAAAGACGCTGTTGCTGCTCAAGCGAAAGCCTCGTCGCGGTCCTTTCCAGCTTGTCTTTTAACTGGTCCCACAAAAGCACCGCCTCAAGACTTTCTCGAACGATGCCGTAAAGAAAATTCTTGTCGCGGTCATGCATGTGATGAATCCGCAAACCAAAAACAATATTCTCAAACACCGACAACGGAAAAGGATTCGGCCGTTGAAACACCATCCCAACCTTTTTCCTCAATTGCAACAGGTCCGTGTTTGCCGCATATATGTTCTGTCCATGTAATAAAACCTCACCCGCCACACGAGCGCCCTCCACAATGTCGTTCATGCGGTTGAACACCCTCAACAGGGTCGATTTCCCACATCCGGAAGGTCCGATGATCGCTGTGATCTTTTTTTCGGCGATGGAAAGATCCACATTCTTCAACGCTTGAAATTGACCGTAAAAAAGATCTAATTTTCGGGTGGCAAATACAGGCATATCCATCGGTTTAACCGAACCTCCCGGAAATATAATCTTCAGTCCGTTTATCCTTGGGAGCCGTAAAAATTCTTCCCGTCTCATCGATTTCAATGAGCTCCCCCATGAGAAAGAATGCGGTCCTATCCCCCACGCGCGCGGCTTGCTTGGTGTTGTTGGTGACGAGTACGATCGTGTATTCTTTCTTAAGCTTCAACATCGCCTCTTCTACCTTGGCGGTGGAAATGGGATCCAGGGCCGAACAGGGCTCATCAAAAAGCACCACGTCCGGCCTTAGAGCTAAGGTCCTTGCGATGCATAGCCTCTGCTGCTGGCCTCCGGAAAGCTTCATCGCCATCTCGTCCAGGCGGTCTTTGATTTCATCCCAGAGATAGGCGTCGCGGAGAGCCTTTTCCGCGATCTTCTCGAGATCCAAACGGTTGTTGTTGCCAAGACGCTTCGGCCCGTAAACAACATTTTCGAAAACGCTCATCGGCAGCGGCATCGGCAATGCAAAGATGATCCCCACTTTCCTTCTGAGAGAAACCGCATCCATGTCCGCATAAACATCCTGCCCGTCGAGAATAATCTTTCCCGTCTTTTGAAACCCGGGATCGAGGTCATTCAAACGATTCAAAGCCCTCAGAAACGTCGTCTTTCCGGAGTTGGCAGGACCGATAATGCTAAGGATCTGATTCGAGGGAATTTCAAGATTCACATTTCTTAAGGCGCGCGTGTCGCCAAAAGAGACATTTAGATTCTGAGACGTGATCTTGATAGGCGCGGCGCTTTCAGAAATCACCATTTCTTCTTCTTTCTAAAATGTGAGCGGATCGTTACGGCAATCACGTTCATGATCATCACGATGGCAAGGAGAACCAACGCCGTGCCATAACGAATCTTGAGCTCGACATTCGGCACCTGCGTCGAAAGCACATACAGGTGATAGGGAAGCGCCATGACCTGGTCTAAGGGCGAATGTGGCAGACGAGGAAGATAGAACGCTGCGACCGTAAAAAGAATCGGCGCAGTTTCTCCGGCAGCACGACCGACACCAAGAATGGTCCCTGTCAGGATCCCTGGCAAGGCATGAGGGAGCACCGAATACCGAATCGTTTGGAGTTTGGTAGCCCCCAGGGAAAGACTTACCTCACGGAAAGACTTGGGCACCGATTCCAGAGCTTCGCGGGAAGAGGTGATGATCACAGGCAGAATCATGACCCCCAACGTCAGAGAACCGGCGAGAATTGACGTGCCCAATCGGAAAAACCCCACAAAAAGCGCCAGACCAAAAAGGCCAAACACCACGGAGGGCACGCCCGCCAAATTAACAATCGAAAGGCGAATGACACGGCTTAGCCCATTGTCCCTGGCATATTCGCTCAAGTAAATTGCAGCGGCCAACCCCAAAGGCAGTGCGAAAAGTACGGCGCCGAAAACAAGATAAAACGTCCCGACGATGGCGGGAAGAATGCCGCCCTCGCGCATGCCGGCCTTTGGCATCGCGGTCAAAAATTCCCAGGTAATCGCGGCAAAACCATTCCTTACGATCACAGCCACAACCATCCCCACCGGCAAAATAACAATGACCGCTGAGAGAAATAGAATAAAAAAAGCGACATTTTCACGCGAGCGGGCCGCAGAACTCATTCCGAACCCCTCCTCAAGAAATGAGACGGCTTATGGCCAGCCGATACGAAGCCGGGTGAGGAGGCCCTATCCTCTGTGGTAGGAACGATGAATACGGCAAAGTTGCGGGCGGCCAGAAGCCGTCGTAGTCCGAGGAGGGGTTCGGGGTGAGTTCTATGCATTATTTGGGCTCCCGATGGAGAAACATATCCGCGGTCATGTTGATTATGAAAGTGATAACGAAGAGCACGATCCCGATGGAGAATAGAGCAAAATAATGTTCGCTGCCCTGAACCGTCTCTCCCATCTCAGCGGCGATCGTTGCCGTGAGGGTCCTGACTGGGTACAGGATTCCTTTAGGGATAGAAGCGGAATTGCCGGTGATCATCATCACCGCCATCGTTTCGCCGACAACCCGCCCGATCCCGAGCATCACCGCGGCTAAAATCCCGGGACTGGCCGCCGGCAAGATGACGCGGTAGATCGTCTGCCATTTAGTTGCGCCAAGCGCGTACGCGCCCTCCTTGTAGGAGCGGGGTACGGAATGGAGAGCATCCTCAGCAATCGATACGATGGTGGGCATCGCCATGAATGCCAGGACCACCGACCCGGAAAAGGCCGTCAAGCCCGTGGGAAGATGAAAAATAATCTTGATCCATGGAACAATGGTGGCTAATCCAACAAAACCAAGAACAACGCTTGGAATCGCCGCGAGGATTTCAACACCCGATTTGAGCAGTTCTTTAAGATAAGATGGGGCGACTTCGGCAATGTAGACCGCTGCCGCTACCCCCAGAGGGATCGAAATCACCGCCGCTCCCAGGGTCACAAGGATCGATCCAAAAATGAGTGGAAAAATACCGAATTGCCCGGGCTCTGAAATCGGGTACCACTTGTGCCCTAAGAGGAAATCACCGATCTTTTGACTTTGAAAAAGACCCAGGCCCTCCTTCAGAAGAAAAATAAAGATAAGCGCGACAATGATGATCGAAGCAACGCCGCTGGCGCGGATCAGCCATTCGATGAGTCTTTCTCGGAACCTTTGAAAAACTGTCATGCCGTTTTTTGGATGGGAACAAAATCCGCTTGGGTGACAACCGCCTGGCCCTCCGGCGAGAGGATGAAATCTAAAAATCCTTTCGCCTCCTGGCTCCCCTGGCCGTTCACATACACGAAGAGAGGCCTTGAGATGGGATAGTCACCGGTGATCACATGTTCGACGCTGGGAGAAACGTAGAGGGAGCCCGCTGCTTTGGCCACCGCGACGGCTTTGTGGTCCTTCCCGACATAGCCCATCCCGTAATAGCCGATGGCGGACCTGTTGTTCTTGACCTCATCAGCGATGGCCTGGCTCGAAGACATCATGAGCGCATCGGGTGAGAATTCCTCCGTGGATTTGGAATCATTCTTTTGGAGCACGTGTTCTTTAAAATAAACATGGGTGCCGGAGTTAACTTCGCGCGAAAGAACTACGATCTTTAGATCCTCACCGCCCAGCTCCTTCCAATTGCTGATCCTTCCGGTAAAAATATCCGCAAGCTGGTCGAGCGTCAGCTGTGCAACAGGATTTGCCGGATTCACAACCACGGCGAGTCCATCAAGAGCGACCTTGTACTCCGTGGGAATAACCCCTTTTTTTTCCGCAAGAGTCCTTTCCTGACCCTTGATCTGGCGAGAACTTACCGCAAGATCGCATGTCCCGTTGATCAAAGCCGCCAGGCCCGTTCCGGACCCTCCACCCGTGACGGCGATGAAAGCGCCGGGCTGCTTTTTCATGTACGCCTCGGCCCAGGCCTGCACTAAATTGACCATGGTGTCGGAACCTTTGACCTGAAGAGAGTTATTCCTAGAAAATACCGGACTTGCGAACAAACATAAGGAGAAATAGCCCAGAAAAAACCCCGTAACAGGGAGAAACGCCCGCCTGCGCATCATAGAGACCTCCGATTTTTTGATGCGTCAATGCTACGACAGGATTATGAAGAATTGATGAAGCGGTCGTGAAGCGTGCGTTAATTGTTTCCCAATACGTCATTCTGAGCCCAAAGGGCGAAGCCCGCTATCAAGACGTCAGCGGGTCCGCCGATGACTTGTGGCGGAAACCTGAAGCAAGATTCTTCTCCGCCGAAGAGCGTTGGAGGATCAGGATGACGGGACTAGGATCCTTTCCAAGTCTTTCGTGATCTTGGGAGACATCGGATCGGTTGCGGAGTCGTAGCGCGCCACCACCTTGCCGGAAGGATCCACCAGGAATTTGTTGAAGTTCCATTTGATCGGCCCGCTGAATTCAGACCCTGTGGTTAGATATTGATAGAGCGGGTCGATATCCCTGCCTTTCACGCTGATCTTTGAGAACATCGGGAACGTCACACGGAATTTCAAGCTGCAAAATTCTTTGATCTCGGTATCCGTCCCGGGCTCCTGACCCATAAAATTATTCGCCGGAAAACCCAACACTTCAAAACCGCGGCCTTTGTATTTGTCATAAAGCTCCTGAAGCCCCTTGTACTGCCCCGTGAACCCGCACTTGGAGGCAACATTGACGATGAGAAGCGCTTTTCCTTTGTACTCCGCCAAACCTTTGGACTGCCCGTCAATCGTCTTCATTGAAAATGAATGCACATTCGTCTCAGCCATAGCCGCTCCTTGGTAAAACAACGCAAATAGAATTAAAATCTCGATACGCCTCACCGGCGCATTATACAATAGCTGGCTTTTTTATCCCACCCCGCCCCGGATGCCGAGGCATTGCCCTCCCGGGGACGCACTACTTTCCCCTCCTCCGCCAAACGGCGCGGCGGATCCGTCCACAAAGCGCGCCGTTTCGGACGGATCCGCCGGCGCTTTGTGGCGGAGAGGA
>CAYZGM010000024.1:0-23692 GCA_964478015.1 uncultured Planctomycetia bacterium
CAAAAATCGACTCATCTACCAAGTTTGAATTTACCCAATTTATTTTACGCTACCTCACCACGAATAGCGGAACGTACCGCGGCAACTGCGGCCAGGGGCAGGAACAAAGAAATTATCCTCGACCGTGTGGTCGCTGTTGAACGGCGATGGCGCGGCGCCAACGCTGCCGCCAATCTCATACCGCTCATCAAAAAGGTTTCTCATCTCAAAGGAAATTTCCCAACTTTTGATCCGGTATGCGGTCCTAAAATTACACACGGTGTACGCCGGCAGGCGCCGGCCATTCCGGTCATTGGTTAGGTCGTTCGTCAGCACCTGTTTGGCCACGGAAATCAGGTCTAGGCTCAGATCCAGCTCTTTTGAAGGTTGGATCAGTATGCCTGACGTAAAGCGATTTCTAGGCACCATCGGAATGTGATCCCCGCTGATCTGGGCCCCACTTGCCGCATTGCATTGAAATACAGCCTCGGTGTAAGTGTGGCTTGCCCGCAGCCTTAACCCCGGAAAAACCCAAGACTCCATAAAATTTTCAACGCCCACTCGTTCGGTCTTTCCAAAATTACTGTTGCTTCCAAATGGATGACTTCCATCGATAAGGTTGGGGTCAAATCCAATCTCATTCGTCCGCCTATTTAAAAAAAAGGCGGCTTTCATCAGGAACTCTCCGCTCCTTATTTGTAGCCCCGCCTCATAATCCGAGGACTCTTCCGGCTTCAGCGCGGAATTGCTTCCAAAGACAGGGTTTGCGTAGAGATCCGCCAAGGTTGGAGACCGAAATGAATGACTGTAGCGCCCACTCAACGCCAAGGATTCGCATGGCTCATAGGACACACCGATAGACGAGCTCAACTTCGAGACTTCGCTGGGGTCATTGTTATCCACATTGATCCGATCCGTGTTTCGAAATTGAATGTTATCGTAACGCATGCCCACATAAGCGCCCAAACGCTCATTCCAGGATAGCGACACTTTTGAGAAAAAACCAGCGGCCTCTTTTGAAGCCAGAGAATCCACGGTTTGATTCAAGCGCAACTGCGTCGCTTTGGAGCGGTTGTAATCTTTCTCATCAATATTGTTTTTAACATAATCCACGCCCAGCAGAAATCCCTCGGTGATATCCCAGATTACCGCCCTGGAGTGATCCGCCTGCAAGGTGAACCCCCACGAATCCATCGTGAGATCCAGTTCGTTGTCATCCGTGTCGAACGTCGCAAAATTTGCGACTGAAAGTTCCGTGGACCTACGCAGAAAAATGTTCGTTGAGAGAACAACGCTTTCTGCCTCACCAACATTCAGATCCAGAATTCCCAAATCCGACCCCAACTCAGAAAAATTTCTCGGGCGCTCGGTCGCCTGACGACCCAGCGTCCGCATCAGACTCTCGCGAATGCTGCCGGAGCGGTCAAGGTTTGCCCGCGCATGTAAATACGTCAGCGCCAATCGGCTCTTTTCAAAAACATCCCAGATAAATTTTGTGTAAAAGTCCTGCTTTTCGACAGAACTGTTCTGCCGAAAACCCCGGACATGATAAATATCCCCTGTCAGGTAAGCGCCCACGCCATTTGTATTCACACTGGTTTCAAAATTTTCTCCCCACTCCCTAAAACCGCCGACAAGCGTCTGCACCTTGCCGTAGGCGCCTTTTTTTTTGGGAAAAAGACCTACGATATTGGCGACACCGCCCGTCGCCCCCTCCCCATAAAGAAACGATGCCCCTCCGCGATTAATCTCGATACGATCGATCAGGCTTGTGGGAATAAGCGGAAAATTAATGCTGTTCGACTTTGGTTCGTTAAGCCTCACGCCGTCCAGTAAAAATACCAGATCCTGCCCCTGGTTAAACCCACGAAAATCAACCGTGGGCTCCTCGCCATTTCCGGACAGATCGCTCAGGATCACGCCCGGCGCCTCGCTGAGGGCCTGCGGAAGATTCTGAGCGCCGGACAACAGCAGATCCTGCCTCGAGATCACCTGCGCGGAACTGACGTTGTTCGCCACAAATTCACTGAAGGGACTCCCCAATCGCTTCCCGCTCACAGAAATTTTACCAAGATCAAATACCGTGTCCACCACGGCCTCGGCCGTTTTGAATGGCAGCTCCAGAACCTCCTGGGCCGATCCGCCCGCATGTACGGATGAGCATAGGCATAGCGTCAAGAAAATGAAAGCGGCTGTTTTCTGCATTGGTTTACCCTTAAAAAAATAACCCCCACCTTTTTGCTTTTAAAGCAAATCGATGGGGGCAACCCCGTCCTAGCCCCTGGAAATAAATTTTTCGTTCCTTTCGGCCTCGGAAAGGAACGATTCATTTTAGCGACAAGGCAGGTCTTCTGGCTTCTCCGACCTAGACCTATCGGCACCTTCCCGGCGCTAGCCAGTGGTTTTTGCCTTAGGTTTCCGCATCAAACAGCGGATCGGATTTACAGCGGCGGGACCGCGGCCGATTTTAACGGCCTTCCCTTTTACCCGTCCCATTCGACGGGCCCGCCACGGATCGTGGCGAAATGCCCCGATTAGAGGGCAACCTTTGTCACTTTCTTAAGTTAACTGTGAGACTATCCTACGCTTTTGTCCAAAGAAGTCAATGTGTCCCAAAAATATATTTTAGAAGAAAAGTGAAAAAGCGACAGGTGTCTTCGATGGGACGAATGCGGCTGACCTCATCGGCATACACCGACCCCACCGGGATTGAGACTATGTTTAGTCCGGCCTTGGCGGCTAAGAGGAGCATTTCCGATTCCGCCTCAAAGCGCTTGGTTTGAAGACATATTTTAGTGACGGCTTTCCTGGTCAGCGCGCGATAGCCGCATTGTGTATCAGGAATTCTTTGACCGGCGAGAGAAGAAATCAAAGCGGACATGAAGCGATTCGTCAAAACACGTATCCAGGACATTCCCGCGGGATGTGCCATTCGGTTTCCCACAACGAGGTCCCCGCTGCTCTCGTTCAGCGCCGTGACAAAATGATCCAATTCATCGGCGCGATGCTGCCCATCCGCATCCATAATGATCATGGCGTCAAAATGTTGCGACAAAAACCAATCAAAGCCGCGCTGGATCGCTGCGCCTTTTCCCTCGTTGACCGGAGAGACGATGCATTGCGCACGCAGGGCGCGACATTTTTCAACCGTGGAATCCGTGGAACCGTCATCGACGACGACGGCTTCAAAACCGTAAGACAACACCTCCGAAATAACCCGGCCGATGTTTTTTTCTTCGTTGAATGACGGAATTAAAACACAGACGCCGGACTTCTGGATCAAACCTTCGTTTCCAGAAAACTCTTAATCTTCTTGAGTGCGCGTTGAATGCGTTCACTGGGCTCCACAAGGGCGAATCGGACATAACCCTCCCCGTATTCCCCAAAACCGGTGCCCGGAGAAACCACGACTCCAATCTCATCAAGCATCAGGGTTGCAAATTCAAGCGCCGTCAACGCGGAATACTTGTTAGGAATGCGCGTCCAAACATAGAACGTGGCCTTGGGCTTCTCCGTTTTCCAGCCCATCGCGTTGAGCCCGTCCACGAGAACATCCCGGCGTTCCTGATAGAGCTTCACCATGCGTTCTACGCAGTCCTGCGGTCCCTCGAGAGCAGCCGTCGCAGCTTCTTGGACAGCCCTGAATATACCAAAATCGAGATAGCTCTTGGTTTTCGCAAGCGTCTTCAAAATATCCGCATTTCCCACCGCGTACCCGATGCGCCATCCCGTCATGTTGTAGGATTTCGACAGCGTATGGAATTCAATGCTGAAGTCCCTCGAGCCTTTCACCTGCAAAAAACTGGGCGCTTTATACCCGTCAAAAACAATGTCGGAATAGGTAAGGTCATGGGCGACAATGATGTTCTTTCCCCTGGCCCACTCGACAACTTTCTCAAAATACTTAAGATCGCAGATCGCACCGGTGGGGTTGTGCGGGTAGCTCAGAAACATAAGCTTTGCCATCTTGACGACTTCCTTTGGAATGCTCTCAAGATCCGGCAAAAAACCCTTGTCAGCGGAAATCGGAACATTGTAAAGAATACCTCCCGCCATGATGACCCCATTGAAATGCGTGGGATAAGCCGGACTGGGAACGATTGCAATGTCGTCATTATTTAAAAATGCCAGCGACAGATGTCCGATGCCCTCCTTGGACCCAATCAGTGGGAGTACTTCCTTGTCAGGATCCAGCATCACACCAAACTTTCTCTTGTAGGCATCCGCGATCGCACGCCTGAGACGCAACTCCACTTCCCCGTCCGGCCTTGAATAGCGATGATTTTCCGTGATCAACACCGACTCGCGGAGTTTATCAACCACGTGCTTTGGCGCGGGCTGATCGGGGCTGCCCATCCCGAAATCAATCACATCGATGCCCTTTTCGCGCGCACGCTTCTTCAGCTCATCAATGATGGTGAAAAGGTACATCGGCATTCTTTTTAAACGATTGGCTTCTTGCATAACACTCCTATTTGACACCGATGAACTAGATTAAAAGCCGGATTGAGTAGATTAGGTTAAACTAATCTGCGCAATCTTACTAAAATCTGAATAATCTGTGTTAGTTTTCTTTTTTAAAATCTGTTCGAACGAATCTTTCGCGTGGAAAGAACTGCGCACGAACGGGCCGCTTTCCACCCAAGAAAAACCCATGGCCAAAGCTTCTTTTTTATATTCCCCAAAAACTGCCGGGGTTACGTACTCTTCCACAGGCAACCCCATTGTGCTGGACTGCAGGTACTGCCCCAGCGTAAGCATTTGGCACTCGGAACGCCGCAAGTCAGTCAAAACCTCCAATACTTCCATGCGCGTCTCGCCCAATCCTAGCATAAGCCCGCTTTTTGTCAAAACCTTGTCCGAGAATGCCCTGATCCGAGAGAATATCGCGAGACTCGTCGAATAATCGGCTTGCGGCCGTACTTTCCGGTAGAGCCTCGGGACTGTTTCCACGTTATGGCTAAAAATATCCGGGCCTGCGGCCATGATGCGTCCCACGGCTTGGGCCTGCGTCTTCTTAAAATCTGGTGTTAAAATTTCGATGATCGGAGGTGAAGCGATCTTTTTTAGCTCTTGGATCACGTCCACAAAGTGACCCGCGCCCTCGTCGTCCAGATCATCCCGGTTGACGGACGTGACAACCACATGCTGAAGTCCCAAAAGGGCCGCCGCCTGCGCCACGCGCTTGGGCTCATTCGCATCCAAGACATCGGGCTTGCCCATACTCACCGAACAAAAGCGACAGGTGCGAGTACAGACATCCCCCATCAGCATGAACGTCGCCGTGCGCTGCGAGTAGCACTCATCCCGGTTCGGACAACGCCCGCTTTCGCATATCGTGTGAAGCCCGAACTTCTTTAAAAGTACGTCGGTCCGCCCGGCCTCGTGTCCCGGAGCGAGATCTTTCCTCAGCCACTCAGGCAGGCGACGCTTACTAGTCTCTATTTTTTCGAGGCGTCTAGACATTTTTGTCATCCCCGCGAAAACGGGGATCAAGTCCAATTTGATTCCCGGTAAGAACCCCCGGGGATGACGACTTCGTCGTCATCTCATCGCCTGGATGATGGCATCCGCCATTTGAATGGTACCCACAGCGGCGGGGTCGTTGCGATCCTTTTTAAGATCGTATGTCACCGAACGGCCCTCTTTTAAAACAGCGGCGACCGCATTCTCAAGCCTGTCCGCCGCTTTTTCTTCACCCAGATAACGAAGCATGAGCATTCCCGAGAGGATCATGGCCGTCGGATTGGCCTTGTTCATCCCCTTGTATTTTGGCGCGCTGCCATGGGTTGCTTCAAAAAGTGCGATCCCATCCCCAATGTTGGCACCCGGCGCGACCCCAAGTCCCCCAATCAGCCCCGCGCAAAGGTCAGACACAATATCCCCGTAGAGGTTTGGTAGGACCAACACGTCGTACTCGGTCGGGCGCTGAACAAGTTGCATGCACATGTTGTCTACGATGCGATCCTCAAATGCGATCCGCCCCTCGTACCGCTTCGCCACCTCTCTTGCGGTCCTCAGAAAAAGTCCATCCGTGCATTTCATAATATTAGCCTTATGCACCGCGGTCACTTTTTTTCTCTTATTCTTGAGGGCAGTTTCAAATGCGAAGTGTACAATCCGTTCCGTCGCCTCCCTCGAGATGGGCTTGATGCTGATCGCTGCACCCGGATTCATCTTTGCTTTCGGGTTGAGCTCCAGGATTTTTTTCTCCAAGGTTTTGGCCTCGGCGGAGCCCGCCTCAAATTCAATTCCCGCGTATAGATCTTCGGTATTTTCACGGACAATGATCAGGTCGATTTTTTCAAAAGGGCTTCGTATCCCGGAGTACAGCTTGCAGGGGCGTAAGCACGCATAAAGATCAAGTTCTTTGCGCAACGCCACATTGACGGAACGAAAACCAGAACCCACAGGTGTTGTGATCGGCCCTTTGATCGCCACACGATTTTTTTTGACAGAATCTAAGACGTCGTCGGGCAGCGGCGTTCCTTTCTTTTCCATGATGTCGGTTCCGGCGTGAACCGTTTCCCATTCCACCGCAACCCCTGCGGCTTCAATGCATCTCTGGGTCGCCAGCGAAACCTCGGGACCGATGCCGTCTCCGGGAATCAACGTGATTTTTCGCTTACTCATGGAATAAACTCCTTAAATAAATTAACTCGGATTGCACAGATTCAAAAAAAGATTACAAATTGATAAAATGCACATTCGTCTTATCTGCGAAATTTGTGTCATTCTTATCTTTATGATTGTTTCTTGGACCAATCGATAATCCGGCGCATCCCATCCTCAATGTCTTTCTCGCTGGATGCAAAACTGAACCTCACATGCTTATCTGAGCCAAAACTTTTTCCCGGAATCACGGCCACATGGACTTTCTCTAAAAGCTCTTCACAGAACGCCTCCGAAGTCATGCCTGTCCCGGAAATATCGCAAAAAATATAGAACGCCCCCTCCGGCGAAAAAGGTTTAAACCCAGCCGCCTTGGAGAGCGCCTCAAGCATTTGTTTCATCCTTTGCTCAAATTTCAGCCTTACTTCTTCCCGGTAGCTCCTGGAAAGTCCAAGCGCTGCGATGGCCATTTTTTGGCTAATCGAAGTGGGGTTGGAAGTTGAATGATCCTGAAGAATCCCTATCTTTTTCACCACGTCCGCGTCACCTGCCAGGTACCCGATCCGAAGCCCGGTCATCGAATAACTTTTGGAGGTGCCATTGACCACGAAAGTCCGCTTCTTGATCTCCGGACCTAAAGACGCAATCGAAACATGCCTGTTTTTCCCGTACAGGTAGTACTCATAGATCTCGTCACTAATGCAAACCAGGTCTTTTTCCACCACGATCTCAGCGATCGCCCGCAAGTCTTTTTCCTGGAGAACAGCGCCCGTGGGGTTGGAGGGGCTGTTTAGAATCAAAATCTTGGAACGTCCTGTGATGGCAGCTCTCAAAGCCTGCGGTTTTAAGCGGAAGCTCTCGGATTGCTGAGTCTGGATAGACACCGGCATGGCGCCCGCCAAATAGGCCATCTCCGGATAACTGACCCAGTAGGGCGCCGGAATCAGAATCTCATCCCCCGGACCACAGAGGACTTGGATGAGGTTGTAGAGCGAGTGTTTAGCCCCGCAGGAAATCACGGTTTGCTCCTGCGCGTAGTCGAGTCCTTGGTCCTCTTTCAGTTTTCGGCAGACAGCGTCTCGGAGCTCCGGCATGCCGGAGGTCGGCGTGTACTTGGTGAAACCCGAGGCAAGGGACTTCGCCCCCTCATCCTTGACGGCCTGCGGCGTGTCAAAATCGGGTTCTCCCGCCGCAAAACTGATCACAGGAAACCCCTTGGCTTTCATTTCCTTGGCCCTGGACGTAAGTTTGAGTGTCGCCGAAGGCGAAACCTTGCCCATTCGCTCGGCGATCTTCAGACCGCGGCCTTTCATATCTAAATTGATGTCCGTTGCCATGTTCTGTGAATCCAAATTAGTGAGCGGAGATTATAACAAAAAAACAGCCTCTTTTATATTTTTAAAAGAGGCTGTCGGGACTTTTTAGTTTCTGAACTTGGGCGACTAGCCGGTGCCTCCCTTGTTCCGGAAAAACTTGCTCACATTTCCGAAAAAACCGCCTTTTTTAGGCTCGGACAGGCCCCTGGGCTGATCTTTCCGGGCCTCTGGCTTGCTTGGGGCCGGTGACTCCGACTTATGCCCGTGGCCCTCATGGCCGTGGCCTTTTTCGGTCTTCTCCTCTTTCTTCTTAGTCTTTGTCTCTTTGATCTTGATCTCTTTTTCGGTGAGTTCCAGCAAAGCCAATTGAGCTCCGTCGCCTTTGCGCCGTTGCAGCTGCAGAATACGCGTGTAACCCCCGTTTCGATCCTTAAAACGCGGCGCGACTTCCTTAAAAAGCTTCGACGTCACCTCGTGGTCCTGCAAAAATGAAAACACCTGCCGGCGAGAGTGCAGTGAATCTTTCTTTCCAAGCGTGATCACCCGATCCGCCAGCTTTTTAGCCTCCTTGGCTTTTTGCAAGGTCGTCGTAATCTGTTGATACGACAAGAGGCTCAGCACCATGTTTTCCAGCATGGCCTTACGCTCTTTTGGATTGCGTCCAAATCGGTGTGTTCGACGTCTGTGTCTCATTCGACCTTCCCTGACGCGTGCGGGGTAAGCTTGTCGAGATCAACATCCATCCCGAAATTAAGTCCCATCTCCTTCACGATCGCGGTGATCTCATTCAGAGATTTTTTTCCAAAATTACGATATTTCAGCATTTCGGCTTCAGACTTTTTTACGAGCTCCCCAATCGTTTTGATGTTGGCCTCCCGCAGGCAGTTTGCGCTGCGCACGGAAAGTTCAAGGTCCGAGACCGGCTGTGCCAATCTCTTGTAGAGCTCGGAGTCCTTCTCATCGGAAACCTCGGAAGCCATGTCCTCTTCGGGCAGTTTTCCAAAGTTCACAAAAACGTCCAGGTGCCTCTGCAGGATGTTCGACGCATAGAGCATCGCATCTTTTGGCGAAACGCTTCCATTCGTCCAGACCTCGACGATGAGCTTGTCATAATCGGTCATCTGCCCGACGCGCGTGTCTTCCACATGAAAATTTACTTTTTTTACGGGCGTGAACAGGGAGTCCACCGCCACCAGACCGATGGGCTGGCCCTCTTTTTTGTTTTTTTCGGCAGGATAATAACCGCGGCCCTTTTGGATCTCCAGCTCCATCTGAAAATCAACATTCTTGGTCAATGTCGCGATGTGCTGATCAGGGTTAATCACCTCAACCGTGTCATCCGTAATGATATTCTTTCCGGTGATCTCACCTTTTTTGCTCACTTCGACGCGCAGGGTCTTGGGTGCACGCGTATGCGAACGAATGATAAGCTTCTTCACGTTAAGAACGAGCTCCGTGATATCTTCCTGAACGCCCGGCAATGTTGCAAATTCGTGCGAGACACCGTCGATTTTTATGGAGGTGACCGCCGCACCCTCCAGAGACGACAGGAGTACGCGCCGCAGGGAGTTCCCGATGGTCACACCAAATCCGCGCTCAAATGGTTCCGCAATAAAACGTCCGTAGGTCTCTGTCAGCGACTCCTCGTCACATTCCAACCTCTTGGGTATTTCAAATGATCTTAAGGCAATTCCCATTTTATCTGTTCTCCCTATTGTCATTCCCGCATAAGCGGGAATCAAGGTGTTCTCGATCCCCGTCTACGCGGGGATGACGCTTCGCGTCATTTCGAGTAAAGTTCGACGATCAACTGCTCTTGGATCGGCATTTGAACATCCGCTCTCTCAGGCATTTTCTTGATCGTGGCTTTGAATTGAGACGGATCTAGCTGAAGCCATTCCGCTCTTTTCTCGTCCTTGTTTTGATCCAAAAGATTTTTAAACCGCTCCACCATCTTGTCACTAGCTTTTAGCATGACGACATCCCCCACTTCCACCTGGTAAGCGGGGATGTTGACCTGCCGGTCGTTCACAAGCACATGGCCATGACACACGATCTGCCGCGCTTCAGAACGCGAGGTGGCAAAGCCCATCCGGAAGACCACATTGTCGAGACGCCGCTCCAGGATCGTTAAGAGTGCCGCCCCGGTCACTCCTTTCGAGCGGGATGCTTTTGTAAAATAAAATCTGAATTGGCGCTCCAAAACGCCATAGATACGTTTTACTTTTTGTTTTTCGCGCAGCTGAACTCCGTAGTCCGAGAGCTTCTGGCGGCCCTGGCCATGCATGCCCGGCACGTACTCGCGGCGTTCGATCGCGCATTTCGGGGTGTAGCAACGCGCTCCCTTTAAGAATAATTTCATTTTTTCCCGCCGGCAAAGACGGCAAACAGCTCCGGTGTAGCGACCCATCTTAGACTCTCCTTCTCTTCGGCGGACGGCAACCGTTATGCGGAATCGGGGTTACGTCGCGAATGACGCTGATGGAAAGGCCGGCCGCCTGCAGAGCACGAATGGCCGATTCGCGTCCCGAGCCTGGCCCTTTCACATTTACTTCCACAGTTTTCATGCCATGCTCAATGGCTTTTTTTGCGGCACTTTCGGCCGTCACCTGGGCCGCGAACGGCGTGGACTTCTTCGAACCGGAGAAACCCGCTGAACCACAGCTCGCCCAGGCAACTGCATTTCCTCCGCGATCCGTAATGGTCACGATCGTATTATTAAAACTGGCCAAAATATGGGCGACTCCCTCGGATACCTGTCTGATGACCTTTTTACGCGATTTGAATTTCTTTGTCTTTGCCACGAATGACCCCTTCTCTCTTTAAATTATTTTTTTGCGCCCGCAGCGGCTGCCGCCGGTTTCGCGGACGGCGCTTCTTTCTTTCTTTGACCGCCAACCGTCTTCTTGGGACCTTTGCGAGTCCTAGAATTTGTCCGGGTCCGTTGTCCACGCACGGGCAGACTCTTTTTGTGACGAATGCCACGGTAAGAGCCGATGTCCATCAACCGTTTGATATTCATCGATATTTCCCGGCGCAGGTTTCCCTCCACCCGGTAATCTTTTTGGATGATTCCGGTTATCCGCGAAACCTCCTCTTCCGTGAGATTCTTTGCACGCACATCCGGCTTAATATTTGCCTGTTTGCAAATATTCAACGCCATGGGCCGGCCAATTCCGTAAATGTAAGCAAGTGAAACGTAGATCTTTTTTTCTTTGGGGATATCCACCCCGAGAATTCTAGGCATTTCTTACCCCTGTCTCTGTTTATGTTTGGGGTTCGAGCAAATCACACGAACCACCCTTTTACGGCGCACAATCTTGCAGTTATCGCAGATCTTTTTAACACTGGAACGCACTTTCATAAAAATCCTTTCCACAACTCAAAGCCTCAACCACCTATTACTTCACTCTATAAATAATTCTTCCTCTTGTCAGATCGTACGGAGAAAGTTCGCACATCACCCTATCCCCCGGAAGGATCCGGATAAAATTCATTCTCATTTTCCCAGACACGTGCGCCATCACGAGATGCTTGTTCTCAAGCTCAACGCGAAACATCGCGTTCGGAAGGGCCTCTGCCACCGTCCCCTCCACTTGAATCGCTTCCTCTTTAGGCATTTTCTGATCCCTACTCAGTAAGAATCTCTGGTTTGTCTTTTCCCACCACGATCGTCTCTTCAAAATGAGCGGATCGCATTCCATCCTTCGTAACCACCGTCCAACCGTCGGACAGCTCCTCCACATCATGCGAGCCGAGGTTTAACATCGGCTCGATCGCAAGCGCCATCCCCTCCACGAGGTTAGGGCCTTGGTTCGGCTGTCCAAAATTCGGAACCTGCGGATCTTCATGCAGATTCTTCCCGATCCCGTGCCCTGTGTACTTGCGAACCACCGCGTACCCGTTTTCTTCAGCAAAACTTTGCACCGCCCAGGAAATATCGCTGAGCCGGTTGCCTTCGACCGCCTTTTGAATGCCGCGGTTCATCGCCTCGCGCGTAACAGCGATAAGCTTCAAGCCTTTCGCATCCACCTGGCCTATCGGAAACGTCCTGGCCGCATCGGAAAAATACCCATCAACGACCACTCCAACATCAATGCCGACAATGTCGCCACCCTTTAAAGCTCTTTTCCCGGGAATCCCGTGAACCACTTCCTCGTTCACTGAAACACAGATGGATGCCGGATATCCATAATAGCCCTTAAATGCCGGCGTCGCCCCCTGAGACCGGATGAAATCTTCCGCGATCCTGTCGAGCGCTTCTGTTGTAACGCCGACCCGGGCTTCTTTCTCCATGAGCTTCAAAAGTGCCGACACAACTTTGCCGGCCTTGCGCATGGACTTGATCTCTGTTTCTGTTCTAAGTACCAACCCTAGATCCCAGCCCTTTTTTACGGAACAGCTCCTCCAGCGAGTGATTCAGATCATCCACTTCCAGATCGCCCGAAACCTCGGCCAAAATTTTTTTCTTTTTGTAATGATCGATAAGCGGTGACGTCTGCTTTTCATAGGCCCTGAGACGATTCTCAATCACTTCCTCGCGATCATCGGGCCGCTGCATAAGATCAGCGCCGCAGTCATCACAAATTCCCTGCATCTTCGGCTTAAAATTAACCAGGTGATACGTCTTCCCGCACTTTGAGCATATCCTCCGGCCCGAAAGCCTCCGGATGATCACCGCTAAACTTGTTTTAAAGTAGACCGCCAGATCCAAAGGCATCTTCAGCTCCCCCAAAGTCTCGTCGAGGCTCTCTGCCTGTTGGCTAGTCCTGGGGAAGCCATCCAAAATAAACCCTTTGCGGGCATCGGGCTTCGAAAGACGCTCCCTCACGATGCCAATCACAATCTCATCCGGCACCAGTCCGCCCTTTTCCATGCATTCTTTCGCTTTCAACCCGAGCGGCGTTGCAGCGCGCAGGGCCTCACGAAGCATGTCGCCCGTAGAGATATGGGCCAAATTCCAATTTTGAGAAAGAACCTGCGCATGCGTGCCTTTCCCTGCGCCCGGAGGTCCCAGAAGAACAAGTTTCAAAGAATCCCCTTAGTAGGCAGCGGCGCGCTGACGACCTCGTATGCGCCCCCGCTTCATGAAACCCTCGTAATGACGCATCAAAAGCTGTGACTCAATCTGCTTGATCGTATCCAAGCTTACACCGACAACAATCAGAAGAGCCGTGCCTCCAAAAAAATCTGCCACCTGATACGGCACCTTGAGCCATGCGCCAATGATGTCCGGAGCCACGGCAATAATTGCCAGGAAAATACCCCCAGGCAGCGTGATACGATTAATGATATGGTCAAAATACTCTGCCGTTGGCGTCCCCGGTCGCACACCGGGAATAAACCCGCCGTATTTCTTCATGTTATCCGCAACGTCGATGGGGTTAAATGCGATCGCCGTGTAAAAATAGCTGAAGAAAACGATCATGAGCATCGTCATCACTTCATAGAACCAATGCCCATGCGACAGCGCCCCCGCCATTTGCTGTATAAAATGATTTGGGACAAAAATACCGATCGTCGCAGGAAACAAAATAATGGACTGTGCAAAAATAATTGGCATCACGCCGCCATTGTTCACCTTGAATGGAATAAACGTCGACTGTCCTCCAAAAACTTTCCGACCCACCACGCGCTTGGCATACTGCACCGGTATCTTACGTTCGCCCTGCGTCAACAGAATCACCGCGATGATGGCCGCCACCATAATGCCCAGCATTAAAACCACGGTTAGGGCATCAATCTGCGCCTGCTGGGAACTTCCGGGACGCATCAGAGCGCCGATCTGGAAAACCGCCGTGGGAACGCGCGACAGGATACCTGCCGTGATCAAAAGGGACATCCCGTTTCCAATGCCTTTTTCCTGGATCTGCTCACCAAGCCACATGATGAAAGCCGATCCGGTCGTCAGCGTCAGCACGGTTAAAAGGCGAAACCCCCAACCGGGATCCTCGACGATCTGAAGCCCGTCAAAACGTGTCGGATTTTCCAGCCACAAGGCGATGAAAAAAGACTGAATCACGGAGAGAACGATCGTGCCATAACGCGTGTACTGGTTGATCTTCTTACGGCCTATCTCACCCTCTTTTGCGAGCTTTTCAAGCGATGGGATCACCACGGTTAAAAGCTGCATGATGATCGAGCTCGAAATATACGGCATGATCCCAAGAGCAAAGATGGTCAAGCGATGGATGGCGCCGCCTGAAAATAGATTCATGACGCCAAACAGGTTGCCGCCTTGCGTACGCGCCAAATTATCAAAGAACTGAGAAAGTTTTGCACCGTCAATCCCGGGCGTCGGGATGAATGTGCCCAAACGGTAAACGGCAATCACACCGAACGTGATCAGGATCTTTTTTCTTAGATCCGGTATTTTAAAGGTGTCCGCGAACGCCCTGAGCATCAGACAGTCAACTCAGCTGAACCGCCAGCTTTCTTGATCTTCTCCAAAGCGGATTTTGAGAAAGCGTGCGCCTTGATCTTGAGAGGATGCTTCAGATCCCCGTCACCTAGAATCTTCACGGGTCGAGTGCCATGCCTTACAAGTTTGGCGCCTCTTAACATTTCGGGAGTAACCTCAGCGCCGGAAGAAAATTGGCCCAATCTCTCCAGGGACACGACTTCAAATTTCGCCTTTGGCGTGAACGTGAACCCGCGTTTTGGGATGCGTCGTATAAGCGGCGTTTGTCCCCCCTCATAACTCTGACGGACTCCGCCGGAGGCGCGTGAATTGGAGCCCTTGTTCCCGCGGCCCGAGTTTTTTCCATGTCCGGATCCGCGACCGCGACCCACAATCTTACGTCTTTTTTTAGAATGGATGGGTCGTTTTAGATTATCCAGCATTGGTCGTATTCCCCATTAATCTTTGCAGACCTTCCACGGTCGCACGCACAACATTGATCGCATTGTCCGAGCCTAGCGACTTCGTTAAAATATCTTTGATCCCGACCGACTCACAGATAGCACGAACAGCCCCTCCGGAAATAACGCCGGTGCCCGGCATGGCGGGCTTCATCAGCACGCGCGCCGCGCCAAAATGACCGATCACCTCATGGGGGATAGTGGATCCTTTAAGAGGGACAACTGTCAAATTCTTCTTCGCCTGAAAAATCCCTTTGCGAATGGCATCCTGCACCTCATTGGCCTTGCCCAGCGCAAATCCTACGCGGCCTTTGAGATCGCCGACAACCACAAGCGCGCTGAACGAGAATCGTTTTCCGCCCTTGACAACCTTGGCAACACGATTAACCGCCACCACTTTTTCAACAAATTCCTGCGGAGCAGTTTCTCGCTTGGCTCTCTTTTGTCGCGGAGAGTGCTTTTTTACCCTCTCGACCACTTCTTCTGTTACGGCTAGCACGGCGGCTTTGTTTAAAGGCACTTCCGCAGCAGCGCTCAATTTCTCGACCCGGGCTTTCGGCTTTCCCTTAAAATCTTTATCTTCCACTCAAAATACCTTTCCCTTTCCGTTAGAACGAAAGTCCCTGTTCTCTTGCCGCGTCGGCGAATGCCTTGATGCGGCCATGGTACAAATAGCCGCCGCGGTCGAACACCACTTTTTTGATCCCCTTGGACAGCGCCATCCCGGCTGCAAACTTTCCAAACTTGACCGCTGCGGCAACATTGCCGGCGGATTTAAGCCCCGCCATCTTGTGAAAATCCTTGGCCTTGGAAGAAACGCCCATCAATGTCTTCTTTTCAAAATCATCAATGAACTGCGCTTCCATGTGCTGCAGGCTCGGAGACAAGCAAAGGCGCGGCCGTTCGGACGTCCCAATCACGCGCTTACGAATGCGATAATGCCTGATAATCCGGTTGGACTTCGTCTTAATTTTTTGTTTCATTATTTAGTTACCGTCTTCCCTGCTTTTCTACGCACCACTTCACCCGCGTAGCGCACGCCCTTGCCCTTGTATGGCTCGGCTTCATAGAGTTTGCGGATCTTGGCGGCAAAATGCCCCACCTGCACCTTGTCAATCCCTTTGATGATCACGACCGTTGGCTTGGGCGTTTCCGCCGTTAGGCCCTCGGGAATGTCAAATAGAACCGGGTGCGTGAAGCCGAGAGAGAGGTTAAGCTGTTTGCCCTGCAAAACGGCCTTAAAACCAACGCCCTCGATCAAAAGCTCCTTTGAAAAACCATCCGTGACGCCCTTGACCATATTGGCGATGACGCTCCGCGATGTGCCGTGAAGCGCCTTGTCCATAATCATGTCCGAATGCCTCTCGAGAAGAACCGTGTTCTCCTTAATGATCGCCTTAATCCGGGCGCTCATTGAAAACGAGAGCTTCCCTTTGGGACCCTCCACGTTCACCTGGTTATGATCCACCACCAGCTTCACGCCTTTGGGTATTTCGATGGGTTTTTTTCCAACACGTGACATGATTACCAGACCTTACAAATAACTTCGCCGCCCGTGGCGCGTTTTTTGGCTTCCTCGCCGGTCAGAATCCCGATCGGCGTTGAAAGCACGCAAAGCCCCAGGCCAGAGAGCACGTTTGGAATCGTGTCTTTTTTCGCGTATCGCCGCAATCCTGGCCTCGACACGCGCACGATCTTGGACATCTTCCTCAGGGGCTCACCCGTTTTCTTTAAATACACACGGATCGTGCCCTGTTTTTTGTCCTCGATACGGCGATAATCGTGAATAAAACGCTCGCGCCTCAAAATCTTCAAAATCTCTTCTAAGAGATTGGAAGCCTTGATATCCACTCGCTCTTTACGTGCGCGGTTGGCGTTGCGTATGCAAGTGAGCGCGTCGCCTATCGGATCCGACAATGACATAAAAATTTTCCCTTTCTCTTACCAGCTTGCCTTGATCATGCCCGGAATTTCCCCTTTGGAAGCCAGCTCCCGGAGGCAGATACGGCACAGTTTAAATTTGCGATAATAACCACGAGTGCGCCCGCACTGCTGGCAGCGGTTGTAGCCCTGCGTTTTGAACTTGGGCACCCTTTTTTGCTTGAGCATCAACGAAAGTTTTGCCATTTTTTTCCCTATGCCTCGACCGCTTGCGCAGCTACGGTTGTTTGTATTTTCTCAGTTTTTTGGCGGAATGGCATTCCGAACAGACTTAAGAGCTCGTAAGACTGTTCCCGCGACTTTGAATTCTTAATCACGATCGTGATGTCCATTCCCTGAGGTCGTGCAATTTTGTCCGAATCGATCTCGGGAAAAATATTCTGTTCCTGGAGACCAAAGCTGAAATTCCCCGCCCCGTCAAAACCCCTGGGATTCACGCCGCGAAAATCATGCACGCGCGGCAGCGCCACCCTCAAAAGTCTTTCCAAAAACTCATACATGATGCGCTTGCGGAGCGTAACCCGGCAACCCACCGGAGAATTTTCGCGAATTTTAAAATTAGAAATAGCCTTTTTTGCGCGCGTGATAACCGCGTGCTGTCCCGTGATAATGCTCAGCTCATTCTGGGCGGCTTCGGCAATCTTGATGTCTTCCGAACCCTTGCCCACTCCCATATTCACGACAATCTTGTCAATCCGCGGTACTTGCAGCACATTGTGAAACTTGAATTTCTTCATCATTTGAGGAGCAATTTGCTTCACATAAAGTTCTTGAAGCGTTGGGGATTTTACCGCCGCATGCTTTGTCATGACGTGATGACCGCCTTATTTTTTGCGGCAATGCGCTGCTTGGAGCCGTCACCGGCGACCAAGGTCTGGATACGCGTGGGCTTGGAAGAAATGGGGTCCAGTAAACTTAGATTGGACAGATGAATGGGTAATTCTTTTTGCACGATAGCGCCGCTTGGATTTTGCTGGCTTTTACGCATGTGTTTCTTGACCATGTTGATACCCTCGACAAGCGCGCGGCCTTTCGTCGGGTAAACGTGCAGCACTTTCCCAAGCTTGCCGCGATCTTTGCCGCTTAGAATCCTGACCTTATCGCCTTTTCGGATGCGAAGACTCACGCTAAATAACCTCCGGCGCGAGGGAGATGATTTTCATAAAACCTTTCTCACGGAGCTCTCTTGGCACGGGCCCGAAGATCCGGGTCCCTTTGGGATTTTTTTGCGCATCAATCACGACAAGCGCATTGGAGTCAAAACGCAGCGTGGTCCCGTCTGGCCGGCGGATCTTATTCTTCGTTCGCACCACCACCGCCTTGACCACCTCCCCTTGCTTGACAGCCGCATCGGGCGTCGCCTCTTTAATGTTTGCGCTAATGATGTCGCCCACTTCTGCGATGAGACGCCCGGAGCGTCCGATAACCCCAATACAGGAAGCTTTTTTTGCCCCGGTATTGTCCGCAACGTCTAAAATTGTTCTCATTCGAATCATCGTTTATTCCTTAAGAAACCGTAATGCCCGGCGCCGATTGTTTGACAGCGGTGCTTGGAATAGCCTCGGGAGTTTCCTTGATATCCTCGGAAGCTCCGCGTTTCTTTTTGACTCTGCCGGCCCCGCGCTCCACCACTTCCACGAGTCTCCAATGCTTGTCTTTGGACAAAGGCCTTGTCTCTTGGATTAAAACCCGGTCTCCGGTCTTTGCTTCGTTCTTTTCGTCATGAACCTTAAATTTTGTGGCTTTCTCAATCACTTTCCCGTACAGAGGATGCAATGCTTTACGCCGGATCTGAACCACGATCGTTTTTTGCATTTTATCGCTCAAAACGACGCCAATGCGTTTTTTTCTGAAATTATTTCTTAGTGGCAGTGCTGACATTTTGTTTTTCTCTCTCGATCGTGTTGATTTGGGCAATCTGCCGGCGCATCAGCTTAAACTCATGCGGCTTATCCAGCTGTCCCGTTATTCTTTTCTGCCGGAGTTCGTTCAACCCTTTTTCTAAGGTATGTTTCTTAAGCGTGAGCTCATCCGAGCTCAGCCCTCTTAGATCTTTCGGTTTCGCCTTATCCACGGCTTAGATCCCCTTTCGCGAAATAAAACGGGTGCGAATCGGAAGCTTGCCGGCGGCCAGGCGCATCGATTCGCGCGCCAAAGCTTCCGGGAGTCCCTCGACCTCAAATAGGATCTTGCCCCTTTTAACGACGCAAACCCATGATTCTACCATACCCTTGCCTTTTCCCATACGGGTTTCAGCCGGTTTTTTAGTAACCGGCTTGTCTGGGTAGGCACGGATGAATACTTTGCCAAGCTTAACGTTCCGGGCGATGGCGACGCGGCCCGCCTCGATCTGAACGTTCGTCACCCAGGCATTTTCGAGAGCCTGGAGTCCGTATTCTCCATAGGAAACCGTGCATCCGCGCTGGGCATTGCCCTTGCGACGACCGCGCTGGGTCTTGCGATATTTGACCCGCTTAGGCATCAGGAGTGACATTGGGAATCTCCTCTGCGATCATTTTCTCTGCCGGCTTGGCTTGAGCCGCGCCGGTGGCAAGCAGGTTCTTGTCCTGATTCAAACCTTTGATGACGTCCCCCTTGTAAACAAGAACCTTGACGCCGATTTTTCCGTAGGTCGTATTTGCCTCAGAAAAACCAAAATCAATGTCCGCTCGAAGCGTGTGAAGAGGCACCGTGCCCTCCAAGTAGCCCTCGGTGCGCGCGATCTCGGAACCGGCCAAACGACCCTTGGTCTGGATTTTAACCCCCTTGGCTCCGCTGTCCATCGCCTGCTGGATCGCTTTCTTCATGGCGCGACGGAAAGCGATACGCTTTTCAAGCTGAAGCGCGATGTTCTCAGAGATAAGTTGGGCATTGGTGGACGGATTTTTAATCTCCACAATATTAATGTGCACTTCCTTGTTTCCGGTCATCCCCTGCAGATCCTCTCTTAAGCGGTCGATATCCGCCCCCTTGCGGCCGATAATGACCCCCGGGCGAGCCGTATGGATAAACACGCGTATCTTATCGCTGGCCCGCTCCAGGTCCACCTTGGCAATAGCAGCCTGCAGGAATGTCTTTTTGACGTGCCTTCGAACCTTGATATCCTCATGCAAAAAACGAGCGTAATCTTGCTTTCTCGCGTACCAGCGCGAGCTCCAGGTCTTGATAACGCCGAGACGAAAACTGATCGGATGTACTTTTTGGCCCATTATTTAGCTCCCACCATTTTTTTGCTGATAGTCTTTTTTTCCGTCTTCGTATGTTGCGCCGGCGCTTCTATTTTCTTTCCAGCGGCTTTCGGATTCGCTTTTGTCGGAAAGACGACGCCTTTTTTTGCTAAATCCAGCTCAAGCTGGATATGGCTGGTCCGTTTTTTAATCTGGTTCGCGCGACCCATCGTTGCTGCGCGAAAACGTTTCATGGTGGGGCCGCCATCTGCGAGCACCTTGGACACCATCAGATCTTTCGCGTTCAAATTCGAGTTTCTCTGTGCCGCATCCACGGCTTGATCCAATAACTTGCGAATAATCCCGCTGGCGCGGCGGGGAGACCCATTCAGGATCGCGTGGGCCTGGGGCACGGACTTGCTACGAATAAGGTCAATGACGTACCTTACTTTTCTCGGCGAAATACGAATAAATGAAGCAGACGACTTGGCAATCATAGAGATCCTGTTAGGTTAATTCCGTCGTAACTTTGGTGATGCCACCATGCTTGCGGAACGTGCGTGTCAAAGAGAATTCTCCCAACTTGTGGCCCACCATATTCTCCGTAATAAATACCGGATTAAAAATCCTCCCGTTATGGATCATCATGGTTAGGCCCACGAAATCGGGCGTCACCGTTGAACGGCGCGACCAAGTCTTGATGGGCTTTTTCTCACGTGACTTTTGCATCGACACTACTTTTTTTAACAGCTTCGGCTCCACAAAGGGGCCCTTGGCGATCGAACGCGACATTTAGCGAGGTCTCCCTGTCACAATGTATTTTGACGTTTGTTTCTTTTTACGGCGCGTCTTCAGGCCCTTCGCGAGCACGCCGCTTCGTGAAGTCGGGTGGCGGCCACCGGACGCCTTGCCCTCGCCTCCGCCCATCGGATGATCCACGGGGTTCTTTGCGACAGCGCGAGAAGCCGGGCGACGTCCAAGCCAGCGATTACGCCCCGCTTTCCCTTTTGAAATTTTTTCATGGTCAACATTGCCGATCTGGCCGATGGTTCCGTAGCAGTCCGCCAGGACTTTGCGAATTTCACCAGAGGGAAGTTTTAAACTTACGTAATCGGCCTCTTTCGCCATCAGAATCGCATAACCCCCGGCAGTGCGAACCATCTGCCCGCCGCGCCCGAGAAAAAGCTCAATGTTGTGCACTTGCGCCCCAAGCGGAATATCTTTCAGCGGGAGCGCATTCCCGGATTGGATTTCAGAACCGGGCCCGCTCATCACCGTCATCCCGACGGTTAGGTCCACCGGCGCGATGATGTATCGGCGTTCTTTATCCGCGTATTCGATGAGAGCCAGACGGGCGCTCCGATTTGGATCATATTCAATGGAGATCACTTTGCCGCTCAAGCCGCGTTTATCGCGTTTAAAATCAATCAAACGGTACATTCTTTTATGCCCGCCGCCGCGGCGCCTGGATGTCATGCGTCCATGCGAGTTGCGCCCTCCGGACCGCTTGATGCTTTCCAGGAGATTCTTTTCGGGCTTCTTATGTCTTGGCGACAGCTCCGCAAAATCAGAAATTTGCGTCCAACGCAGCGAGGGTGTCCTAGGTTTAAATGATTTTATGCCCATTTTTTAAATATCCTTATGCAACGTCAATTTTTTGACCGGCCGTTAGCGTCACAATGGCTTTTTTCCACTCGGGGGTCATCCCGGCCTGAGTGCGCACGCGTTTATTTTTTCCGGGCATGAGAACGGTGTTCACGCTTTGGACCTTGACCTTGTACAATTCTTCAACCGCTTTTCGAATCTGAATCTTATTGGCATTGTGCAGGACCGCAAAAAAATATTTGTTATCCTTGAGCTGAACCGTGCCTTTTTCCGTTCTTAAAAGCGCCCGAATCACATGGAATGAGCCGGTCATGACTTTAACCTTTTTAGGAGGCCCTGATAGGCGCTCTGAGTCATCAGACATTCCTTTTGGGAAACCACATCCAGCGCGTTGACCTCTTCCGCGGTCTTGACCCTAACACCGGGGATGTTTCTAGAGGCCAACATCAGGTTGCCCTCTTTTTTATCGACAAGCAGAAGCGGCTTCACCGCTTTGAACGCATTCAATATTTTGACCATCTCCTTGGTTTTTGGATGGGCTAGAACGAGGTCCTTAAGCATGATCAATTTGCCGTTCGTGTTGAGGGCCTTGACGCTTTCGGCAACCGCTTTTCTCCTGAGCTGCTGAGGAATCGAATAGGAATAATCGCGCGGGTGTGGCCCAAAGGTCACGCCGCCGCCTTTCCAGAGCGGTGACCGGATCGATGCGTGCCGAGCCCGGCCCGTGCCCTTTTGCTTCCAAGGTTTTTTTCCGCCACCCGAAACTTCCCCTCGTGTTTTGGTGGCCGCGGTGCCCTCGCGCTGTCCCGCCTGGTACATCACAACCGCCTGGTGAATGACGTCCGTATTCACGGCGCCCTCGTGGAACAATGGGTCAAGCGCCAGCGTATCCACCGATTTTCCGGTTAGATCATACACGGACAGCGTGCTCGAAACGGCTGCTTTTTTAGCAGGGGGTGCCGCGCCTGCCTGGCCGGCGGGCAACGCCGCTGTCTTCAGAGACGTGACAACTTTTTTCTTTTCAATTTTTTTTGCCGTGCTCGGCTTTCTTTTCGCGGCGGGTTTTGGACGATGCGCGGCTGCTTTTTTACGACGCTGTGGCATGGCTACTTCTTCCCTCCGCCTGCAGCGGCTTTCTTCGAGGCTTTGAGAGGATCTTTCGAAACGATCGTCTTTGCCGCTTGCTTGATGACCAGACCCTCGGGCCTCTTCAAAGAACGGCGAATGTAAAGAAGTCCATTATCGCTTCCCGGCACTGCCCCCTTGACCAAAATCATATTGGTCGCGGCATCCACCTTGACCACTTCTAAATTTTGCACGGTTTTTGTGACTCCGCCCATGCGTCCCGGCATGTGATGGCCCGGCCATGTGCGCGACGGAAACGAGCTGGCGCCGATGGAACCAATACGGCGATGATGCATCGATCCATGGCTCCCCATGCCCCCGCCCCAATTCCAGCGTTTCATACCGCCGGCAAAACCCTTGCCGATCGAGGTTCCCTGAACATCCACGAGGTCTCCTGCCTTAAAAACATCGGCCTTGATCTCCTGGCCCAATTCATAATTTTCCTTATCCTCAAGACGCACCTCGCGCAGATATCTTTTTACCTTAAGATTCTTCTTTGTAAACGAGGTTTTAAGGGCCTTGGAAATATTTTTTTCTTTCACGTTGTCCCCGAAACCGAGCTGGACGGCTTTGTAGCCGTGTTTTTCCTTGGTCCTCACATCGGTAATCAGGCAAGGCCCGGCTTCCAAAGCCGTAACCGGGATCATGTGGCCCGCAGCGGTAACATACTGAGTCATGCCTATTTTTTTCCCTAAGATAGCTAACATAAATCCTTTACTTGATCTCCACGTCAACACCGGCCGGCAAATCGAGCTTACGGAGGGCGTCAATCGTCTTGGCGGTCGGGTTCAAAATATCCAATAAACGTTTGTGCGTTTTCATAAAAAATTGCTCGCGCGATTTCTTGTCGATAAATGGCGAGCGGTTGACCGTGATCAGCTCGCAATCCGTCGGCAGCGGAATCGGCCCGGAAACTTTAGCCCCTGTGCGTTTGGCGGTATCCACGATCTCTTTCGCGGACTGGTCCAACACCCGGTGATCGTAAGCTTTTAACCGAATCCTGATCTTTTGCGTCCCCACGGTCGTCATGATTAGCCCAATATCTCCGAAATAACCCCGGCGCCCACGGTGTGGCCGCCCTCGCGA